>DATAYL010000351.1:0-5700 GCA_036272575.1 Bryobacteraceae bacterium | reverse complement strand
ATCTATACGCCTGGAGCAACGTGCGCGCCGAATATAATGCCGCTTCCAGTTTCCAGGCCGCGAAGGATGTGGACCTGTCGAGTTACGGAGGAGCCTGGGGCGGCTACGGCTTTAGCGGATTTGCCAACCCGGGTTGGATGTGGAACGGCGGGATGAACAGCTGGGCCTGGCTGCCAGGTAACGCAGCATTTTTCAGCCCGTTTGGCTACGGTTTCTACGGACCCGGACTGGTGGCTTACGCGCCGGTGGTATACGCGCCGATTTACGGCGGCGGTTATGGCTACGGAGGTGGCGGAGCAATCGTCAATCGGAATGGTGTACTTAATAGGAAGAACCCCGTGGGAACGGTGACGGTTCCTGGACGTACCACGACTGCTGCGGTACCCGTGAACCCGGGACATCCGCCCGCGGTCGGTCAATTCTCGAATTCCTTGGCCAGTAGCCAGGCGGCTCGCACGGCGGCCGCCAGAAGTTTTGCCTCCAGCGGTTTCCGGACCGGTAATGGCGGAGTTGTTTCCGCCGGGCATGCTAGTGCGATGTTCTCGGGCGCAGGACGAGCGGGTTCGTCCGGATCCCACGGAAGTGCTCCGGCTGGTTCGGGCGGCAGCGGTTTCGCCAGTTCGGGAGCGGGCCACTCCTCCGGTGGCTTTAGCGGCGCGAGCGCTGCTGGCGGCCACAGTGGGGGTGGCGGAAGCGCCGGCGGCGGTGGGGGCGGCGGCCACCACTAAGAACCTAGGTATTGAAGTCTGGGGCGGTTCAGGAAAATACCCTGAATCGCCCTTTTTCATAGACGGGAAAAACTCATGCCCTATCTGCTTAAAACCGAGCCCGAAGCGTATTCCTTTGAGGACCTTGCACGTGACAAAGAGACCGTGTGGGATGGCGTGACAAACCCGACCGCAGTAAAGCATTTGCGCGAAATGAAGCCCGCTGACGCGCTGATTATTTACCACACAGGCGACGAACGGCGCGCAGTGGGCACCGCAACCGTCGAAAAGGTTAACATCCAAAACCCGAAAACGCCCGAAGTGCGAATCAAAGTAGGCAAAGCCATCGCTCAGCCGATGACGCTTGCGGCAATCAAAGAGACTAAGCTTTTCGCCGATTCGCCGCTAGTGACTCAGGGCCGTCTTTCGGTTGTGCCGTTAACGAAAGAACAATACAATTGGCTCGTCAAATCCGAATGAACCACCGGCGCCGGTACAGCAGATAAGCGAGTAAATACATCAGCGCGGTAAACGCTAGCGCCCAGAGCAGCGAGGCATTCATCGGAGATGCGAGAGGCGCGAAAAGTCTCGTGTAAATGCGATCATGTAAGTCCGTTCTGTCCAGAAATTCGGAGAAAAACTCTGAGGCCAGGTAAACGGTGATTGCATTCATGCCTGTGATGATAAAAGGCTCAATCGGCTTTCGGATGCCTTTCTCATCAATGAACCAGATGAAGGCGGGGAGCACGACGAAATCGAGGCCGGCCATCAGCAACGCGAAGGAAACAGTCCAGAGCTTCTTGTTAATGGGCAGCCAGAAGTTGCAGAAATAGGCAAGAGCGATCAGACACCCGCCGGCGATGAGAAGCCGGTACTGGCGTGAGCGCAGCGGCAGATCCAACCGCAAAATTTGACCGGCAAGTATACCGAGCAGAGTGGTGCCGATGGCGGGGAGAGTGCTGATGATGCCTTCGGGATCCCAGGTTCTCGTGTCAGCGTAGTTGTGCGTTCCGAGCACGATGCGGTCTACGTAATGCGCAAGATTTCCATCTACGTCGAGGCGGCCCGGTCCGAAGCCTGGTACCGGGATGAGCGTCATCATGAGCCAGTAGGCCGCAAACAGAGAGATCAACCAAACGACTTGACCGCGCACGCCACAGAATAGATAGATCAGAGAAGCCGCCAGGTAACAAATGGCGATGCGCTGCAATACGCCGAGCAGACGCTGGTGAGACAGGCTCAAGTTTGGGAACGCGTAAACGAGCAATCCGAGCACATACAAAATTGCCGATCGGCGCAGGATTTTGGGCAGCAGTTGCGCCGGCTTGTCGCCGAGTTGTAGCCGTTTTCCGAGCGACAGAGTGATTGCCACGCCTACGATCCACAGAAAAGAGGGGAACACCGTGTCGGTTAACGTCCAGCCATTCCAGGCCGAATGTTCGAGTGGTGCGTAAGATTGCGAGCCGCCGGCATTGTTGACCAAAACCATGAGCAGCATGGTGGCTCCTCGAAATGCATCTAGTGAGAGCAGGCGCGGTGGCGATTGGCTGGACTTCGGACTAATCATCGGCGGAGCTTTTAGCATACCCGGACATGCAGCGGCCATGGCGTTATTACCAGCAGCGCGATACTCAGGCAACCTTAACCCGGCTATTAGCGCTTGCCCGGCATTTCGATTAGAACGAGCGCATTCGGCTCGAGTTCAACATCGAGTTCATTGCCCGCGAGATAGCGTTGCTCGGGAAGCGGAAGAGCGGTCGTCGCATTGAGTCTGGCGACTTGTTCCTCGGAAGGATAGTGCGGGCTGCCCATCGCGCGGTAAGCGGCGAGGGTGTTGCCGTGCTCGTTATCCACGCGGCTGATCGCGACAGCCTCATGGTGGACAGCGTTCTTGAAGACCAAGTGAATGCGTTGATCACGGCTGGTCTGGCCGGGGTCCACTAAGTTCCACAGAGCGGCAACCAGTGTTCCATCAGCACGGCGAGTGACGATAGCGTTCTCACTTGGATTGGCTAGACGTTCGTTCCCCAAGCGATGGAGGAGCGCGAAATCATAGAAGCTCGGTTTATTGATTCCGTATTCCGCCCGCAACCCAAAGTGTCCTTCAAAGGGCTCAGGAATCGGGCCGCCTTCTTCAAAAACGTCGGAGAAGGTCCAGAATGAGAGTGCGCTCACTAAGCCGTCGCACTGGCTGATGGTGCGGGCCAGCGCGGGTCCGACATAGGACGTGTCGCGGACCTGGTCCTTGCCTGGGACGTTCCATTCGGTCCAAAGGAGAGGCAGGTTCGGTATCGCTGATTCCGCAATCTGCCTGTGTACTTTGGCGACAGCGCGCCCGACTCTGTCATCTTCGGCGATAGCCTCATTGGTGCCGAAAAGGTTTTCAACCGTATCGTCGGCGTAGCCATGGCTCGAAATAAAATCGACCGGAACGTGGTTGACCGAGGTGTATTTGAGGAAGGCAGGAATCCAGGATGCGGCTGCGGTTGCAGGTCCACCGACGCGCAGTTGCGGCGACGCCCGTTTGAGTGCGCGCGCAGTGTGTGAATAGAGCTCGAAGTAACTGCCCTGTCGCGGAATGCCATTCCAGAAATCAATGTTGGGCTCGTTCCAGACCTCAAAGTACCAACGTGCGACTTCGGTCACCCCATAACGGGCGATCAGCTGCTGGCCGAGAGCAGTCATGAGCGCATCCCATTTTTCCCAGCTCTTCGGTGGGGAGACGTTAGGCTTGTACCAGAAGGGATGAAGGGCGTCGGGATTGAAGGCCAGCTTCTTCGGCATGAAGCTGATTTCAACGACTGGACGGACGCCGTTCTTCAGCAGGCCGTCGTAGATCTGATCGACGTAGGCGAAATTGTAAACAGCGTTGCCGTGTTCATCCTCGGTGTAAACGCCCACTTCGTCATCGAGAATGCCGTGAAAGCGCACGTATTGGAAACCGGTGATGGCCTTTACTGCGCGAAGATCGGAGCGATAACCATCGCGGAGGGCTAGAATCGCTCGGCCGGAGCCAAACATTGTTTCCCAGAAATGCGGAAACGGATTGGCTTTGGCCTGCGTGTCGATGACGATTTGTTCTTGCGCTCGAACTTGGGGAAGACAAAGAAGCAGTAGGAGCAGCAGACGGCGAGAGCTCATGCTCTCATCAGCCGCTTGCGGCCCGTTTGCGGCGGGGAGACGCCGCTGGTTTCGATGGGGTTTCACTGGAGGCCTGGCTCTGGGTAGTGGTTGCGGCAGGCTTCCTGGGAAGTTCACCCAAGCTCTTTTGCAGAGCCTGCATGAGGTCGATCACCGGAGCGCGTTTCTTCGGCGAAGGCTCTTCGATTGACTGACCTTCGCGTTTGGCTTCGAGCATAGTTTTCATGCGCCCCTGGTATTCGTCGTGATACTTGCTGGCGTCGAAATCGGTTGCGAGTCCTTCAACGAGGCGCTCAGCCAACTCAATCTCCTGCGGTTTCACCGTGACGGAAGTATCGCGTCGGAACTCCGGAACTTCACGAACCTCTTCGGCATAAAACATGGTGTGCAGGAGAAGACCGTCGGAGTGCGGGCGAATAACGACAGTGAACTCGCGCTGATGCATGGCGATTTTGGCAATCGCGCTATAGCCTGACTTGCGCATGGTCTCCAGAAGCAGGTGATAAGCTTTCTTGCCGGCGTCTTCCGGAACCATGAAATAGGAGGCGTCGAAATAAATCGGGTCGATGCCTTCGGCCTTGACGAACTCGAGGATCTCCATATTGTCGCTGGAAGGAGGCGCGACGTTTTTTATGTCTTCGTCATTGACGATGACGTAACGATCTTTCTCAACTTCATAGCCTTTGACAAGCTCATTGCGTTCGACGACGCGCTCGCAGCGAGGGCAAAACGTCTGCTGCTTAATGCGGCTGCCACATACGCCATGGATCTGGTTGAAGCTGACACGCTCGGTCCGGGCGGCTGCAAAAAGCCGGACCGGAATCGTGATCAGGCCAAAGGTAATGTAGCCCTTCCAGACAGTTGCCGCCATTTACGTGATCCTCCTGGTCCTAAATACAGCTTCGAGACGCAGTATCTAAAACAATAACGTTTCGGTATGTTCGTTTGCAACCTAGTACTTACGGAGGGCTGCTCCGATGCTGATGCGGGCGGCCCGGCGTGCCGGCCAAAGAGCGGCCAAAAGAGAGCACGTTCCGAGCAGGGCCCGGCCACCAGATAGATTGCCGGATCACGGACCGCCACGCCGTTGAGTTGATGGCGAATGAGGGTCAGGCAGAACCAGGTGAGCGGCCCGGCAAGCAACAGCCCGCTTGTGAGTATCAGTACTGCTTCGCGCAAAACGATCCAAGTGATGTGAGCCGGCGTTGCGCCGAGAGCAATTCTCATACCGAATTCAGCCGTGCGCAGAGAGGCTCCATAAGAGACAACGCCATAAACGCCGACCAGAGCGATTACAAGAGCGAGTACGGCAAACGCTCCGACTAAAATGGCGAGCGCGCGCTCGCTCGCTGCGAACGCTGCCATCCGCGATTCCATGGTGGCAATGTCAAAGGCCGCCAGAGAGGGCGCGAGTTGGCGCACAACATGACGGATTTGCTGTTCCGGGAGCGGTGGCCCCGCTGTCCGAACATAATAAGTCATCACGCGGGGGCTGCTAATTTGCTGGGCCGGCGTATAAAGCACCAAGCCCCCGGCGTGATGCCAGGACTGATGATAATCCGCGGCAACGCCAACAACTGTAGCCAGCCAGTTTGGCTCGAGACCGTTGAAGAGAGTCACGCTCCGGCCGAGAGGGTTCTCATTCTTGAATATCTTGCGCGCGAGCGATTCGCCGAGGATGATGGTTTTGGGTGACCCTGCGGTGTCCCGGGCGTCGAACTCGCGGCCGGCGCGCAGCGGAATGCCCAATGTCGAGAAGTAGCGCGGTCCAATACTGTTGCGAGTGGCGCTTTGGTGCTGGCTGAAGGCTGCCGTGGAGTCAATGAGTGCAACGTCCATCTCCTGTGGAAAC
>DATAYL010000350.1:0-13772 GCA_036272575.1 Bryobacteraceae bacterium | reverse complement strand
CAGCACAATATTGGCATTCGGAGCGGCGGCGCTCGCCCATTGCGCGTCTATTATCGCTTCAAGGCTGTGGTCGCCACTCACTACTCCGGGATCGTCGCAGGCTAGTGAACTGCTCGACGGATGAATCTCCGAAAACGAGCCAAAAACATAAGGACGGGTTAACCCAAACAGCTTGCGAAACTGCGTCCAGTCTGAGGAGCTATAGACATCGGAGTCTTCTATTGCCACAACGGTCTGGCCCCGACCCGTGTAGCCGGCCTGAAAAAGCGGATTGAAATTGTAAATCGTCGCTAAGTCCTGAGGCGTGACAACAAAATCGCCAACACCATCCGAAAAATTCGGCTTCGACGCCACCATCGTGTGCAGGGGATGCGGCATGAAGTTGTTCAGCTTCACCACCCCCGTCACCGCCGCCGCCAGGGCTGCCGGTATCTGCGGATCCGACATATTTGAAAAATGGGCCTGTCCATTGACAGTCAGCTGATGGATGCTGGTATGAAATGCTTTGCCGACCTGGGCCGCCGTCCCGGAAAAAGTGATCAGCGTGCGATTCGGCGCGACGCTTTCCACTTTCAAACCTTGCGATACGAGCCATTCAGAAATCGTGTTGATATCCGCTTGGTCCAGCCCAAACTGCTGGCCGAATTGCGCCGCCGTCAGCCACTTGTGATAATTCGTAGCGTTCGGGTCGGATACTTGTTCCGTGTAGGCATCGAGCGCGGCCTGCTGTTCCGGCGACCGTCTCAGCTGTAACCAAAGATGCTGCAGAGGCATGCTGCCCGCCACCGGGCCGCGATCATTGCTCGGGATCGCCTTCGGCGAAGTGTTCCCGCGCAGGGTGATCAGCTTGCTTTCATCGACTATCTGCGTAATCAATGTCCGGGGTGCGGATTGCGCTGCGGCCATTCCGCTAAAAACAAAACAGGACGACAGAATATAGATAAGGGCGGGTTTTTGTTGCATAATTCTTACCATTCGGGAAAACACGTCAGAATTGCGACTGCCAAAAATAGCATGAATCAGGTGAAGCTGCAATATCGTGCCTGGAGGTCTAGGTGATCCGGAGACGTGGGGGCATTTTGATGAGAAGGTAATAAAACCGTGGCGACTACTCGATTGCCCCGCCGCAACGGTGCTTGTGAGGACCTATCCAGCCTCTGTAGCCGTTTCGGTTCCTAGTGAAGCTGATCTGGAGCCAAGTCTTCAACTGGGTACACCATTCGACCCTGCCGGAGTCGCGGCAAACCGACGTTTGATACCCTCTCTTGCGTGTCTTGGATAAAGCTCTTTGCTCTTCTCTCCTTATCATCATCTTTCGGTGCGATTGGAGCGGCGCAGACCACCACCTTCGAAGGCTATCCTGCGGTCGCGCTCTCGAGTGACAAGTTGGAACTGAGATTAATGATGGAAGGCAGCACCCTCGCCAGCATCGTACTCAAGGCCGATCCGGAAAAGCTTAATCCCCTCTGGAATCCAATGCGAATGGCAAGAGAGTTGGGTCAGCCGGCGCATTACGACGGTGGCGCCGGTCTCTTCGTTTGCGTCGACGGATTCGGGCCCGTTTCGCCCGAGGAGAAAGCGGCGGGACTGCCGATGCACGGCGAGGCCCACAGGCAGATATTTGAAGCCGAGTCGAAACGGGAAGGCGCAATCGCGTCCGTCACTATGCGAGCAAAACTTCCCATTGTCGAGGAAGTCTTCACCCGAACCTTTCGAGTTCATGACGGCGAAAGCGTCGTCTTAGTCGAGAGCGAACTTGACAACGAACTCGGGTTCGATCGCCCGGTGAACTGGGCCGAGCATGCCACTATAGGCTCACCTTTTCTCGAATCCGGCGCAACCGTGGTGGATCTATCCGGCTCACAGTCGCGCACCCGGCCCTATGACGAGCTTCTTAACGGCCGAACCAGTCGCCGCCTGACATCCGGCCAAGACTTCACCTGGCCGCTTGCCCCAGGTCTGCACGGAGAAGCCGTTGATCTGCGCCAGACCCCGGACAATGCAGGTTATCTCGACCACGCAACGACGCTTATGGACTCTAACCGCGACCTGGAGTGGGCTACCGCCCTGAACGCGAAGAAGGGTCTGCTGCTCGGATATATATTCAAACGAGCGGAATACCCGTGGCTGCAGTATTGGGGCAACTATCCCGCTACCGGAAAATTCGCCCGTGGTATGGAATTCGGCACTCAGCCGTTTGACGTCTCCAGGCGCGAGGCTGTGAGCACCGGCGCAATGTTCGGTGTGCCGACTTATCGCTGGCTGCCCGCGCACTCTAAAATTACTAGCCGATTCCTCGTGTTCTACACGCTCGTTCCCCAAGGTCTGCAGAAAGTAGACGACGTGCATATCGAAAATCACCAGATTATCGTTGAGGACCGGTCGGCACACAAGACAATAAGGCTTCCGGCAACGGCCGATTTGCAACCCTGAGTCACCGAGACCGATCACAAATGACGCGACCCACATGACTCTGGCAGCCACATACTTCACCCCGAAACGCTTGGCGAGCCTCGGTGACTATGATGAGAATGGTGATGCGTGCGGCCACCGGATCAATCCAGTGGATGCGACGTGTTCGAGCGAACGTTGATCGGGAAGCTGTGATGGAGTTTCAGGCAAACTGTTCGAGGCGACACTTTCTTTCCACGGCCGCTATAGCAGGCGCTGCGATCATGCTGCGCTCGCGTTCAGCGTGGGCGGCTGATGTGACTGATCCGCGGGTGGCCGACATCGTTGCCAAGACGATCGGGATCGACACCCATAATCATATCGACGTTCCGCTCACCGCCGCCGACATGCCCGGTCCCGACATCGATCTGAAAGGCGAGATGAAGCGTTCGGATCTCTCAGCCATTTGCATGACCTTTGCGACCGACTACCAACCCGGCGATGCTTACGACCGCTTTCTCAAAGGGCTGGCATCTATGGATCGGCAGTTGGAGCGCAACGGCATGAAGCGTTCACTCACGCCGGCTGACGTCCGCACTTCCCATAGGAATGGCCAGCCAACGGTCATCCAGGCGGTCGAAGGCGGCCACTTCCTTCAAGGCCATCTTGAGCGGGTGGAAGAGGCCTATAAACGAGGTTTGCGGCACTTTGGGCTGCTTCACGACAGCGACGCTTCCATGCCGTTGGGCGATGTTTACACCAATCCTCCGCGTTATGGCGGATTGACCTCATTTGGAGCAGTCGTCATCAAGGAATGTAATCGGCTGGGCATCCTCATCGATCTTGCCCACGCCGATGTGGAAACCACGCGAGCCGCGCTCAAGATCACGACGCGGCCAGTCATCGTCTCCCATACCGGCCTTGCTACTCAGTTGGGAAGTAATCCGTCCATGGCGCAGATGATGCGCCCAAGACTCATCGGCAAAGAGCAGGCCAGAATGGTCGCCGATGCCGGGGGCTTGGTCGGCGTCTGGACGCATCTGGCCGATACCCCGTTGGAGTATGCGCGGAATGTTCGGGCGCTGGTCGAGGTCATCGGTGTCGATCACGTGTGCATCGGCACGGATACCAAACTCACCCAGCCCAGCAGCCGCCCCGGCGGCCCTCGCCCCGGTCAACAGCATCCGCACGTCGGCGAACGTACCAATCAGGCATGGCAGGATCAAACAGCCGGGTTCTACTGCGTCGTTGTCGATGCGATGGTTAAGACTGGCTTCACCCCGGATGAGATCGGAAAAATCGGCGGCGGGAATTTCCTGCGCGTATTCGGCGAAGCGGTTCAGACGTAGACTCTGGTGTCTTTAATCTTGAGCAGAAACGAGGTGCGCTTCATGTGAAACGGGCACTGAAGAAATGGCTTGGCCCGATGAACGGATCGCGACTGCTTCCGTTGCTAGGTGGTGACGCAAGATCACGAATGCCGAAACATATGCCAAGAGAGCCGACATCAAAGTCCTCATCCCTGCGATGCTACTTGCCGACCGTTAATGGTCATTCAAAATCCACACTAAGCCGTTGGTTCTGTTTGCTGATCTGATGTTGATGACCAACAGGCCCCTAGAGAGGCGGATTGATCTGTCTCCTGCCAAACATTCGCGCATCGAGGGACCAAGCGCCAGGGCCGATCATCGCTAAGCTGGCCCCCAGAACCGCCAATGTTAGCGGCATCCATGGGTGGCGGGCGTGGGAGAAAGCGATCCACGCCTCTACGATGGCTGTCACCGCTCCCGCCAGGGGCGTCCACAACCCGGCGAGAAGAAGGGCCCCGGCGGCGGCTCCCAAAATCTGCGGCGCGGCGATCTCCAAATGAGGCGCCGCGGTCACTGAGCTGACCCCACAATAAACTAGTGCTCCTCCGGCGAGAAGCCGTTGCAGCAGGAGCCCCCGACCGGGCCAACCGTCAGCGAAGGTCGAAAACAGCCGTTGCATGCACAATGGTCCTGTTTACAGCGTAAGGAACTAGAAAGCAAGTGGGAACCCACGAAACTGGCCCCTCGCTAGTCCACTTTAGTGGGATTTACAGTTCAATGATGCCTCGCGTGAGCCCAATGGTGACCGCGTGGGTTCGGTCGTTAGCTCTCAGTTTCGCGAGAGTGATCCGGCGATGGGGGATTCACTGCGAATGGCGATCCTAGCCTCTGATACCGCTCGTATCGGGCATTGGGAGATTCATTAATGTTACGTCTGGCTGATGTTAGCTGGAATTTGCTCGATTGTTTCCCGTACGGTCGAGTTTGCGCGACCAGCTCCATGTCGGATTCGGCCTTGACCAGCGACGGTATGCCATGGCGGAGAATAGCATGGGTCGTCGGCAGTGAGAATCCGAATCAGCTTGGTATCGCTGGTCACGAGTCCGCCTTTTTTTTGCGAAGTAGCTGAAAACGGGCCTTACGGCGAATTCCCCCGTACGCGACTGAGGATGGGATGCTCAGCTCCACCTCCGTGCCCGCGCCAGCTCTGCTCCAGAAATTCAATTGGGCGCCGATTCGTTTCGCACGTTCACGCATACCCGGCAAACCGAAGTGTCCGGGGCGCCCACCTGCCTTAAGGGTATCGGGATCGATGCCTGTTCCATCATCGCGAATACGCATCCGAAACAGGTGATCTTCGTACCGAATTTCAGCTTCGATGTGGCGGGCGTGTGCGTGCCGGAAAGCATTGCGTAGTAACTCGCGGGCGATCCGGTAAGCCTCATCCTGGAGGAGCGGGTCCAAATCCTGCCGCTCCCCTTCTACTGTCAGGCGGAAGATCACCGGACTCCCGTCCCCTTCCTGGGAGCGCGCCAGATCTTGACCCGTGACGGTCAACAACTGTGCCAAATCGCCCTGAACTGTCGGCTGGGAACGTAAGTCTTGAATGGCATCCCGGCTTTCGCCGATCGCTCCCTCCGCCATGGTGACAGCGTCATCGAGAGTTCGAACTGCTTGCTCGGGGCGCCGCAAAAGAAGGTTGCGAGCCGCCTGCATTTGGAACAGTGAACCCTGAAAGCTCTGCAGGAGCGTGTCGTGTAGCTCGCGGGCGATGCGCGTGCGCTCGTCGACCCGCTCTTCCAGGCGCACGTTGAACTCCCTCGCGATTCGATGGACCCGCACGCGGTACAGCCCCCAGAGCAACAAAGAGACACCGGCTAGGACAGCCACCCTAAACACATTCGTCTCGTAAAAGAATGGAAGCTGAGTGACCTTGTAGACGGTGCCGGTACGGTCCCAAACGCCGTCGCGGTTGCAGCCACGAATGTGAAGGAAATGAGCGCCAACCGGAATGCTATTGTATACAGCGGTGCGTGTTGTGTCGGCGTCCAGCCACAGCCCATCGACCCCGTCCAGCTTGTATTGGAAACGGTTCTTTTCCGGTGATATGAATTCCACGGAGTCGAACTTGACCTCCAGATGGTGCGTGCCCGGGGGCAACACCAGCTCATGGTGGACGGGCTGTTTCTTTTGCCCCACCGTGACTTCTTCCACGAAGATCGTCGGTGCGTGTCTCGTACCCCGCAGCCGCGGCAGATCAAGCAGTGCCAACCCCTGGACAGTCGCCACCCAGAGCTTGCCATCCCGGGTAATCGTCATGTTGGGAGCGCCAATGCTGCATTGCGGTGAGTTCAAGCCGTCGGCGCGGCCGAATGAGGTGTAATCGAGAGGGGCGCTGCGATCCTGCCATAACCGGCGTAGGTCTGCTGCCGCAACTCGGAAAATGCCGTTTCCCCCGCTGAACCACAGATCCCGCCGCTGGAATTCCGCCATGCTCATCAGATCGAGCTCTGTGCTCATCGGAAGAAGCTGATTGCCCTCGATCCGGCTAATCCCCTTCGGTGCGGAGAACGCATAGAGGTCGCCGAAAGGTCCTTCGCTGAGGCTCAAATAGTGGGGGTCTAATATTTCGAGGGCGGACGAAAGCGGCACAAAACGGTCGCCCGTCAATCGATCGATGCCCCCGCTCGTTCCGGCCCAGAGTACACCTCGGCGATCCTGGTACACAGCGATCACACTATTTGTGGACAACCCATCAGCCGTCGTGTAATTCCGGAAATGTCCGTTCCTCATCACGCTCAAGCCGTCGCTGGTTGCAAGCCACAGCGAACCGTCATGCGCGGCGAGAATGGACCGTACAATGTCGCTCCTCAGCCCTTGGGCTATCGAATACTGAGTAAAATGGCCTTCTCTGAAACGAAACAGTCCTCCTCCCCATGTCCCCACCCACAGGTCGTTGTTAGCGTCCTCGGCAAGCGCCCATACGCAGGAGTTGGTAAGCCCGTCCTTCTCGCTGTAAGTCCTGAAGCGCTTTCCATCCAACCAGGAGAGCCCACCGCAATTGGCGCCGGCCCAAAGCCTGCCTTGGTGGCTCGCCAGTACGGTCATCATCACGTTATTCGGCAACCCGTCGGCGGTCGTAAACATTCGGACAGCGCGGTCCTTGAATCTGAAGAGACCGTCTCCGTTGGTGCCGATCCACAAGTCGCCATCCCGATCGGCGTAGACATAACGATTTTGGTTGCGCGTGGTCAGTTGCTCCAGTCCCGCGACAGTGGCCCGAAACACCCCCTGAGACGTGATGACCCACACGGCGCCCTGCGGGTCTTCTTGCGCGCTGAACGCTGCGAGGCCCTCGCCGAAGGGTGAGAGCTTTTCCAAAGACATGCCGGTCTGGAGCGCGACTCCCCTCAACGTGCAGTACCAGGTGGCGCCGCGGCTATCTTCAAAAACGCTAACCTCCTCGTCAGCTCTCACGCCTAACCGAGCGGCCCATTCGGGGTGCTGCACGGCCCGCGAGCCATCCCACTCCAGGGACCCGTGCTGAGTCGTGACCCGCAAGTTGCCGTTTGAGGCTTCTTCGATTCGGCCGATGGAAATTCGCGGCATGACCACCGAAAAACCACCGCGCTCAAATCGATAGAGCCCATTGGAGGTTCCCGCCCACAGCACACCGCCTCGGCTGAACATAAGGCTGGTGATCTCGACGTTCCTGGCGGAACCCGGATAGTAGAAGGTTGGCGGCGACGTGCCAAGATTGTCTAGAGCTGTATTCGGGATGCGCGCCACTCCGGAATTTGTCGCAACCCACAGATCGCCGTCCGGTCCCTGGGCCAACGCACGCACCACTCCGTGCGGAGTGGACCGCGGCCCGCGAAAGTCGATGGGAGTGAAATGCCTTCCGTCGAAGCGTACCAGTCCCGCATCGGTGCCAATCCACAAGAACCCGTTCCGGGTTTGAAGGATCGCATTTACGACATTGGATGGTAGCCCGTCTTCGACAGTAAAGGCTGTTCGGATATAGCTGGCCACGGGTTGTGTTGGGTCGAGAGCGAGTACACAAGTCGCGGCAAATGTGAGGAGGACGAGGAAGCGGGGAACCAAGAGGAAGCGGGGAACCAATATGGTGTGCCTCACCATTGTTCACAGATCATGATACGTCGGCGACCATGCGGTATTTTCTGCCATTCCGTGCGATCAGCTTTCGGATCTGGCACTCGAATTCGACTGATCCTGATGAGAGCAAGTACGCCGATTTTCGGAGCCGCGGAGCGGCTCGACCTTCCGTGCAGATAACTGAGCAGCGTGAGAGTTAGCTTATCAAGATATCCCAACGCCGAGCAGGCAATTCCGGAACTGAACACCTCTTGAGGCTCAAACGCTCAAACACTTTGAATATCTGAGCTGTTTTACGCACTTGCTATCGGCCAGTGGTGTGCCTTGTAACGACCGCTTCACTTCGACTGCGCCATGTCCCAGGATTTCAATGACAGGACAGCGGACCTAAATGCCGGTCGCGACTTTCCAGCTTTAAGCCCCGCAACCAAAAAGGATCATCCAGTCGACAAGTCAACGGATTGGAATTTGGTCTCAGTTAGACGGCTGATTCAAGACTAGGACGATAACAGAAAGCAACTCTATGAATACGGATCGTATACATCTTAGTGCCATGCTCGATCGGTGCCGCCTCAAAGGATGGTCTGTTTTGGGGACCGCCCTGCTTTCCTTTGCCGCTGGATCGCTGATTAGTGCTCGGTTTATGCAGCCGACTCAGGTGAGGGCTGATAACAATCGTGTTTTCGAGCTTATGGTTTATCACACCGAGCCGGGAAAAGTGGCGGATCTTGAATCGATCTTTGACGACGTTTCAAAGCTACAGGCCAAGCATAATCTCAACGTTGTAGGCTACTGGGTACCCAACGACGATCCCGCCTGGAAAGACACATTCGTCTACCTTGTGGCTCATCCGAGTATGGACGAAGCGAAGAAAAATTGGAATGAGCTTCATACCGACCCAGCCTTTCTGCCCTATAGGAAAGCTGCGGCGCCACTAATTGAACGAGTAAACGCAGCATATAGGGTTGACGAAGTTTTCATGCGTCCGACCGAATATTCGGCGATGAAGTAGCACCGACAAGATTGAGAATCAGGGCTATGGGTGACCCGGTACGCGTGTCCATACGGGATCAGTCTTTCATCCAGTCTTGCAACACGGAAGTTACGACTTCCCCTTGTTCGAGTGGAGTGAAGTGGGCCGCATTGTCGATAATCATCAAGTTCGATCCGGGAATCTCCTTTGCGAGCGCCTCATGTGCAGCCGGTGTGGTGCGAACGTCGTCTCGCCCGCCGACGATTACGGTTCGGCAACGAATTTGACTCAGGTTCTCAAAAGGAGCACCTATGGCGAGCAGCGCACGCATTTGCCGCAAGCCTGCTTCCGACCCTACCGCGTGCGCCATGTCGAAGAAACAGCTTTTTAAAAGAAGGTTGTGAGCATGCTGCCCCGCGAAATACGACGAGTACGCAGTTTCGAGATATTGGTCGAAGTCTCCCTGCCCGATCAGATTGACGGCGCGGAGAATCGCGACTTCTACCGAAGGTAGGAGGCCGCCGCGCGTCGCGCTAAGTAGTGCGAGACGGTCAACGCGGGCCTTCGAAAGACGCATGATTTCAAGGGCAACCTGGCTGCCGAGGGAAAAGCCTCCTAACGAAAAGTGATCCGGACTAATTTCTAAGACAGCTTCCGCCATCTCTGTTATGGTTCGCTGTTGTGTGATATCGGCCACCGTGATATCTGCGTATCTTGCAAGCCCCGCAATCTGGCCGCTCCACATCCTGCGATTGCAAAGTAGCCCGGGAATGAGAATCAGCGACGACATAGGAACGAGCACATAGGAATCATAATCGTTATTCCCACCTTCGCCTCCCATGCTGTATGGTTCTGATCGGATCCACCGGGCCAAGTTCGCTGAGATCAGGTGGTGCCTGATTCCGGAAATATTTTCACTCTTCGCGCAGCAGGGTCAACGGATTAACCGACAGCGCGCGTCGTGCTGGAATCCAAGTAGCTAACAGCCCCAACGACGCCATGGCTAGAACAACACCAGCCAACACCAATGGGTCGCGGGGCGTTGCCTGGTACACGATAGCAGCGAGCGCTTGGCTCGCGAGAAACCCCACGAGCAATCCTGCTGCAGAACCAAAAGCCAGCAATTTGAAGGCTCGTCCCAAGGCTGCCTGTAGCACGTCCTTACGCTGCGCCCCGAGAGCGATGCGAATTCCTAACTCTTTCATCCGCCTGCTGACCGAGTAGGCAGCTATTCCAAAAATGCCGGTTATGGACAGCATGGCGCCCATGACGCCCAGCACACCGAGCGAGATGGTGGCCATACGTGGGCCAAAGAGAGCTACGCCCAGCCCCTTGTTCCAGGTTTGGATCAAAGAAGGCAATCCAGAGTCCAGCTGCCGCAGTTTACTCTTCATCGCCGCCGCCACTTGCGACGGAGCAAGATTCGCGCGGACTAACAGTGTCGTCGAGCTCGATGGCGATTGCAGGATTGGAAAGAACATCGCCGGCTCCGGATCTTCGCCAATGCGCTCATATTTTCCACCTTCTGCGATGCCCACCACTTGTACGCCCGTTCCGTCTGGTAGCTTGTAATACCTGCCCGCTATGTTCGTTACTGAGCCGAAAACTTTGCGTGCAAATTCCTGGTTGATCACCGCCACTCGCGGCGCGTTTAGATTGTCGTGCCATGTGAAGGATCTTCCGGACAGCATGGCTGTACCGGCCGCGCGGAAGTAGCCTGGCGAGACGCTGTACATCGGGACCTCGGCCGCGGCATGCGACGGCCTCAGATCCGTCGCATTGTCAGTAAACACCATCGACCACCTCATGCTCCCATTGAGTGGCGTTCGATCCGCGAATCCGACGGCCTTTACACCGGGAATGATCTGCATGGCGCTCAGCATCCGCCTTTGCATTGTGGGCACCGCGTTGCCGCGGTAGCCTGCCATCGCCAGATCCGTATCCATCAGAACCACATTCCGCGACTCAAAACCGTAATCTCCGTGAAGCGAGCGCATAAGTCCGCGCACCGCCACCAGGGAAGAAGTAATCAGCACGGCACAAATCGCGATTTGCAGCACCAGCAACAGGTCGCGGACAGTGATCCGCCGAGCCTGCATACTTCCGGATCCCGACTTGACAATCTGATAGGGATCGGTATGAAGTACTTGCCTCACGGGCGCGGCGCCAAAGAGGAATCCACTGATCAGTGTCAACAACAGCGCTACCGCATAGACATTTGCATCTGGATACACAGCCATGTGGACTGGGAATTGAGGAACCGGCCGCCATACGCTCAAGCCCTTCAACACCAATGCGCCGCTCCATAGTCCGGCAATGCCTCCCATCACCGATATCAGCAGAGCTTCAGTAAAAAGCGCCCGCAGAATGCGGCCGCGGCTTGCCCCTAGCGCTAGGCGCAAAGCCATTTCACGGGTTCGGTCGGCGGCTCGTGCCGCAAACAGGCTGCCCAGGTTGGCGCATGAGGCCAGCAGAATTAACCCGGCTAGCAGCATCAATGCAGTGAGAAATGCCCGCGTTGGCGGACCGCCGAACTCGCCGAAAAGACTCGGGCGCGCCAATCCAAATCTCACGTTGCCATCGGTTTTGGGATAGGTCTTTTCCAGATAGGAGCCAATCGCATTCAGGTCGCCAATCGCCTGTTGCGGAGTGGCGCCCGCTTTCAGATGTCCGATGGTCATTAAAAGCGATGGGTTTCCGCGCACGTTCAGGCTGTCCTGCCCTTCCACCTGCTCCTGGTTTACGATCGGCACAAAGAAATCCTGAGTGAAAAACAACACCGGGCCATGGAAGCCAGGCGGTGCAACGCCGATGATCGTGAACGGGTACTTATTGAGTTGAACGGTGCGGCCAATCACCCCAGGATCGCGTTGAAAACGGCTGTTCCAATACTCGTAATTGAGCACGATATACGGGGCGCTGTTCGGACCGTGCTCATCGAATCTGTGAAAGAACCGGCCCAGATACGGCCGTATCCCAAACACCTCGAAGTAGTTCCCGCTCACTTCATCGACAAAGGTGCGCGTGGGGTTGCCACCCGTGTCCAGTCCTGCCTGAGTGTTGTTGTAACCTGCCAGGCCGTCGAAGCTGCGGTTGCGATCGCGCAAATCGAGATAGTCGGGATAGGAGAGCGCCAAAGCTTTTGAGTGCTCGATCGTGTAGAGGGTCTCCGGGTGTGGCACATCCAGCGGTCGCAGGATCAGCGCGTTCAGCACACTGAAAACCACCGCATTTGCGCCAATCGCCAACGCCAGCGTCAGCACGGCGACCGCCGTAAACCCAGGGCTCTTGCGCATCATACGGAAGCTGAAGCGAACGTCCTCGCGCAGCAGCTCGAACCACATGAAGCTCCACACCTCCCGCGTCTCTTCCTTCACCTGCGTCACATTGCCGAATTTGCGCAAAGCCGCGGAGTGCGCTTCCCCTGGAGACATGCCACGCTCGATATTTTCGAGCGTTTCCGCCTCGATGTGCTCACGAATGTCCTTGTCCAAACCGTCCAGCATACGCTTGCGTTTCATATCGGCCTTTCCTCCTCAAGGTGCCCAAAAACCCGCAACGCACCCTTTCGTAGACATTCTAGGTGAGAATACTACGGCCTCTAGTAGAATGTCAAGGTGAGGTGAGGCGCCACGCAGGTGATCGACCACCTCGGCGTTAGTCCCGGATCACCGGACAGAATCCGATCTCCCGCGCCATACACTTTCTGCTACCCTCGCCTTGAACTCGGATTTAACAAACATGCGACTCGTTCTAGGCATCACCGGCGCTTCTGGAGCAATTTTCGGCATACGCACTCTCGAAGCTCTCCGTCAATTGCAGGTCGAGTCCCATCTGGTGCTCAGCCGGTGGGCTCGCGTGACGATCGCCCGCGAAACGGATTACTCGGTGGAGCAGGTGGAACAAATGGCCACCTGCGTTTATCGTTCGGACAACCAGGCGGCACCCATTTCAAGTGGTTCGTTTCGTACCGACGGCATGATCATCGCCCCCTGCAGCATGAAGACACTCGCAGCGATACGCTCCGGCTACGGCGAAACGCTGATTTGCCGCGCTGCCGACGTGGTGTTGAAAGAGCGTCGCAAGCTGGTGCTCCTGGCGCGCGAAAGCCCCTTCAGCGAAATTCATTTGGAGAACATGCTTCACCTGGCGCGCATGGGTGTCACGATTTTTCCGCCCATCCCGGCTTTTTACAATCGGCCGCAAAGCTTGACCGAAGCGGTGGACCATATTGTAGGGCGTGTGCTCGATCAATTCGATTTAGCATTGCCCGGCCTCCATCGCTGGCATGGCCTGCGGGATCAGGACGCCGATCGGGATACCGCTCAAGAGTCTTAGAGAGATGCCCTCCAAGCCCGATCGATCCCTCATTGTCGCTGGCAAATATCTGTCATTGGCCTTTACACTGCCTGCCTCGGCGTTTGCCGGGTTTCTTTTGGGTAAGTTCGCCGCGCACTGGCTTCACTATTCTTTCCTGCCCGCCGCCGGGATCTTCCTGGGCATCATTTCCGGCCTGGTGCAAATTTTCCGCGAATTAGCACGCGAGATGAAAAGCGGCAAATGACTGGCGATGAAACCGCTCGTCCGACTATTCAATTCATCTACAAACTCACCGGCGTCTTTGGGTTGATCGGCTTCGTTTTGTTCTTTTGGATCGGTGGTATTCGTGACGCCCTGGCTTTCGCGCTAGGCGTTCTGTGCTCCTTCGGGAATCTTTGGATGCTGCACCGCATTACAGGCGCCATCGTGCCTGGTCCGGAAGCCAGAAAGCCTCTGCGAGCTGGCTCTTACTTCATTCGTTTCGCGTTTCTACTAGCAATTGGCTATGGTATAGTCAAGCTTTTGAACGTTAGCCCGATTGCGGTTATCTCAGGCCTGCTGGCCGGAACCGCCGCCACTCTGGCCTCGGTCATTATCGAGCTTGTGGCGCAAGTCTTCAAAGGCCGAACGTCGCATTAGATGAAACACGAACTCTGGGTCAC
>DATAYL010000349.1:0-3129 GCA_036272575.1 Bryobacteraceae bacterium | reverse complement strand
TGCAGGCTATTTGGGGCCGCGTCTCCGATCGCTAGAATCTCACGATCATGCTGGCCGAACTCGCAAGTGGCCGGATACCCAGGCATCCGCCTGTATTCTTTTCCGAAGCGCGGGCAGCGAAGCTCAACAATGTCGCTTCTATCGCTGCAATTGGCGAGCCGGCCGTTTACAGACACCTTGAGATGGCGTTGACACTGTCAAAGCAATACCTCTGGAATGCTTCTTATAGAGGTATTGCTCGTCGCCGAAGGTGTTGTACATCTTGGTCGTGCCATACGCCATGCTTTCGCAGATTCAGCTTGGAATTATGCGACGTAACCGCCGTCGATAGTCAGACTGGCTCCGGTGATAAAGGCCGCTTCTTTAGATGCGAGATACGAGACGAAACTCGCGACCTCCGAGATCTTGCCCATTCTCCGTAGCGGGATGGGCGGCTTCACCATGTCGGCATGAGGTGAACTCATCTCGGTGGCAGTAGGACCGGGTTGAACATTGTTGATGGTGATGTCACGCGGTGCTAGATCAATGGCCGCGCCACGAACGAGCCCAGTGAGCGCGGCCTTCGTCATGCTGTAGACGCTCGCGGCTGGGAACGCTGTGCGGATAGCGGTATTGCTTCCGATCAGGATGATTCGGCCTCCGTCCTTCATAGCCTTCGCAGCCGCTTGGACGCCGACAAAAGCTGAACGGATATTGATGGCAATCATGCGATCAAGGTCTTCCACGCTGTAGGTGTCGACAGTGCCTCGAATGAGAATGCCGGCATTGTTCACAAACACGTCAAGCGTACCGAAAGCATCGACTGCCTTGGTGACGGCCGTCTGAACGTCTTCAGCGGAGGCGCTGTCCGCCTTGAGAGCCAACGCCTTGCCTCCCGAGGATTCAATTTCGCCTACGAGCCGAAGAGCCTTCTCTTCAGAACTGGAATATGTAAATGCCACCGCTGCTCCATCCGAAGCTAAACGCCGAACGATTCCCGCCCCGATGCCCTTCGAACCACCTGTGACGAGGGCCACTTTGCCCGCAAACGAACTTGCCTGAATTTCTGCCATAAACATCCTCCTGATTTGAGCTACCGATGTTTTGGACTATTTTATCCAGAATAGGATTCAACAACGTTCTCCCGCGTTATGGCCTGACCTGAGATACCGTTTGGTCCGCATGCCGCAAGTCACGTTCGGACGTGCGGCCATATAGTCTTTGGGCCCGCCCCACGAGGTCTTTTTTGTCTGCTGATTAATAGTGGATGACTTGGAGTGCCCTCCCCTGTCTCCACATATCCGGATCTTATGCTGTTCTGTTCACAAAACTGGACAGCTTACGCCGATTGATTGCTCATTACTGCCGAACGCCCATGCACCAAATGGCTTGTCAGTTCTAGATTCTGACCGTTACGTGCAGCATTACAACGATTATTCCACTTGTAAGATAGCTACAGCCCCTGGCATCTTGCCACCAATAGCGTGATGTCATCGTGTTGTTCCTTAGAAGAGCCGAAATGTTGAACATCTTCGAGAATCGCTTGCACCATGTCTACCGGGCACAGGTTGCGATGCCGGTTCAAGGATGAGAGAACGCCCTCTTCACCGAACTCCTGGTCAGCCTCGTTGAACGATTCGGTAACGCCATCAGTGTAAAGGGCCAGGATGTCGCCTGCAAAGAGCCGGCATTCTGCAAGCGCGCAATCCCACTCGGTGAACAAACCCAACACGGTGCAAGTAGACGCCAGGCGTTCCACCGAGTTGTCGCCGCGTAGAAGAAGACCGGACAGGTGCCCGCAATTCACGTAGCGCAATCTCTGCAGTTCATCGTTGTATTCGGCAAAGAAGAGCGTTGCGTACGCGCTGGAGATGGTGTTCTCGTAGAAGAGTTGGTTGACTGAGCGGAGCAGCGTCTCGGGCTGGTCCAAAGCCATTGCGCACTGGCTACGCAGGTGCGCTTGCAGGGTAGCCATGAGCAGCGCGGCAGCCATTCCCTTGCCGGCAATATCGCCGATCACAAGGCCCAGGCGCTTCTGGCCCAAGGCTAGGAAATCGTAATAGTCGCCGCCGACTTGCCGAGCTTGAGCGCAAATACCGGCGCATTCAAGGGTGCTGCATGCCGGGACCCTCTGCGGGAACAGCCTCGCCTGTACTTGTCTTGCAATGTCCAGTTCGTGAGCAAGGCGGCGTTCGGCCTCCAGCTTATCCGCATTCGCGCGGCGCTGCGCCTCAATTGCCTTGCTTACTTCATCAAGGCTCACAAGCCCAAACGAGTTCCGGTCCAGGTCCTCAAACCTGGTGAATATCTGTCCCCAAATGGGCTGCGGCACTGTGCCAGGAATCGGAGGATTGCCATCATGCTTTTCGGGCGTTTCCTTTTGATATCTGATACGCCTGAGTCGAGGCGTATAACGGAAGCGAACGCCGCGGTCGCTCCATTCGCGGAATTTGCTAACAACATCCTCGGTGACAAAGACGACACGCGTCGCCCTGCCGATTAGCTTGTGTTCCACAGAGTTGGGGTCCGGCTGGATGAGCGTCAGCACCGCTGTGCCGTCAAGAGGCGACACCCCAACCAGACGCTGACCTGACTGGAGGCGGGCATCAAACGCCAGTTCGAATCCGAGCTGATCAAGGTAGAATCGCAGACTGCGCTCCTGATCGCGCACGAAGACGTCTACTGAATGAAGACTAAAGTAACCGTGCCGCTGCTCGAAGGGAACGTTGCCCATCGCGGTGATTATAGACCGGGCTCTAGGGTGGTGAATCGTCCAATGAGGGCTAGCGACCACAGCCATGCAGATTTTTACTCCAACGTACTGCCGCGCAATGTTGACCCAGCGGTTATCTCACTGAGAGGTCGCATGCGATGCTCCCGGAAACTGGACCAAAGGTAGTTAGAGAATTCGACCTTGGCAGATTGCCGAATGCCCGATTCACGGGCTTGCGGTGCAATGTAGAGACTCGATCAAGTGATTATTGTTTCGGGGACGATTCGGTTTGGCGGTTCGCCCTGATATAAGTTGTTGTTTCTGCGTGTGGGAGGCCGGGTCAAGGGCGGCGGAAGCCGGCGGAGCGAACCCTTGATGCGGCTTTCCACACGCGGTATCGAAGGTTTTCGGGGCGAAGCGCTCTCCACTACAGCTGA
>DATAYL010000348.1:0-53462 GCA_036272575.1 Bryobacteraceae bacterium | reverse complement strand
AACGGCATCAGTTCCAAATTGTATGCGCACCCAACCGGGAAGGGAAGCAGGTTGACCCTTGATGAATACTATGCGCCTGGTTTTTGGGAATGGTACGTTTTCCCGAATCGCTCGACCCATCGCCGGCACCGAGCGCAGAATCTTGCGGTATGCTTCAAGCCCGGTTTCGAGTGACCCGGCCTTGGCCAGGAACCCGCTGCCCCAACCGAGCGCCAGCAAGCACGATAAAGAAGATTCCCGGGCGGCTGTCAAATCTGCCTTCAATCTGTCAATGGTTGTGTGCAGGGCAGCCAGTCCGGTCATTTCCGCGTACCGGCTGTGCAAATCCAGCTGGGCAGCGGCAAACTGATTGGCGGCTTCGACGATCATTTTCGGGTCGGGCACCGACCGCCAACCTAGTGCCCGTGTTAGCTCCGGATTCTCAAAGAAAGTCCGCTCCTCCCAGGTACCCGAAAAAGAGGTCCCAGGCACCGCCATTTCCGCGAAAACCGGTGTGGAACTACCGGCCTGCTGGCCCCCCACGCTGCCGCGCCCAGCCACCTTCCAGGCTAATTGGGGTGCGCCTGCCGGGCGCGTATCGAGCGAAGCCGTTCGAGTCAGGTATACCTTGCAAACCGAAGTTGCCGCCGGCTCGCTATCGGCCAGGCCGAGCACCTTCATCTGCGAAGCGCCCGCGCCCGACTCGGCCGGTTCGGCCACGCGACGCGGCACCCGGTCACCCTCCATGGCGCCGGCGATTCGTTCGATCGTGTTCGCGGTCCAACGTGAAAATACGAAGCCAGTCCGCAGCGCACCCTTCAGGGCAGATGCCGGCAGGTACGGCCCCGCTGTTGAGGCGGCAAAGGTCGGAATGAACAGCGATTCGGACTGCGCCGCGTTCCAGATAGCGGTCAAATCCGTGTGTTCGAAGGGAATCCGACGCTGCGAAAAATTTTGCGCAAAACCGCCCCAGGAGGCAAAATCGAGCTTGGTTGCCCGCCGCAGCTGGTTCAGGTAGCCGTCCAGACGCGGGCCGCGCGCCAGCAACTTGAAAATACGCGTCTGATCGAGCACATTCACCTGGTCTTTCCAGACCATGTAGTCGATCGGCGAGAGCGCGCGCCCATCCCCCACCAGCAGGGGTGTCAAGGCCGTGACATTAAACCGCATCGCCCGAATCCTCCCTTGGCGTTTCCGTTTCCGGCGTTTCTATTTCCGGCGTTTCTATTTCCGGCGCAACACTCTCGCTGCTTTCGATGGCTGGCGGTTCCTCTCCCGGCACGTGCTCGGCTTCCGGGGCAACTTCGGGTTCGTCCGGGACCTCTTCCAGCCGGGGAACCACAGCTTCGATCACGGCTTCCTCGCTGCCCGGCTCCTCGACGGCCTGTCTTTCGCTTGCCACCTCTTCAATAGCCGCAATCGTCAAAGGCAACTCGACGGCGAGCGCCAGACCTGAGCGGTACACCGGGTGGGCAAAATTCTCGGGCGCCACATCTACAGCCGCGCCGTTCGGCTCCAATCGGGCCACCAACACTGACCCCTCCGTCACCATCCGCAACGTCTTCTTGGAAACGGGGGCGCCGTTCGGACTCTCGACCCGCCCGCCACGCACCGCCAGTCGGTAATCGCCGCTGTTCCAATCCACCTGGTCGGCACCGGCGGGCGAGTAGAGGGAGAGCAGCCAAAACCGTGAGCCCCCGTTGTTATTCTCACGCGCGCCTAGTCTCGGCATGATCATGTTGGGCCATTGGCCGCGTTCAAAGACAGGGGATTCCGAGTGACCCCACCCTTGGCTCCGGCGGCCGCCAAATCCGTCGTCGGCGAGCAGACGAAATGCTCCTTCGATCCGCGGGCTCCAGGCGTCGCGGGCCGCTTCATCGGCAAACCGGCAAATCGACCACAGGCCGGCGCCCGGTTCGAACTCTACGCAGGCCGAACTGGACTCAGCGGCAGACATGCGCGCCAGCCGGTCAACCGCGGCGCTCTTGCGCGTTACGATGCGAAAGGGCGGCGAACTCGGTCGGTCCCGACGCAGCAGGCAGCCGCTCTCCGGATCCGGCGCCCACTGGTCCGCCAGCACTGCGCCCCCGGTAATCAGCGACTCGATAACGGAGAGCGGCACGAAATGCGCTGTCTTCCAACGAATCTTTGCCAAGAAAATCGAGTTCGGCGCCCGTACCTGATTGGGCGGCGGCGGCCAGGCAACCGCCGGAGGAACGGCAAACAAGGTTTCGCTCTGGTACGGGAATAGCGAGCTGAAGGTCGCCGCCGGATGTGGCGCGCGCGCCGTTGCGTCCAGCCACTCGTCCAGTGCGCCGAGTTGCCGCATAGCGAGCGAGAGCGCCGAGTACAGGCGATCGCTGCGATAGAGCGTGTCGGTCCGGTCCAGCGCGCCATCTCCCGGCCCATAGCGCCACGGTCCCGCTGGCCGGAGACGTATCAGGAGAGCTGGCTGCATTTAGGAAAGCTTCTCGGCCAAGTCCTCAGCGCTCGCCAACTGTTGCAGCCCGGCCAGATCCGCGTTGGAGAGCAGACTCTGTTCGGCCGCGCCCTTGGCGTAGTAATCCTTGTTCCGCCAGGTGAGGTTCAAGGAATGGAAAGCCACGCGGCCACTGCCTCGGCTGCCGCCCCCGCCTAAGGCGTCGTCTTCAATCAGCCGCAGACCTTCCGCCACGCGCGCGAACAGGGGCTTATCTTCCGCGCACAAAACGTCAAGCACCATACGGAATCGGAAACGCGCGCCCGCCGGCACACGCTCCAACGTTCGTGGATTGGCCTGCGAAGTGATGCGATCCACCGCATTCTCGCTCTTGACCTCGGTCAATTCATCGTCCAGGTTCTCGCGCATTTGCGGTGTGATGCTATCGACCACCAGAGGAGCATCGTAGACTGTCAGACGCGCTGGCGTTGCAACCGACGATTCAGTGGCCTCACCCCCTACTCGCTCCATGCGTCCGGAATTGCGCCCGAAGAGAATACAAATCTCGTCATCGGGGCGATCGCTCTGATGTATCCGCACTTCCTGGCCGCGCCGCTTCGAAAGAAACACCAGCTCGCTGGGAACGGCCAGCCCAAGTGTCTGCTCGAGCAGCGAACGCAGCCGTCCGCGCAGAGAGCTGCCGGGAATGTAGGGAATACCGAATGCGTCTTTCACCACCGGATTGTCGGCGCCGCCAATCTCGAGCGAACCCTTTCCGGCGCCAATGTGCAACCCTGTCTGGCAGCTAATTTCGCCCTCGAGCACCAGCTTCCCGAGGAAGGTCAATTCGGTTTCTGCAGTATGAGAACTCATGCTTATCTTTCCTGTGTAAACGCCAGCCGTCACTTGTTATAGGCCCGCGCGGCCGCCCAGCCGTCACTCATTGTAGGCAATGATGGCTTCGAACAAGTCGCGGAAACGCTCATAGCCGCGAATGTCATTCTTGCGGGTGACTTGCAGCAGCAGACGCTCGAGAGCGTCCAGGCTGCGCAGCGAGTGTCGGGCGATTGTGTAGGCCAAGCGCGCGCGCACCATGACGAACTCGTGCTGGCGCTCGCTTTCCGGCGCTCGCGTGGCGCGCCGCACGGCGTTATATAGCCGGCGCAATTGGCTTTTGGTGCCAGAATCCATATCTCGCATGCGGCTGACGACGACGTGGGCCTGGTTGTCGAGATAAAGGCTGTCGGCGATCAACTTTTCGATATCGATTTCGAGCGGACCTTCGCCGCGCCGGTCGCCGCCGGGCCCACGTCCGCCCGGGCCGCCGCGCCCTTCCCGTCCCCGGTCCCCGCGGTCGCCACCACCACGCTCATTTCCACGCGGACCACCTCCCCCGCCGCCGCGATTTTCCCGCGGTGGCCGGTTCTCGCCGCCACGGCGCTCGTCCGTCTTCTTCTCTTCCACTTCAGCCATCTGTAATCTAGTTCCTCTCCGCCCGTAGCCGTGAACGACTAGGCGTCCGCCGCAAGGCGCGCCCATTCCAGGCCGACACGCGCCGACGGCCTCAACTTCAGCCCAGCCGTTCGCTTGCCTATCAGGTTCGCGATGACTGCGTTCCGCAGATTATTTTGCTCTTTGCCGCGCGCCTGGGGAATCACCCGCGAGAGCCGCATGTATGTGCGCCACGGCTTGTCTACCCGAACCAACTTTCCGCGCCGCGCCGCTCTCGCCGAAAATGCCTCCCGGTAGACCGCTGCCAGATCATTCAAGTAGCCGGCCGGGCAGCGGAAATCCTTCACCAGCCGCACCAAACCGGTCTTGAGCTCTTCCGCATCGGCCAACCGCTTCCATTCGAGGATACGCCCAAACAGATGCAGCGAACCTAGCTCACTCGCTTTCGCCAACCGGAGCTTTGCTCCCGCCTCGGACAGTAGGGAAGCGAAAGTCGCATCGGTTTCCGGAGCGATCTCGAGCGCCATACTGATGCTCTTTGCCTCAATACCAGGCAGCGAGGAGAGGTGCTGCTCGACAAATTTTTCAAACAGCCGCTGCAATTCGCGCGCCAGCAGGATCAGCGCATCCCAGCTGCCGGCAACCGCAAAATCGTCGCCGCCCCGGTAGAGCACGGTCACCTTGCGCCAGAAGTCGGGCAGCGCGCATAAAATAGCCAGCTCTCCAGCGAAAAACTCTTTGAACAGAGCCGAGAAATGAATGTGCTCTTCGACCGACCCGGCGCGCAGCAGTTGTACCTGAAATTGATCCACGTCGCCGCGCAGAATGCCCCAGTATTCGGCGCCTTCCGCGCGTTCGGCGAGCTCCGCCGGCGAACATGGCGCCGCTCCATCGTCCTCCATGGCAAACCGCCGCGGAAACAGAATGCCCTCTTCCTCGATGTTGGAGTGTTCGCGCAGCGGCCAGGTGAAGGTTCCAGAATCCCAGCTCAGCTCCGCGGGATTTTCGGCCGACCAACCCACCGTGATTGCCGAGACCATCCCGTCCGCGAAATCGGTGAAGTAAAGGTTTTCTTCCGCCGCTATCGTCTCGGGTCCAGGCACCCAGGCGTTGACGGCAGCCGCTGCTCCGTCCGCGCGCAGCGGGCAGCAGATATGCGCGGCTAGCGCGTCATCCAGGCGCTTGCGCACCACTGGCCACGCACCCAGATTTTCTGTGCTGGCCCATGCCAGCCGCAACGTGCCCCCAGAAATTCGTACGAGATCCGCGGCCGCCCGGCTTAAGAACTCGTTGGCGCGCGGAATATCATCTTCGGCCAGCACCAGTAGAAATTGTTCGGAGCTGCTCGAGCCGAGCAGCATGCGGGACAGTTTGAGCTCCGCAAGAAGAGCGCGCGGTAAAACTTCGCCAATCAAGGTAAGCCAGCAACAACGCCCGATCGAATCACGATTCGCTGGCTGTTCTGTTCCAAGGGGAGTGGTCAGGAACTCTTCAGTTCCTAACAGTTGAGCTTGCAGAAAGACTTGCAGCGACATGAAAGATGGTCGTGGCGGCCCGCGACTGGCGGGCTGAGCGTTATTTCACCGAGAACACTCGGCGCGAACGCTCTCAGACTAGCACAGCGATGACCCCGACCTTATGCTGGAAATATGATCGTTTTCATAACGGGCGCTAGCTCCGGATTCGGGGAAGCCACCGCCAGAAAGTTTGCCGGTGAGGGCGCGAAGGTGATCGGGACCGGTCGGCGCCAGGAGCGCCTCCAGAAGCTGCAGAGTGAAATCGGGAACGCATTTTACCCGCTTGTCTTCGATGCCGGCGATCGGACAGCCGCGGAAAAGGCCGTCGCCAGCTTGCCCGAGGGCTTTAAAAACGTGGATGTGCTAATCAACAATGCGGGTGGCGCGATTGGACTCGATCCGGCGCAACAGGCCAATCTCGATGACTGGGACGCTATGATCGCGAGCAACGTAAAAGGCGTTCTCTACTGCACGCGTCTGCTACTCCCGGGCATGATCGAGCGCGAACGAGGAGACATCATCAACATCGGATCGACTGCCGCGGAATGGCCCTATCCCGGCGGCAACGTTTACGGCGCGGCGAAAGCGTTTGTACATCAATTCAGTCTGAATCTACGCGCCGATCTGGTCGGTACTCCGGTTCGTGTCACCGATATCCAGCCCGGACTTGCCGGCGGCACCGAGTTTTCACAGGTGCGCTTTAAAGGCGATGAGAAGAAGGCCGCCAGCGTTTATGAGGGCACACAACCGCTGACTGCGGAGGATATCGCCGATGCCATTCACTGGGTTGTCACCCGCCCGCCGCACGTCAACATCAATACCATGCAAATTATGCCGGTGAGCCAGGCCTTTGCGCCTTTGACGGTGAAACGAAAGTCGAAGTGAACCCTCTGCCAACTTCTTTTACCAGAATATGGACGCGTGCGCCGCTCACGTGGGCGCCGGCGAGCACTACGGGATTACCATGAGCAGCGGCGATCGCTTCTTGCGAGGCCCACTCGAAAACTTCAACGATGGTTCCGTCTTGAGCGCGCATCATAATAGACGGGCGTTGCGTCATCAGGCCTTCAGCGCGCAGCGGCGGCAAATGATTTCGTACCAACTCGGTTAAAGCATCTTCGCGGCCCGGTCTAGGCTTGTAACACGCGACCGAAATCGATCCCACTCAAATACCGCGTTGCGGGCGATAGCCGGGCCGGGCCCGCACCTTGTATTTGCGCATGGCTTCGTCGGTCAGTTCCACTCGGATCTTGCGAAAACCTTCATTAGGGTTGGGCTGCGGGTAGTAAGTAATGACGTAACTGTTGCCCAGATCTTCTCGAATTGATTCGAAGGCCTCCACCTGCTTCTGCCAGGTTTTAGCGAAGTAAGTCTTGCCCCCGGTATTCGTGGAAATGCGTTTGAAAATGGTAGCTGAGATCGGATCTTTATTCACCTCATTGGTCGAGATCACATAGATCGGGATGCCTTCGTCTTCGGCTACCGCGCGCACATCATCGGGCGCCACCATACTGGCGTTATCAGGCCCATTCGAGAAGACGATCACCACCTTGCGTCCGGGAACTTTGGCCGCGTCGCGCAAGGTCAGCAGCAGGCAATTATAAAGAGCGGAATCATCGCCGGCCACGGCTTTCCGCAAACCGGCGATGGCGCTGTTGCGGTCGCGTTCAAGCACCACGGCCCGATTCAAATTGCGGCTATAGGTGTAAACCGCAACCGAATCCGCGCGATCAAGGCCGCGGATAAAATCCGCTATGGCATCCGAGGCGTAAACAAAGCCGCGATACATGTAGTTGCTCGTGTCGAATAATACAAACACATTCGCACCGGCCGAGTCCGAGCGCAGATCGACAACATTCGGGTTTTCCACTGAACCCGGCGTAAAGGCGTTCGGCGCGCTCGCAGAAGCCGCCTGGGTGCCGGTGTGCAGGGGCCGCAGCTCACCGTTCGGCATCACCTGCATAGGTGTGTGATTGCCTTCAGCGAAAGTATTGAGCTTTTGTCCGATATCGTCTTCGTAGACTCTGAAATCTTTCGGTTTGAGCCCGTTGACATACTTGCCCTTGTTGTCAGTCACGGTAAAGCCGAGAACGACCATGTCCACTTTGACGTGAAAGGTGGTCGTGTCGCCGTCTTGCGCGTGTAGCCACATTCCCGCGCCGAGCAGCGTTAAAGTAAGTCCAATCGTGGTTATAGAAGTTATGGAGCGAAAAGGCGTAAGCACAGGACCTCTATTCGTTTCTTGCCAGCGCGACGGCCGGATTTTCGCGTTGGCGTACCTCTTTGCCCACGGTCTGAAGTGAACGAAGAATGGCCGGCCAGTCTTCCAGATGCGTGGCGAAGATATTCTCGATAGTAGAGCGATTCCACTCCGGAACGTAAGCGTCCAGGCGTTGCACGGGAACACCCGTCTCATCGGCCAGCGCCGCGAAATACAAGTTGTTCGATTCCCAGCTCTCCGCCATCACGCGGCTCGAGTAACCCATCAGAGTGGGGAAGGTGCGCATATGCAACAACGCTGGGAGATATGAGTGCGTCAAAGTTGGTTTGGGCGTTCCGAAGACGTGCGAAATGACCGCTGGCGAAAGCGCCGGGTTTCGCCCGGCGGCGAGCGAAGCCAACTCAGTTGCCGGTAAATCGGGAGCCACACTCTGGAGCGTGCGGTCCTCGGCCATCTCATATAACACTTGGGTAGGCACCTCGGCTAGTGCGCGATTCACTTCGCCTTCATGCAGCAAATCTGCCGTTGCCTGCACACGGCCGGGAGATTCGAAGCGTCCCATGGCCTGCATCACCTGGGGCTCGATAACAGGATTCAGCATGGCCGCCGCCAGCAAGTCCCGACCACGCTCGAGATGCAATGAAACCCAACGCAATTGGTCTTCGGTTACACCGCGCCAGCGGTTCACCGTGATGTCCACGATCATCTGGGGAACCAGGTCTGACCAGATCAGCGCTTGCTCCCGTTTCGGCGTGAGGAAATTCTGCTCGGCCTCAGCCAGCGCGTACGGCAGCGAGATCAACGACCCGGTCAGCCTTCCGCCTGAGCTCGCCGGCCAACCGAGACCGGATACTTCGGTCGCTCTCCACTCAGCGGGCATGCCCTCGGGGCCGATGAAGTCATGGCTGCGAACAAAGACCGGATTCGTGACGAGGATTTGCGCCCCCGGCGGCGCGTAGTAGCAGTACACCAAACCGACCAGTGTGTCCCGCAGCAGCGGTGTCAGCGCGCCGCGTGCGTCTTTCTTTTCCGGACTCTTCACCAAATCAGCTAAATCCAGCTTCTTTTCCTGGTCGATATGGCGCTCGCTCCAATAGCCGACCGTATAGAAGCTCTTCTCCGCCGAAGAAATAGAGCCTTTCACCGACTCGGCTTCTTCCAACCGGTTAAGCTGCTCCGTTACCGCTTTCAAGGCTTTGGGATCGGCGGCCTTGTTCGCTGCCAGGCGATCCGCCAGGCTAAACAGACTATCCAGTGATATCAAGCTTTGCGCGTCGAAAATGTGTGCAAAATTCTCGGCCGGGGATATCATGTTTGGGCCTTCGTTCTGCACACGTCCAACCAGCAGTTCCACCATGCGCTCCTGGCGCGAGCCGGAAACCACGTCGCCTTTTGCCGAAGCGAGCAACAGCTCGGTTCCCGAACGCCCCGCGTCGAACAACTGCGCGTCATTCATTGAGGCGCTGAAAGGCTGAATTAATCGGGCGAACGTCGCGTCTTGGTGGGCCGCCGGAATCGAGTTCTCCCGGCAGAAGATCCGCCACAGCTCAATCAGCGACTGCAAGCTGCCCAGTGTATCGGCCCGCAGCAGCGTATTTCGCATGCTCCGTATCTGCCCGCAAAGTTCCAGGTAGTGCTCGATGGACGCTTCGCTTAAGTGGGGTGAATCGGCGAACAGAACATATTGATCTCCTAAGGCGCGGTAATCGCTGATCAGGCGGGACGCCAGGGGAGCCGAGAGCGGCCGCGTGCGATCCCGATCTATATCGCTCAACGCAAGAAACATACGCAGCGGCTCGTTCTCCACTGTTTTGCGGCTGAGCCCGAAGAGAGCCTCGAGCACATCATCGCTGTTTTTCCAGCTAGCCGCGGAACGCGTGAGTTTACCGTCGTATTTGCCGTGTGGATGTTTGATAAACAGGGCGCGCCACACGTCCAAATCGCCCGGCACATGCGGCTGCCCGTTGGCATCGATGCGCAGTGAAGAGGTCAGCAACATCAATTCCGTGCTCGAACGAAAAACGGGGCGCGCCGGACCCGGGCTGGTTACTTTTCCCCGCAGCGCTTCATAGAATCGCTTCAGCCGCTCAGGACCGGTTAGGTATTCTGCCGTCGGGCCATCGATGCGGGAAAGCGCATCAAAGTAGCTGGCGAGCCAGCCGTCGTCAGTCGCCAACAGCTTCTCAAAGAACGCTCCGGGATTGCTCGGCGAAGCACCCGTCAGCGAAGCCCATATCTTGGGCGAACCGGGCACTACCGCCGCGCCATTTCGCACCTGGAACATGCCGCCATAGAAATCGAGCACGTGCGCGTAAATCTTAAGCCGCGGGGCCGGCGCCTGCTTGCGTAAGACTTCGGCCGTCTCGCGGTCCAGGTGCGAGAGCCCCAGATACAGACGGCAGAGTGATGGATCCGAAAGAAAGACATCCAGGAAATCCGACTGGTGACTGCGGCCGCCTCCCGCCGACAGCCAATACTGCGCGTCGTAAAGAACGGGCACGGAGGTCGGCGTGTACGTCAGTTCAAATGGGTGATTGGCGCGCAGGTCTCCCTCGAGCGCGGTCAGCGGAAACCCGGAGTCAACCGTCAAAAACGCGCGTGTGGCATTCACCGTCTCAAGCACGATGTCCGCGCCGCAGGTGCCACGCATGCGATAGCCGAGCACGCGCAGCAGATCGCCGGTCTGGGTGCTGTCGCAGCTCGGAATAACGATCTTCCGATCTTTATTAGCCAACGCCTGCAGTTCTCGTGCCTGGCCCACATAGCGTGTCAACAGCCGCAGATATTCGGTGGGTTCCAGAAGCTCATTGCCGGTGGCCTGAAAGCCGTTGGTCACTACATTCCGCGCCAACGCCGGCAGCAGATCCTCCGGCGACAGGTCGGGCGAAAGCGCTGCCATCCGCGCAAAAGAGGAGAGCGGTCCCGGAATCATCACCATGGAATACACTGAGGCTTTCGCGCGCATGGGAGGGGCCGCAAAGTCGGTGCCGCCCGCTGCCCGGTATTGCTCGAGGTCCTTCGGCAGATCGGCCGTCTGACCGCTGGCCATATCTTCGAGAACCACTTGCCGGTAGGCAGCCCGTTTCCTAGCTGCATCCGGCTCGCCGCTGGCCCAACGTAGATAGGCTTGCCGCGCATCCGCGCTGTGGTGCCGCTCCAGAAATTCCGCCAGCTCTTCCGCCGCTGCGGTATTCCCAGGCGCATCCGCCTCTTGCTTGAGAATCGTGCGAGCGCCAGCCAGATCGCCCGAAGCTTCGTGTTGCGCGACCTGCTCACGCAACTCGTCAGCCGAGATCGCAGCCAAGCCAACGGCCGAGGAACAGACCGAGAGTAGAACAAAAGAAGAGAGAATCGCCAGCCCGGTCGATTTCACTCTCCGCGCGCCGAGAGTCACAGCTTCATCCCCCAACTCAGGTTTCTTACTTTAGCACTTACCAAACCAGCAGGGGTGTGGATTTGTACCATCGCTTATAACAGAATGATAGTACTTGGCCAAACAGCACCGGTCGTCTCAATTTTTGATGTGCCGGAAGGTCCTTCGGAGTGAAAGTTGGAAACCTGTAATCTCGCGAGCCGTACACTTCTGCAGGGTTCTCTGCAATTTATTTTGAGAAGTTTTCCAGGATGGCCGCACTACGGATGTAATCTCCCGTCATGGGAAGACTTCAGGAGGGTAGCAACATGTTAGCGATTGTGCAGTGGATTGTAAGAAACGTAGTCAGGGTCTTTACCGCTGAACCGGTTTACAAGATCGTTCGCTGAGTGGCGAAAGGGAAGAGATCGCACAAGAGACTCTTAACCCGGATTCGATTCGTTGGGCGAAGCCTGTCCAAGGCTGACCAGATCCATCGCGCATAGAATCCCTTCAAAAATAGAGAGTAGCGAGTGCGACGTACGGGCTCGCTTGACTCGAATAACTGAGCCCTTTTTATTTCTCCAGGGTTGTGGTTCAATATCTCAGGTTCGTTTGTCAAAGGACCCATGAAGTTGCGAGTTCTCTTCCTTGTTCCGGCGCTCGCGTTATTGTCCATGCGGGCTCGCGCTGACACGTTCGACTTTTCCTATAGCGCCATTCGTTACCTTTGCGGCCCTTTTGTCGGCGGCGTACCGGCAAATCTAACGGTGGACGCTTTGGGCTTCCTGACTGCTGCCGAGATCGAGGTAAATGGCGCAGTTACGGCGCCGGTCGATATCTGACTCCCCGGAACGGCTGAGATAACAGCAGGCAACATGAAGGATGCGGCCATCGGTGTACGAATGCACTCCGGTTGGGGTGCTCTCCTGGTGGTCTCCGGCCAGGCCGCGACGCTCGAAGTAATAGTCCGCCGGTGTATCGTGCTGGCGGACCCAAACCGGCCCGGCGCCGTTCAGCCTTACCACTTCGCCGCGGAAATGGAACTCCCGGAAGCGACCAACCACCTTGCAAACTCTGCCGGCGTTTCAGCACACCTCGCCCGCGTGGCTATCCAAACCGTGGTGCGGGAACTGCTGAGTTGCGACTATCGAATTATCGGCGCTGCCGTTTTGTTGGCCTCTGGCCGCCCGCTGCCCAGCCTTTCGAAGATCCTCGCCTCACACCCGCTTATCCATACCGCCGAGGGTGAATTTTTTCGAAGCATGGTTTGGCGTGCCTGCGAGCACCTCGCCATCCCTGTGACCGGCATTCGAGAGCGCCATCTGGACCAATGCGCTCAGGCGCGCTTCGGGAACCGCAGCGCTCAGGTGCAGCAACGAATTGCCGGCTTGAAGAGTTCTCTCGGTCCGCCTTGGACCGAAGACCAAAAGAAAGCCTCGCTCGCCGCTTCGCTGGTCTTAGCGGCTTTTCGCAGCTCGACGGCATTTATTCAGGAGCCTTTGCCACCGCCGTAAAGAAGGCCGTATCGTCGATGACCGTAGAGCCGGTTGGGTTGGGACGTGCGCGGCTGAGATCAGCAGGCTGCTGCACATCCAAGGATGCAATCGCGAATGCAGTTAGGAGCGCTATTGCGGCTCCTGACCTGCTACTCCTCATAGCTGACGAATGCAAAACGCGTCGAATCGGGCGACCACGAGTTCACGTTAATCGTCCCCTGCCCGCCAAAAAACTTGGTCAGGGTCTGGGGCCGCCCGTGCCCCACGCTATTGCCCGGCAGGGGCATCATGCGCAGTTCCACATTCAACCGGTCATTGTGGCCCGATGTACCTTTCGGAAAGGTCAGAAACAGCAGCCACTTCCCATCCGGCGAGCAATGCGGAAACCAATCCTCCAACTCATCACTGGTGACCTGCTCGGCGAGCTTATCATCCGGGCCCGCGCCGCCGGCCGGCATGCGCCAGATGTCCCAGCTGCCTGAGCGGTTTGAGTTGAAGTAAATCCACCGTCCGTCGGGCGAGTAGTCCGGACCATCGTCGTATCCGGGATTCGCGGTCAGTTGCTCTTGCTTGCCGCCCTCCGTTGGCACGCGAAACAGATCGAAATTGCCATTACGCTGCGCGACCACAGCCATCCATTTGCCGTCCGGCGAGAAGGCGTGAAAATAACTCGGCGTCTCTGGCACAATGCGTTGCGCGACGCCGCCCTCCGACAGGCGGAACGTATAAACCTGTGAACCCTTAGCCGCCGCGCTCGAAGAAAATGCAATGAGCTTGCCATCCGGCGAATAACCTTTGTCGTTGTTGCATTTCGAGATTGGGCCGAGATCGATTTTTTGCAATTCGGACTGCGAACCAGACGCAACCGGCAGTTGATAAAGATTTCCACCGGTATTGACCAGCAGAAACTTGCCATCCGGCGACCAGTTTGGCGCTTCGATCAATTCGTTTGCCGTGTAAACCACTCGCACGGACTTGGTTTTTAAGTCGTAAACAGAGATGCTGCTTTTCTTTACTTTATTTGCCTGCGCCAAAACAGTCAGCGAACCGACCAAGATCATGCTTAGCAAACGGAATGTCACTGGTTTCACCTTCCCGCGAAATTTGATTGTCGCTCAGCCCCGAACTCGAGCGTTGATTTGAAAATTCGAACCCACCGGGGAGTTCGTTTGGCAAAAAAAGGCCTCGGGCCGACCGCTAGGATGGAGAGAGCCGATGCCCAAGCCGAACGTATTTGTGGTTTGTCCGCCTGATCACCCTGTTTTGAAGAACTTGGACGCGATCCGTGAACAGGCAAACATTTCTGTAGGTGGTGATCCAGCAGCTGTCGCGCGTTTTGCGCGCGACGCTGAGATCATTCTCTACTCTGGATTTTCGGATACGGTTGTGCCGTTTCACGACGTCTGGCAGGCTGCCAGGAAGGTGAAATGGGTCCAGTCCCTTTCAGCCGGCGTCGAGAAGCTGGTGACTTCCGACTTGGCCCACAGTGACGTTCCCCTGACCAACGCCCGGGGTGTGTTCAAACGGTCGCTAGCGGAATTTGCGATTTTCGGTATCCTGTACCACTACAAACGCGGGCGGCGGCTGGTCGAAAGCCAGCGGGTCCATCACTGGGACAATTTCCATGTCGGCTGGGTCCCCGATAAGGTGATGGGTATAGTTGGCTACGGTGAAATCGGCCGGGAGTGCGGCCTGTTGGCCCATGGGCTGGGCATGAAGATCCAGGCGGTCCGGCGACGGCCCGAGCATTCGGCCAAAGATCCAATTCTTGACCGGGTTTTCCCGTCGGAAGGGCTGCATGAGATGCTGCACGCGATCGACGTCCTTCTGGCGGCCGCGCCTTTGACACCACAGACCAAGCACATGCTCGGGTACCAGGAATTCAGCGCGATGAAGCCGTCATCGATCGTAATCAATGTGGGACGCGGCCCGGTAATCGATCAGGAGGCGCTGATTCGCGCTCTCCAGGAAAAAAAAATCGCCGGCGCCGCGCTCGATGTTTTCGAAACCGAACCTTTACCGGCCGACAATCCGCTCTGGGACATGGAGAATGTACTGATTTCGCCCCACTGCACCGACCGGACCGATGATCCGGACTGGCTGGACCTCTCCATGCAGGTTTTCATCAAGAATTTCGGTCGCTATGTGAAAGGTGAACCGCTGATCAACGTTGTAGACAAAAAGGCAGGCTATTGAATGATCATCGAGTCAGCAGCGGAAGCCCACACCGTTCCGACATTTGACGATCTGGAGCGCGCCGCCGAACGCATCCGCGTGCTCGCGCGCCAGACTCCGATCGCAACCTCCCGATTATTCAACGAGGCCAGCAGCAGCGAGAGCTTTTTTAAGTGCGAGCATCTGCAGCGGGGGGGCGCGTTTAAGATTCGGGGTGCCACCAATTTCCTGCATTCGCTGAACGAAGACGAGCGGCGCCGCGGGGTTGTGACATTTTCATCCGGCAATCACGCCCAGGCAGTGGCGATTGCGGCGCAACACCTGGGAGTACACGCGACGATCGTGATGCCGACCGATGCGCCGCGGTCGAAGCTGGAATCCACCAAGCTTTACGATCCCGAAATCGTACTGTATGACCGCCATAACGATGATCGGGAGGCACTCTCCCGCGATATTGCGCAGCGCACCGGCGCGATCGTGCTGCCCTCTTACGATCACCCCTGGATCATTGCCGGCCAAGGAACGGCAACGCTTGAACTCGTGCGGCAGCAGCCACATTTAGATGCGATTGTCGTGCCGCTGGGCGGCGGCGGTCTTTTATCGGGCGCGCTGATTGGGGCAAAAACGCTGCGGCCAGAGCTAAAAGTTTTTGGAGTGGAGCCGGAGTTGGCAAATGACTGGCACCTTTCTCTTCAGGCGGGCGAACGCCAAACAATCGCTGCGCCGCCGACGCTGGCGGACGGCCTGCGCACGACAACGCCCGGTGAGATTACATTCCGCATCATCAGCGAAGACGTGGACGGGGTTCTGCTGGTCAGTGAAGAAGAGATCAAAGCGACAGTTCGGTTCTTGCTGACTCGGACGAAGATGCTAATCGAACCGAGCGGCGCGGTGGCGGCTGCGGCGGTGTTGCATGGCAAGCTACCGGGCGAATTGCGCCGCATAGGCATTATTCTGTCGGGCGGAAATGTGGATTTGCCGGTGCTCGCGGAAATCTGCGGAGCGGCAGCGTGACCAAGAGTCCCTGGAAGACGAACTCATCGAGGATTGTGTACAAGAATGCCTGGATCCGGGTGCGCGAGGATGAGGTTACCCGGCCCGATGGCGGCCCGGGCATTTACGGCGTCATTGAAATCCGGCCGTCGGTGGGCGTGGTGGCATTGAATGAGCGGGACGAGATCGTGTTGGTCGGCCAATGGCGGTATCCGCACGATCGCTACTCGTGGGAAATCCCGCGGGGCGGCTCGCACGACGGTGAAACCGACATGCTCGAGGTTGCGAAACGCGAACTGGCAGAAGAAGCCGGGGTCAGCGCACGAAACTGGGAGTATCTTGGCATATCGGATTGCTGCAACGGAGTAGTGAACGATGTGCAAAGTCTTTATCTAGCGACCGATTTGAGGGCAACCGAACGGAACCTGGATCCGGAAGAAGATATCGCAGTCGCCTGGAAGCCGTTCAGCGAAGCGGTGGCAATGTCGCTGGACGGGCGCATCACGGAAGTTTCAAGCATCGCGGCCATCCTGATGGTGGCGCAGCGGAGAACGCTCGCGAAGACATGAAGTGGCGAGAGCACAAATCGCGAAGGCTTTTCGGCCGGTACGCGTGGAGTGTGCTTCTCTACAATCTTCCGGTGGTTTTATGGGGCGCCTACGTACGCGTTTCGTTTTCGGGCGATGGCTGCGGGGCGAACTGGCCGACATGCAACGGCCAATTCCTTCCGCAAAAGATGACCACGCCGATGGCAATTGAGTTCACGCATCGCCTGATGACCGGACTGGATACGGCCGCCGTAGCGATATTGTTGCTCTGGGCCTTTTTGGCTTTCCCGAAGCGGCATGCGGTTCGACGCTTTGCAATTTTCTCATTTGTGTTTCTGTTTATCGAAGCGCTGCTTGGGGCCGGGCTGGTCCTGTTTCGCCTGGTCGCGAAAGATCAGTCGGCGGGACGCGTCTGGTACTTGTCGGCTCATCTGACGAACACCATGCTGCTTCTGGCAGCGCTGGCCGCGACGGCGTGGCTAGCAACGAGGGGCATCGAACATATCCGGCTCCGGGACATGCGGCCGCCCATCCTCGGCGCTCTAGCTGTAACGATTTTCGTGAGTATCACCGGAGCAATCACCGCGCTAGGCGACACTTTGTTTCCTGCCTCATCCCTCGCAGCAGGCATGCAGCAGGATTTTGCAAAGGTTTCGAGCGTGCTGCTGCGGCTGCGAATTATCCATCCGCTGTTGGCGGGGGCGGGAGCAGTCTATATCCTGTGGGTGACAGCGGGACTGCTGCGCCGATCGGACAAAAGCGAATCCATGGTACGAGCTTGCCGTGCGGTCATCATTGTCATCGTTGTGCAGTTAGCGGCGGGAATGATGAATCTGGCTCTGCTCGCGCCCTTGCCGATGCAGCTCACGCATCTTCTGATTGCAGATCTGGTTTGGATTAGTCTCGTCTGGCTCGCGTTGGAAAGCCTGCTTCAACAGAAAATCGCAGACCCTGCTTTGGCGGAGCGCGGACGGATAGCGGTGTGTTGAAGAGCTGCCTGCTGGCCCTTTCTCTGCTAATCGTTGCAGGGAACATTCTTGGTCAGCACCCGCTGGACGAGGTGGACATCCATGCTCCCTTCGTGCCGACCGCACACCCCGTGATCGATGCGATGCTGAAGCTGGCGCACACGAAAAAAACCGACGTAGTGTACGACCTTGGTTGCGGAGATGGCCGCATTGTGATCGCAGCCGCCAAGCGATACGGCACGCATGGTGTGGGCATCGACATCAATCCGGAACGCATTCGGGAAGCGAATGCTAATGCGCGGCGCGAAGGCGTGCAAGACCTCGTTCGATTCGAAGAACGGAACGTGTACGATGCCGATCTCCGCGAAGCGACCATCGTGATGCTGTACATGCTGCCCGAAATAAATCTGAAGCTGCAGCCAAAACTAAGGCGGGAACTAAAACCCGGCGCCCGGATCGTGTCGCACGCATTCGATATGGGGTCCTGGAAGCCATCCAAAAGGAAAGACCTCGAAGGAGAGCGGATATTTCTCTGGAAAATTCCGAGAAGGTTTTGGCCGTTCCGTTCTGGTTCAGCCGTATAGGTTGGTACTCAGGAATGCATTGCGAAATTTACCGCTTGGATCATAATGGGCAAGCATCTCCCGGAATGCGGTTAGTTTTTCGTAACGCGATTGTAATTGCAAAGGCGGCATAGTGAAGAGCTTGGCCCAGTGCGGCCGGGGATCAAAAGGGACTAGCTGCTTTTCGATCAGTGGAAGGACTTTTTGAACTGCGGGCCACTCGGGTTTCCAGGTGAAGTGAATAGTCATCGAAGGACGATCGTGGCAAGTGCTCATCCAAAGATCATCAGCGGCGATCGTGCGCAGCTCGGTGATGAAAAGATGAGGCGTGATGTGGTCTTTCAGTTTCTCGACAGCGAGAATAGCCTCATAGCCTTTTTCGCGAGGGACAAAGTACTCCGATTGCAGCTCCTGGCCGCTGCTGGGTGTAAAGTTCATACGGAAGTGCGGTAAACGGTCGTACCAAGGCCCGGGAATTCCCAGCTGTTCGGTGCAGTTTTCCGCCGAATGTCCGGCTATGGGGTGGAGTTTCCTGGTCGCTATCTTTGCTCCAAAGAATTCAGGCTCCGTGCGGGGAGAACTGCCCGTTTCCACACGGCTCTTGATCCATACCTGAGTGGCCCGATGATTCTGCCAGTCAGTGAACAGACTCACGCTGTAGCCGCTCGCGAATATTTCGCTCAGGTGATTTTGCAGCCGGTCAAAAGACAGATTCTCATAAACGACTTGCCGAACGTTGTAAGCCGGCTGCACGTTGAGCGTGATTTTTGTGAGAACGCCGAGCGCGCCGAGGTGAACGACTGCGCCTTGGAATCGGTCCCGGTCTCGGGCACTTGATAGCGTGACTACCTCGCCGTTCGCTGTGACGATCTCCATGCCGGAGACAGCGGTGGACAGGTTTCCATTCTTGCTGCCTGACCCGTGGGTGGCGGTTGCGCAGGCGCCCGCTACCGAGACGTGCGGAAGCGAAGCGAGATTGTGAAGAGCATAGCCATGGCTATCGAGATACGGGCAAAGCTGACTGTAAGTAACGCCCGCGCCAACCGTCACGGTGCGGGCTTCTTTATCCAATTCCATCTGGTTCAGGTGCTGCAATGAGATTTGATCGCCGGTGGTGTCTGCAATTCCGTTGAAGGAGTGACGCGCGCCGAGCGCCTTCGGCTTGTCGGAGTCCTTTACCAGGCTACGCACTTCCTCGACGGTTCGAGGAAGGTCGAGTCGATCGGTACTGTAGTGATAATTGCCGGACCAATTGGTTCGCGGCGTGCCTTGCTTTTGATCCGCGCTCAAATGCGACAAAATACTCCCTGTTAAAAGCGCACCGGAGGTTTTCAAAAATGTTCTCTTATCCATGGCTGACTGGCAAAAAGTGCATATGTGCAACAATGCTATCTAAACTCATCCAGCCGTGCGGATGTGCGCCGCAGCTCTTTGCGTGGTGCGCTTGATCCCGCGCCCGTTTTGCACGTACGCTTAGGAGTTCTCGCGTGAATATCATTCAAGTCATTATTCTTGCCGTCGTGCAAGGTTTAGCGGAATTGCTTCCAGTTTCGAGTTCAGCCCACGTCGTGGTGACAGAGAAGTTGATGGGGCTTGACCCTTCGTCTCCAGCTATGACCTTGCTATTAGTCATGCTGCATACCGGTACCATGTTCGCGGTTATTGTGTATTTCTGGAAGCAATGGCGCGAAACGTATTTCAAGAGCGTGCCGGCTTTTAAGCGATATGCCTTTCTGCTAATCGCAGCGACCGTGGTGACGGGCATAGTGGGTGTTGCCGTGCAGAAGTTGATTGAAAAAACGGTACTGAGAGGGACGCCGAAAGCAGCGATAGAGGATTTGTTCAGTCACCTGGAGTGGATCGCTCCAGCGCTAGCGGTCGCCGGCATTCTGATTCTGGCTGCTGGTTTGTATGAGCGGCGAAACGCCACGAGAAATGTGAATCTGCACGACGTGGACAATCTCAACACGAGAAACGCGACGTTGATCGGGGTTGTACAGGGATTGTGCCTGCCGTTCCGGGGTTTCTCGCGGTCGGGCGCGACTATTTCGACCGGCATGCTGGCCGGGATACCGAAGTTGCGGGCGGAGGCTTTTAGTTTTGCCTTGGCGGTCATCCTCACTCCACCGGTGGTCGGACGAGAAGTGCTGCGTTTGGTCAAAGCGCGACAGATCGAAAACACAGCCGGTCTTGGATCGGCAATAGCGCCGAGCCTGCTCGGTGCGCTTTTCGCCTTTCTGGCCGGTCTCGTGGCGCTGAGATGGCTTAGCCGCTGGTTAGAGCACGGGCAGTGGTACCTGTTCGGCATCTACTGTTTGTTGGCCGCCGCGGGCGTCGCCGCCCTTCATCTTGCCGGGTATTAGGTAAGAAGTTGATGGGCGGCTTTGATATTCGATAAGCGGTGTGTTGACGCTCAAGGGATTACGCGCGAAGGCGATTCAAAACACGCTTTTTCCCCCGACCTCTTTGCGGCGTGCGCTCGATCGGCTGGGGTTCGTGCAGGCAGATCCGATTCGTTCGCCCGCCCGGGCGCAGGACTTAATCCTGCGCCATCGCGTTAACGGTTACCGGGCGGGCGACTTAGAGCAGCAGTATCCGCGACTGGACATCGAAGAAGACTTTCTTTATGCGTATGGCTTCTTGCCGCGAAGCGTGTGGCGGTTGCTTCACCCTCGCAACACCCGCGGGCTGACCGGAGTGGAGGCGCGGGTGCTGGCCATCGCCAGGAACGCAGGGCAACTTCATCCGCGCGATCTGGAAGCTCACCTCGGGCGTAGACGAACCGTTAACGCCTGGGGCGGCTACTCGAAAACCAGTACCAGAGCGCTCCAGCAACTGCACTATCGAGGGCTGCTGCGGGTGGCTGGAAGGGAAAAAGGCATCCGAATTTATCAGGCAACCGAGCCTTTGGAAGAGCATCTTGCGCCAGCCGAGCGTCTGCGGAAAATTGTGCTGCTGCTTGCAGGAATATTTTCCCCGGCTCCCCTCACAAGCCTGCGAGAGGTGCTGCGTTTCCTGCCGCGTGCCGCACCGTCCCTACCGGGGCGTTCACAGGTGATCGCGGCCCTGCTTCGGGCGGGTGCACTGCAGAGTGCATCCTTGGACAACGTGACGTATGTCTGGCCCGCAACCACAACCAGGCAGAGCAGGATCCCGCACTCGATTCGTTTTCTGGCGCCGTTTGATCCACTGGTGTGGGACCGGCGACGCTTTGAGCATTTGTGGGGATGGCGCTATCGGTTTGAAGCGTACACGCCCGTTGCGAAGCGCCAGATGGGCTATTACGCGATGCCGGTTTTGTGGGGGGATTCGCTCGTCGGCTGGGCTAATGTTGCCAAAACGCGCAGCGGCTTACACGTCGAACTTGGATTTTGCGAACGGCGCCCCGATAGCGTCGAATTCAGGCTGGCCCTGGAAGAAGAGACAGAACGAATGAGAACATTTCTCAACAACGAGGACGTGGGCTGACGCTCTCACTTCGCCCCATTTCCCGGCCTGACGTTTGAAAGCGAGTAGCTCTCATCGGCGGTTACATCGACAGTCGCACTGATTTGTTCACCCACATGCAGAGCCTTTAAATCTGCTTTGGATTTGACCGGGTATTCCATGGTCATGGCTTCCATATAGTTGGGAATGGCTGCGGCGTCAATCGTCGCGGTCTGATGCTGAGGATCGATAGAGACTACTTTTCCAGTCATTGGGTAATGGCGGTCGGCCTTGGATGTCGAGGCGGAGTGCTGGCAGGACAGAAACAAGCCCGCAATTGTCATAACGAGAAATACTTTCACGTCTTTATGTACAAGCGTAGCGCGGCGAAAGACGCAAGGTGAGTGCCGGCGAACTGAAACCTGTATAATGCGGAGCGACAACGGAGGAGCCAACATGGGAGCACTTGCACCCGAATTGCCAGCCAGTTCCGGAGAGACTTTCGCGAGCGATGTCTCGGGAATGGGGAACTTCTTTATCGATCCGGCGGGAGCCGCGTTGCGCGTACATCGCAAGTGGTTTTGGATTGCGCCGCTGATCGTTTTCTCGATTGTCTCTCTGATCGCGAGCTATCTCATTATGCCCATCACGCGTCATGTGATGGAGGTGGCTCCAATTCCGCCAGGCGCGACGCCGGAACAGTTCCAGCGAGGTATGGAAATGGCACTGACGATTCAAAAGGTCGCCATGTATTTCTCGCCATTGATCGCGGCGCTCCTGTTTGCGCTCCAGGCGGGCATTCTGCTGGCCATGAGCGTCATGACGGGGGTAGTCGCGAAATTCCGGGAGCTGTTCAACCTGATAGCGGGTTGCAGCCTGATTCAGGCGCTGGCCGCTATCGCGGCGGTAGTGATCCTGAAAGCCAAGGGCGATATCTCTACGGTTGCCGAGCTGCGGCCGGCCCTGGGTCTGGACATTTTTCTGCCGGAAGGAGCCAACAAGATCCTGGCCGCCATCCTGGGCTACTTTTCGATATTTGAGATCTGGTGGATCATTATGCTCGTCTTGATCTACAGCATTGCGTTCCGGGTAAGCAAAGGGAAAGCCGCTCTGGTGATTACGCCATTAATTCTTCTCAGCGTTATCATGCGGGTGGTGGGCGCGATATTTCAGCGTTAGCCTGCGCCACGCGTTACTTGGGCCCGGCCGTCGTTTTACAATGAAGGCGGCGAGGAGACGAAATGGGCAGAACAATTGGGGGACCTGAACTACTCATTATCATCATCGTCTTCATTTTGTTGTTCGGCGCCAAGAAAATTCCAGACTTGGCGAAAGGGATAGGGCAAGGAATCAAGAACTTCAAGAGCTCGGTGAAAGACGAAGAGAAGAAGGACGACACCAAACCCGTGTCGTAAGCAGACCCAACACGACGCAGACGACCGAAAACGATCGTCCGCGCCACCCGCCAACGCAAGTCTTTTTTTCCTAGCCAGCCAACTCTACTTAGCAGTCTTCTTTGGCGGTACGATCGAGTCCTTCACCGATTTCGCGATCCGGAACTTCACGACCTTCTTGGCGGGAATCTTAATCGATTCGCCCGTGGAAGGATTACGGCCGATGCGGGCTTTGCGCTCCGCGCGTACCAGCCGGCCTATTCCAGGAAGAACAAACACGCCGTTCTTCTTCGTCTCACGAATAGCGAGCTCGGCGAGCGACTCCATGAAATGTTTGGCTACTTTATTGTTGGTACCGGTCGTTTCAGCCAATTCTCTGACGATCGCGGTCTGAGTCATTCTTTTTACTTCTGCCATCTAGACCTCTCCACTCTTGTTTTGGTAGTTAAAGTGAACTCCGCATGCTCCTGGTTATCTGTCAAATTTTAGATAAAACAGAAGAATCAGGAAATGTTTCAAGCTCCAACTTTTCAACTCGATCATAAGGGAGCTAAAGCGAGATGTAAAGCGGAAAAGAGCAAAACTGCAATATTTTCCGCTATTTTGTGCATTTAGCGCTCGCAAAGGCCCATCAATACAGGGGATCGAGAGAACGAGAGGGTCAAAGACCCTCTAGACACGTTTCTAGATGAACAACAAACCCAGGCACATTCACGCGATTTCGGGTAGATAGAGCCGTTCCTCATCGGCGTCATATTCGAAGAGATGCGCATAGCGGCCCCAGTTGATCAAAGTGTCCAACTGTTCTTCAGCTTCCGTTTGGGAGAAATGTTCGTCGAGTATATCGACGAAAAATTCGCGTTTGACCGTGCCGTTTTGCTTCTGTTTGAGCCCCTGGAGGATAGTCGAGATGAAGGGCACATGCGCGAGAAGCTGTTTCTGAAAGAGTTGCCAGCTTTGCTCAACGTCGGCGGTAGCGAAGCTCTTGCCCTCTTCGGTTATGATCACGTCGCCGTGGGACAACGTTGCAAAGCCCAGCAGAACCGCCGCATCGACAGTCGGAAGCAGGTCGTCAATCTCGAGGCGCAGGCGTTCGGCCAGTTTGGGCAGGTCCTCACACCCGCCGCTTTCGGCGATAATCTCGAGCAGGCCGCTGATGCCGCCCACGCGCGCGTGCGGTAACAGCGGAAAACGAGGATTGAAGCCGCCGCCCCTGGAAGGCGCTTGTCCCACGTCGGCGTGAGGATTGGTCATGACGGTATAGATGTAATCGACAAGCTTGGCAAAGCGAGGGTTCTTGATTTGCCTCGGGCGCGGAATATCGATCATGAGTTCACCGCGAATCCGCCCGGGGTTGGCGCCCAGAATAAGGACCCGATCGGAAAGCAGGACCGCTTCCTCGATGTTGTGGGTGACGAGCAGAATGCTTTTGGCGGGGAACTTACCAGCCTCCCACAGATCGCTGATTTCACCCCGGAGGTTTTCGGCGGTAAGTACGTCGAGCGCGCTGAAGGGCTCGTCCATCATGAGAACGTCGGGCTCCATCACAAAGGCGCGGGCAAAGCCGACGCGCTGCTTCATGCCGCCCGACAGTTCGCGCGGATAGGCGCCGCCGAAGCCTTCCAAACCAACCATGCGAAGAGCCCGCAAGGCTGCCTTTTCTGTTTCCGCTTTCTCGGTCCCGCGCGCGTAGAGCCCAAGCTCAGTATTCTCCTGCACCGTCAGCCAGGGCAAAAGAGCAAAGCTTTGAAAGACCATTGCCACCCCGGGATTTGCGCCGCGCAGCACGCCGGCGGCGGTCATTACTTCGCCTCGACTGGGCCGGATTAAGCCCGCCAGAATGCGCAGCAGGGTACTCTTACCCGAGCCGCTGCGGCCAAGCAGTGCGACGACTTCGCCCGAGAGAATGTGCAGCGAAATGTCTTCGAGGACCGTCAATTCGCCGTCGGGAACGGGAAACGTCTTGGCAACGCCATGCGCGGCGAGGATCTCAGTTTTCGAGTGCTTTTCGGCAAGCACACCCGGTGCGAATTGCTCTTGCATGGTTTATCCCAACCTGTATTTTGTTTCGGCGAGGTCATAAAGACGCCGCCAAACGAGTTTATTGAAAGCTACTACGAAGATACTCATCAACGATACGCCCAGCACGATGCGCGGCCAATCGCCTCTTGCGGTGGCTTCCGCAATATAGGCTCCCAAGCCATTGGCCCGGAGCGTGGTGTTTCCCCAGGAGACAACCTCCGCGACGATGCTGGCGTTCCAGGCGCCGCCCGATGCCGTGATAGCGCCGGTCACCCAGGAGGCAAATACCCCGGGACCGATCAGTACCCGCCACACTTTGGCGCGCCGCAAACCCATACTGGCCGCCATTTCGCGCAGATCGTTCGGAATGCTCTGCGCGCCTCCGATGATGTTGAATAAGAGATACCATTGCGCGCCGAGGGCCATGAGGAGTATGCTGCCCCAGTTCAGGCTTATGCCGAATCGCAAGAAAACCAGCGTCGCGAAAGGGAACACAAAATTCGCCGGGAAGGATGCGAGTATTTGCACGACTGGCTGAAGAATTCGGGATAAGCGCGGATTGAATCCGATGGCAACGGCAATCGGCGTCCAGACGAGGGTCCCCAGGACCACGAGCACCAATACACGGGCTGCGGTTGCCACGCCCAGGAGAAGGGCGCGGCCCAACTCCGAAATACTGACTTCGTGAAAAACAAATCGCACGGCGGTGACCACCAGGATGATCGCCGCCAAACCGAGGAGCAGGTTATAAACGCGATCACTCGTTTCCGACGACCGTGCGGGACGGGGAGCCGCGACGATCGGCGTGGCCCTACTGAGGGAGCGGTCGAGAGATTGGCTGAGTGGCGACAAGAGCCCGAGCAGGTAGGAGGGCAGGCGGGCGGAGCGCCAAAGGTCAACTACCCAGAAGCGGGCCGCTTCTCCGCCACTGGTTTCCATTTTATAGATGTCGGACAGGGTGACGAGCGGCCGCCAGAAAAACTGGTCGATCGCCACCACTAGCAGAACCATCGTGACCATCGCCCAGCTCAGCGCGCGCATGTCCCTGGCGCTGATGGCGGCAGACACGTAGGAACCCAATCCGGGCAATGTATAGCTGCGGTTGAGAACGCTGATTGCTTCGCTGGCGGCCAGAAAGAACCAGCCGCCGCCGAAACTCATCATGCCGTTCCACACAAGGCCAATAGCGGAACTGGGCAGCTCGAGCCGCGTAAAACGCTCCCAGCGCGACAGGCGATAGAGCCGGGCCATCTCGTCGAGTTCGCGGGGAAGCGTTCGCAACGACAGATAGAACGAGAAGGTCATATTCCAGGCCTGCCCGGTGAAGATGGCGAAAATCGAGGCCGCTTCCAAGCCAAGCAGACTGCCGCGAAACAGCGCAATAAATCCGGTGACCGTGATAGACAGAAAGCCCAGAACCGGGATCGACTGAAGAATGTCGAGTAGTGGAACAAGGATCTTCTCGGCGCGCCGGCTGCGGGCAGCCGTGTAGCCATAAACAAAGGTGAACAGCAGGGAACACGCGAGTGCGACGAACATGCGTAGCGTGGAACGCGCGGCGTAGTTCGGCAGATTTCGCGGATCGAGACTAACGGAAGGAATGATTTCCGGAGGTGCGAAATGCGCCAACGACTGCGCTCCGACCCGCGCCACCACATATAACAGCAGAAGCGTTCCAAGCCCGACGGCAAGGTCCGGCAATCCAAGGCGGCCCCGTCGGAAAGCTGAACTGAAGGATAGAAAACGACCGATCGCCTGGCCCGAACGTTGCGCGAGATTTTTGTCGGTTGTGAACGCCATGCATTTCCTTCCTTGCGCCTAGAGAGAAGGTATCCATCGTGACTTGTTAGAGACGTTTAGCAATCGTGAGCGGAAAGTCCGGCAGCAGTCCTTTTATTGCCTTTGCCTAGCATGGCATTGCGGACATAAAACGGGCATTAAGATTGTGTAAATTGTCGCAGAGGGCTGGTGGCTTGCTCGCGAACAGGCTCGGGGGCTAGCATCTGAATTCCAACACCTGCGAAAACGCTTTCCCGCACGTTACGAGCGATGCTGCGACCGGCTACGCGATGCTGGGGGCTCAAGGCATCCCGCTAACGCTTATTTCGACGAGGTTTTCTGTTTAGAAGCGGTGTAGCCGGCTTTGATGGCGTCCGCTTCGGTCATGTATTGACCCTTCTTCGTCTTGCCATACCAGCGGTCGCCCTGCTTGTGATAGACCTTGGTTTCCGGATTGACCCAGACCATGCCCGGGCCGCCTTGTTGATTCCCGGTATTCATCGGCGACGCGCTTGCCGCATGCGTCGACTTGGAGCGCGTGGAAGGGGTGGCGGGCGTGCTCGCAGAAGCGGTAGTCGCCGGCGCGGTAGTGGGGCTCGCCGAACCATTTACCATAACCATCGGCGTGATTGAAGTTATGGTTTTCGCCGGAACCCCGGCCTTCGACAAATCGGCAGGAGAGGAATAAGGACGCCCCGCAATGATCTTCTTGGCGGTCGCGGCGCCTACGCCCGGCAGAGCTTCCAGTTGACTCTGCGAAGCTGAATTCAGATCTACCTTGGCGCCCCCCGCCGGTGCTTGCTTGGTCGACGTTTTTGAACTGCTGTGACTGCGAGCTTTTTTGGCACTGGTAGTTTGGGTGGTTGAAGTGTCAGTCTGTAGGACGGATGCGGAAGACACTTGCATGCCAATGGCAAGAAATGCGGACGTCCACAGCATGGAAGCAGTTATCAAAGATCGCAAACGCATTTGTTCTCCCCCTTTGTTAAAGAGCAGCATATAAAGGTGCGCAAGGGAGAGCAAGAGCTGCGGTGAGAAAAAGTACTATGGTCTCCTGGAATTGCCGATTCTGGCGCCCGCGATGTGTGCCTTTTTCAGATCAAAGAAGAAGCCGCAAACGTCTGGTTACAATTCGTCACCGATTGCTCGAGAGCCTCGATGCATGTTCGATCGAAGGCATGTGCAGATTCCTTTCGAATGATTGTGAAAACCTTTTCGAGTGGCACCGCATCCCGATAAGGCCTTTTGGCTGAGAGTGCATCGAAGATATCGGCAACTGCCACGATCCGAGCCTCTAGAGATAGCTGTGGGGCAGTCAGGCCGCGAAAATACCCGCTTCCGTCCAATCTCTCGTGATGAGAAGCAGCAACTTCGCTCATCTCTTCGAAACCTCGAATCGAGTGAAGGATCCTCCATGTATGTTCGGGATGCGAACGTACAAGCCGCCACTCCGCCTCGTTCAGCTTGCCGGGCTTTTGCAGAATCGTATTCGGGACGGCCATCTTTCCCAAATCATGGAGCAGGGCAGCGTGCCGGATAAATAGGATTCTGGAATTTGCCAAATCTAACTTCTTTGCCATGGCAACCGAGGTGTTTGCGACGCCCGTTGAATGGTTATACGTGAACGGTGATTTTGCGTCGACGATGGCGGCAAAAGCCCTGCAGATGGCGTCGAAGGTGACCTGACCCTGCGTCATGGTCTTCTGACCTGGTTCCATTTGCAACGCCACTCGCGGGAGATTGTCGCCGCTCAGATCAGTCCACAGTTGCTTTCGGGCGGCGAGTGACCGAGCCGCTTTCACCGTATCCGGATCAAACCAGCGACGATTCCTTTGCGCAATGGCAGCTATTGCGGCATCCGGTCCTGCACTTGTGAAAAGCACGTCGAGGGTCTGCGCTAAAAGCATGATGCGCGACGTAATCGGAATATGTTCGCCCTTCAATCCAGCAGGATTGCCGTACCCATTCCAATGCTCATAAAGCGCCCCTATTCCAATTGCGGTCTGTTCGGGTAATCCCATGAGCCGCGCGAGAATCCCGCCTTTTTCACAGCGGAGTGCAATAGACTTTCTAGTGTGCCGCTCTTGTTGAGAAGCGAGTCGCAAACCGGCTTCGAGCGGTGATGAATTGGTCCAGCCAACATCCTTCAGGAGCAGCGCATAGTAAAGCTCATTTTGGACCGCATCCGTCAATCGCAGTTCCGTTGCAATCCTCATGCCCAGGATGCAAGTGCGGACCGAGTGCCAGCGAGTGGATCCCGAACCAAGATCTAGGGCCTGAGAGAGTGCCGAAACAACCTCGGCCACGCGAAGAGACACCGACGGCATGATATAAATCCACTGCCCTTTCCTGAGAACTGCGTGCGGCTCTGTGCGAACTCTTGGGCTGGATCTTTCAAGAATTGGTGCGACTTCCACTTGCCGCAACGTTATTCGTCGATTCGCTAAGTCTCCAACTCCGGCAAAACAATTCCTATCGCTCTCTGTCCGCGAATATTTATAAAGAGCTGAAGGCCGTCCTCGGGACGGAAATCCAATTCAAATTCCCCCTGGGCATTAGCTACCGTTCTCTTCACCAGGTTCTCGCCGCTCAGGAGAACCACATCGACTTCACCAGTTGATTGATCCGGATGTTCAGAGTTGAGTATTTGCCCCGTCAGGGAGGTACGCTTCCGAAGCGGGTCGGACTCCAGCCGCAAGTCGATGATGAAGGGCTCAACCTCGTGCAGGAGTTGGCGGCTGGATTGCATAGCGGCGCGCACCATGGCGACGTCCGGCTGCCTGAAGCTATCAAATAAGAGCCGGCCGAATTCTGCCATCTGAGGGAGCCACCGTTCGGGTCTCGCCGAACCATAAGCGTTTTTAACGTCCATAACGGCTCTGTCGGGCAGCTTATACCCTGCTTCAGTTGTTGCCAAATTCAACACGAGGCGCCAAAGTTCGTCAGACCTCAGACATTCATCGCAGTGCCGACTGAGATGGTTTTGCATCCGAGCCGCCTGCGACGCGGGTAAGGCGCCGCGCGCCAAATCAATCCAGTCACCTGGTGGGAAATGATTCATATTCTCTTCGACTTCGCGACGTTCCGCCAAACCCTCTCTCTTTGCGTTTATCCATAAGGGCAACTCGGAATGAGAAAAATACAGGAATGTGAGAACAAAACAAAACGGATTTAGGCCAGCACTCGACCGATTAATTTGAATGGCGCCCAATAATAGGGATGCGGGTAGCGTTCGCGTGCATTCAGCATGGCCGCTCGCAGGGCATCGGCCTTGCGCTGCAGGCGCTTCAGACCGGTGTAGAACTCTTCCATAATTTCGGATGTGCTTTGGTCATCGACTTCCCACAACGACAAGAGTAGAGATCGGGCTCCCGCATAAAGCAGCCCCCGCGTCAATCCAAAGAGTTCGTCACCGTCGGCGACAACATTCAACCCGGTCACACAGCCGCTCAACGTCAAGAGATCTACCGGTAAACTCATGTGATACAGATCATAAAGTGTGAGATACGAGTCCGCCAACTTAATTGACGAGAACATGGGATTATCTTGCCGGAAATATCCGTGGCTCGCGATGTGTACCAGCCGACTGCGATGCCCGTATTCCCTCAATGCATGTTCTGTGGCGTCTGATCCGAACAAGACTAGAGGTTCGGGTACGACAGCGGCAACCGCTTGAATTTCTTTCTTGATAAACGGGGTGCGGGCATCATCAACGCCCAACACCAAAGAAGGGCCGCTACAATTAGCGGCTTTTCCGCGGGTGTGAGCCAAAATACTTGCGCTCGGCTCATAACAGACGTTGAATTTATCAATAAGATAGCTTTGCCCATTAAACAAAGCTTGGAATGGCAAAGAGTGAAGCGGTCCAAATGGAACAATCACCAGGTCTGCGGTTTGAAGTAAATTCTCGACCGGAGCAATTAGATCGTCGTATAGCGCTCGCAAGTGAGCCTGAGTGGCTTTCAGCAGAGTTTCGTGAAATCGCGTAACGTATCCGCGATCCAAGCGGAACTTCGAGAATTGGAATTGGAGCAGTCTTAATCGCTGCAGGATGACGGAAGAGGGAGCGAGAGGAATTATCTGGACGGTTTTGCTTGTCAAAACAGCTGCGAATACCCGGTCTCCGATCGAGAAATACTCGAGAAGCGTACCTTCTGGCCCAAGTGCGTGGCGTATCTCTTCCAAGGCCGCGGTACTCGAATTTCGAAGGGCCGCACCGAGATTTGCGGAATTGGGTGCTTCGAGCAGCAGGCGGGTGAGTTCATGTTCGCGTGTCCTGGCTTCAAGTTTCAGGGCGTCGATGCTCTCCAGTGACACTTTGTCTTGTGAAAGCTGCTCGCGCTCGATGCGATGGTAGTACCAGTTCAATTCTTTTCGTAGGCCAAGCACATGTCGATCGGCTTCAGTCTCGAGCGACTTGCGCAAATTTGAATGAGAGCCAGTTAAGATCAGATCCCGTAATGTGCGAGACTTCGCCGCTTCGACATACAAAAACGCCTCCTCCGCGGATGATTCACTTAAGTCGCGATCTAAACAGAGCTGGATCAATCGGCTATAAACCTCCAGCCTGTTACGCATGAATCCGATTTTTAATTCCTCCCGCTGAAGGCTGCTCCGAAGCGTTTCCAGAGCTGATCGAGATTTCTGGTAGGAGTTGTAGGCGTGTTCCGGTTGGCTCAGTGTTTCGTGGAGTTGCCCCCACAAGAAGTGAGCCTGATACACGAGTATTGGCTCGTCAACGCTTTCCAAGACTCTCGAAACTTCCGAACAATGGCGAACAGCCTGATCAATCTCCTTGGTGCGAAGACACACCCGGACCAGGAGCAAGAGGGAAAGTACATATTTGCCAGGCATCTGGACAGAGCGAAAAAATTCCGCAGTCGAGAAACATAGATCGCGAACTTCGGTCAACTCACCCTGTTCCAGCAGCACAAGCGCGCGATACAGGTCGATGATGTTCGGCCAGACTTGATTGTTTTCATGGCGCACAATGTCCTTGGCGCGTGCGAATAATTCGAGCCCCCGGGTCTGGTCATACCGTAAACTAACTGCGATCGCTAAGTTTGTAAGTGATCGCGCACACTCGAAACCCATGCCTAATCGCTCAAAGTGCTCGAAGCTCTTTTGGGCCATTTCCGCGGCTTCCTCGATAAGACCCAGTTCCAGATAGATTTCGGATTGGTCGAGATCGCATAAGCCCAAGTGATATGTGTCCCCGCTTTTCAGGCAAGCATCACGTGTGGAGCGTAACAGTTCCAAGGCTTTTGTATAGTCGCCTTGCAGGTAATAAAGGAATGCGACGTTGTAATCGGCCTGGAGCATCAGCAGCGGCATCTCATGTTGCTGGCAGAAGTCGCGGACGCGCCGATACGTCTCAAAGGCCCGGTTGAAATCATCGAGTGCAATAAGACAGACCGCCATATTGTGGAGCGCGACGCCAATAGCCTCCGAATCTCGATGCGGCAATAGCTCCCGATACGCCCGGTCGTAGGCAGCAAGAGCCTCCGCATAGCGGTTCTGGCGATGCAAGATGTTTGCAACATTGATATCCAGCCGGGCATTACGCCAGCTCTCGCCAAGCTCTGCGAATATCCGGCGTGCCCTTTCGGCGGCCGCGAATGCATTGTCGTACTCGCCCAATAACGCAAACGACTGTATCGAGCTACTCAGGGTGCGCGCCACTTCATTCATGTTTCCGGCTCGCTCAAACAGCGCACCGGCCTCTTGGAATAACGCGACTGCGGATTTGCAGTCACCTATGAACCAAAGAGCATTTGCTTTAGCACGCGATGCAAGCGCGAGGGCCTCGCCTTCCCCGAGTTCGCGGGCAATAGTCAAGGCGGTCTCCGCCAGCCCTAACGCTTTACGAACATCAACCCTAACCGCCGCACGGACGGCATCGTCTAACTGCATCACCACCTGCATGTTCACCAGTTGGGGAGAACGACTTAGTAAGCTCTTTCGATTTGCGTCATCGGGCAGCAGCGCCAGTTCAGAGCAGATCTCCTCGATCTCTTGGTTCATCTATTCTTACCGGAAGCCCTTCTTCTCGAGAAAATGGCGCAGCTTTTCAAGGCAACGCATGCGGGTGGCGCCAATGGACCCGGTGGAGAGACCGAGTGCTCGTGCCGCCTCGTCGTAGCGCCTCGGCGGATCGGCAAAAAAAAGAAGTTCGACGAGACGTCTGCATTCGGGCGACAAGTTGCTAAGCGACTCGCGAAAGATCTGCTCACGCTCAATCTCCTGGAAAAGCGTTTCCGGCAGCTTCTCTTTTTCGGCCAGATCCTCATCGTCTATTTCAGCGTCCACGTAAATTTTTCTTTCCTGTCTTGCTCGAACACATGTGCGTGCCGTTAACCGGATTAGCCAGGCCGCCAAGGCGCGTGGCTCCCTCAATTGCGAAAGATCACGCAGAAGGGCGAGCGAAACCGTCTGAAATATTTCGGTCGCGTCCTCGGGAGAGAAGCCATATTTCAGCGGAATGGAGAAAATCAGGTTCTTATATTTATCGATAAGCGCCGACCAGGCCTCCTCGCTTCCGAGCAGACATTCTTGGACCAACAGCCTATCGTCGCGGGCACTTTTTGCCACACGGGCAGCTTTAGCTCCGAAACTCATGAATGTCCGGCCGCTTTGTACTCCTGTCTTATGAAAATCTCTTCCGCATTCCAAAGAGTGTAGTTGCTGAGAATGGCGGGGTGAAAGTTCCCAACGCGGTCTTTTGCGCCGACCAGGATATTGGGACTCACCAGGAAGACGACCGGAACATTCTGCGAAATGAGCTCCTGCACGTGATCGTAAATTCGTTTCCGCTCCTGATAATTGGCAGCGATCAGTTGTGCGCGCATCAGATGGTCAATTTCAAGCTGCCATGAGGGCTGGACTTTCTCCGGTTTGAGACTCCAGACGTGTGTGCCTCCATAAGAAGTCAGAACATTCAGCTCCGAATTCGGATCGGCGTCGCCATCGGCGAGCATCATTATGGCCGCTTCGTATTTGAAGCTTGTAAAGATGCGATCGAGAAGCGTGTGAAATTCCAGCAGATCTATTGTCACGTTAATGCCAAGTTCTTTCAGATCCTGCTGAATCAAAGTGGCCATTTGAACTTGTTCCGGATTGCCAGCGTTCACCGCAAGCGAGAATTCCACCGGAATGCCGCGTGCATCGATAAGTGAGCCGTCGCTTGTCCATGAAAATCCGCCATCCCGCATTAATTGTCGGGCCCGCTCCAAAGATCGAGAGGGTGCCTCGATACTGTAATCGATCCATCGCTTATCTCCTGGCGTAACTTGAACCGATAAAGGATGCGCTCGGCCCTGATAAGCCAAGCGAATAATGTCTTCACGATTTATAGCGCTCGAGATTGCCCGCCGAAACGAGGTTTTTTTAAACCAGATCTGTTTCTGGGGAAGGAAGGAGCCGTTGTCTGTTGTAAAGGCATTTTGGTTGAAGAACAAAAAGGAATATTCGAGCCCCGGCCCCAAATCGTAAAGGTGAAAATGCCGGCTCTGTTCATCTTTTTCAAGAACCGCGAAATCGGCCGCACTCAAGCGGCTGATGATGTCAGTTTCGCCCGCATCGAACCGCATCGCTTCCGCATCTGCATTGGAAGCGAACACGCACGCGATGTTATCAAGATAGGGAAGATTTTGTCCCTTTGAATCCTTCTTCCAATAGTAGGGATTGCGCTCAAGCAGGATACGCTGGCCTGGAACGTACTCCTTAAGGCGAAATGGTCCCAAGCCTGCGATCTGGCCAGGTGGCGTATTCACTCCCCAGGCGTTCGTTAGTGTCCCTTGCTCGAAACTCCGTCGCAAGAGATGTTGCGGCAATAGGGCAATGCTGTCAAACAATCGCTCGGCCGCCGCGTAAGGCTCTGCGAGCGTAAAAACCACCGTGAGTTTGTCGACCTTGCGCACACCGATCGGCTCGCCGGAAACGATGAGGAGGTCTCGTTGGGGAGAGTGATTGCGTTCGTCCAGATAGCTCTGAAACGTAAACACCACATCATCGGCATCGAAGGGATATCCATCGGAAAACCGTAAGCCGGCGCGCAGATGCATCGTGTAGCGCAGACGGTCCGGCGAAACGCTCCATGATGCCGCCACTGATGGCGTGATCAGCTGGGTCTCGCGATTAATATGAATCAGGTCAGCTGTTAATAGACCGATTATGTCTCTCGAAGTACCGTCCATCGCAATAAGCGGATTTAAGGTCTTTGGTTCGGAGCGTTGCGAAATGACAAGGGTTCCCCCGAAGCGGCCAATTTCACTGTTAACTGCTATAAAGTCGGTGGAACCAGTTGCAGGCTGGCCGGAATTACGTTCATAACCAAACGCTGCTCGGCCACGAAAGAGAACAATGACGAGCAAGAATCCAATTCCGATGGTGCGAAAACCCTTCATCACATCGCCTGGAAGAAAAAACATTTGTTCGTCAGCCAGAATTAAGCGCGAGCTGTCTCTCAAGCTTAATAGAACAGTTTCGCCAAAAAAAATCAGACTAGGGGGCTATTGCCCGTGTAACGCCATAATAGCCTCTGATAAAGAAGAAAAATGGCGACCAGAGCGACGGCTGGAGCAAACATCCACCAACACGATTGAAGTACCGAGTATTGTTGCAGGCTGGCCAGCATATTTCCCCAGCTGGGGGCCGGCTCACTTACGCCAAGTCCAAAAAAGGACAGCGTGGTTTCAACGAGAATGTACTGCGGAATATACAAGGCCGCCTGCGTCATTACGACGCCGGAGGTGTGAGGGGAAATGTGCCTTAGCAAAATATACAAATCTGATGCACCGAAGCTCTTGGCGGCAGCGACGTATTCACGCTCTTTCGCGCTGAGCACCACTCCCCGAATCAAACGTGCTGGCCGCGCCCAGCCAGCGATGCCCAACATCACAAGCAGGAGTAGAAAAGTCCCGTTGGCATTGATGTGCAGCGGGAGAAGCGCCCGAATCGAAAGAAGCAAATAGAGCCAGGGGATTGTTAGGAATACCTCGACCCCACGCATAATAATGTCGTCCACCCACTTGCCGTAATATCCCGCCAGGCTCCCCAACCCCAGCCCAATGCCGATCGAAATTACGGTAGCGAGAAGCCCAGCGAGTAGCGAGATCCGGCCACCGTAGAGGAGCCGGGAGAATTCATCGCGCCCGTACGCATCGGAACCGAGTAGAAAGATCCGAACAGTAGCATCTGTCCCAAATAGATGCCGCCGGGAAGCTACTCCCTCGAAAATCTTGTAAGGCGGGCCAAGGACAAAGAAGCGAATGGGGAAAGCTATAGATCGATCCTCCTGATATCCGTTGAACGTACCCGGGAGCGATACCGTGCGATATACGAAAGGGCGGAGATGTAGCTTGTGTTGCGCATCCAGAAAGTGAATGTGAGTGGGAGGAGCAAACGCCAACGTTCGGTTCTGTGAATTCGGATCGTACGGCCCGAAGAAGCCCGCCAGCACGATGATGCCGTGCGAAATAATCAGCGCAGCAATGGCCGCGCTAGGGGTTCTGCGAAAGCGCACGTTTACTCCGCCCGGATGCGAGAATCGCTCGCGTACAACAGCAGATCGGCCGCGAGATTTCCTGCCACCAAGAAGCCGGTCGCCAGCATGCCCGCGTCTACGATAAGGAACAAGTCCCGCTGCTGGATCGCCTCTACCATCAATTGACCGAGGCCGGGCCAGCTGAAAATGGCCTCCGTGAGTAAAGAGGAACTCATCAGTGTTCCTAACGAGAGACCAAACAAGGAAATCAGCGGATTGGCTGCTGCCGGTAGTGCATGCCGCAACAGAACCCGACGGAACGGTATGCCATGCCCTAGGGCCGCAGTCACAAATGGCGCTTGCAAAGCCTCTCTCACCGAGGTGCGAATGTGCGCGGAGAGTAACGGCAACAATCCCGCCGCCAGACAAACACTCGGCAGGACGAGGTGCCTGGTAACGTCTTTGGTTTCAGCCCAGACGTTTACAACAGAAGAGCCCGGCACCGAAACGCCCACTGAGTTCAGCCCGCCCACCGGGAAATAGCCGGTACGAACGGCTGCCAGCAAAAGCAGGAGGGCGAGAACCAGTTCTGGTGTGGCAAGCAGGACCGAAACCGTCCCGGTAACTAGCGAATCTGCCCATGTCCCCGGGTAAACGGCCGCCCAGATGCCGAGTGGGACGGCAATTAGCCACGCTAACAACGTCGCCGTGGCGGTTAGGAGCAGTGTGTTTTTGGCTCGAGACCAGAGGATAGGACCAGCTGGGCTGTTGTATGCAAAGGAGAACCCCCAATCCCCACGTGTCACTGACCTAAGCCAATGCAGATATCGGATAGGCAGCGATTTGTTCATCCCATGTTGTGAGCGGAGCGCCGCTACGGTGGCCGACGAAATATTGGGGTCCACTCTCATCGCTTCAAAGAAATCTCCCGGAGCAAGATTCACCAGGGCAAAGGACAATACCGAAGTGCTGGCCAAAAGAAAGACGGCGTGTAGAGCCCGGCGAAGCAGAAAACGCATCTCACAGGACAGTATCAGTTTGGGTTGGCGTAGGTTTTCGTGCTGCGGGGATGGAGTCTATGAGTTCGTGAGTTGCTGCGCTTTGCGCACGCGAGAATATGCTATCCACCGTGCCCATTTCCACGATTCTGCCGCGTTCGATTACGATGATGGCATTGGCTAGATAAGCTGCCATATGCAAATCGTGCGATATGAAAAGGTAGGAGAGTGAATGAGATGCTTGCAACCTTAACAGCACGTTTGCAATCTGCATCTGCATGCCCGGATCCAGACCAGCCAGAGCTTCATCCAACACTAGAAGTTTCGGTTTGAGAATTAAAGCGCGGGCAATTGCAATTCGCTGCCGCTGGCCGCCGCTAAACGTGAGCGGCGACCGATGCGTCCACTCGGAAGGAATGCCGACCTCCTCCAGAGCCTCCAGAGCCCGTTCACGACATTCGCTATCAGGTATTCTCTGGATTCGCAGAGGTTCCGCAACTACGTCCAAGACTGAGAAGAGCGGATTCATGGCCGTTGCAGAGTGCTGAAAAACAAGTTGAATCCGCCGACGAATATCGATGCGCGCAGTTCCGTGTAACGTTAAAACGTCTTTCCCCTGAAACTGGATTGCACCCGAGTTGGGCGGTTCAAGCAGAGTCACACAGCGCGCAAGAGTGGATTTGCCCGCCCCCGACTTGCCGACCAGAGCCAATGTAGAACGGGGCGCAATGGTTAGATGAACGTCTTCGAGGGCGACCACCGGCGATTGCGCTCTGAACGAACCTCGCCTTCTTACATAGATTTTCGAAATGCATCGAGCTTGCAGCAGAGCAGGCGTTTCAACGTTCATGTTCGCCGGCATCACAGCTTTTGTTGGCGCGGGCGGGATAGCTCGGACCAGCGTCTCTGTGTAGGAATGCTTTGGACTCCAATAGACCTCCTCAAAGCTACCTTCTTCAACGATCCGACCGGAGCGCATCACCAGCAGGCGTTCGGCTACTCCGCTCAACAAAGCGGGATGGTGCGTGATGAAAAGAAGCGCAAGATGAAACCGATCTCTAAGTCTTTTTAGCAGATCGAGAATCTCTGCCTGGGTTACATTATCGAGCGCACTTGTCGGTTCATCCGCGATGAGCAATGACGGTTTCGCGATCAGTGACTGCGCAATCGCCACGCGCTGGCGTTGTCCGCCGCTCAATTCATGTGGGTGGGCAGAATAGATATGTAGATCAGGCAAACCGACGGCGGCCAACATAGATCTGATTTCTTCGCGGCGGCTTCTCTTGTCCGAGTTTGAATGTGCCCGAAGAACTTCGTCGAGTTGTGTGCCTATCGCCAGGACAGGATTGAGCGCCAACTCCGGTTCCTGAGAAATGAGCGCGATTTGTGCCCCGCGAATCTTCCGTAACTGGCGTTCATTCGCCTGAAGAATCTCGGTCGCCAGGAATCGGGCAGAACCGCTTATTCGCCAATACTTAGGCGAAAGAAGACGGAGAAGTGTTCTGGCCAGAGTGGTTTTTCCACATCCGGATTGGCCCAGAATCCCGATCGATTCCCCAGCGGCCACTTCGAAGCTAATTTCGTTTAGTACCGCCTCAGCCGTAGAATTGAGCCGGACAGTGAGGTCTCGAACTCGCAACAAGAGCGCTGGGGTGCCTCCGAATCAGTTTAATCCCGCTGCTTGACGCCAGGATCGCACAGCCTGATACAGGTCGAGAATGCCATGACCGGCATTCGGACCGATGGGTGTGGCGTGCGAGGTCGAGTCGGCGCCCGATATCTGATCACAAAGAGGGTTGATACCCATCAGAACCGATGCCACCCCGGACGTGAACGGCGCACTGAATGATGTACCCCAAGCCGCCGCATAAGTAGAAAATGGGTAGGTAGTAATGATTCCTTCCCCGGGCGCCGCGACCCAAACGAGTTGCGGGCCATAGTTAGAAAACGTAGACAGTTGATTATTATCGCTCGTTGAAGCGATGCCTAGAACGTTCCAGTAAGCGGCCGGATAGACCAGCGTGTCTTCTCCGCTATTGCCTGCCGAAGCCACCGAAACCATGCCACTGAGAGTGCCCGCGTTGAGTGCGCTTTGTATTTCTTGCGAATAGGAAGCAAGACTGAAGCTCATGTTTAGCACATTGGCGTGGCGTTCGACGGCAAGATAGATTGCTCGCAGAATATCAGAGTTATAGCCCGTTCCATCGGCATGAAAGGCTTTCAGAGGCAGGATCTTTGCCGTGGGCGCCACCAGATGTATCACCCCGGCGACCATCGTCCCATGCCCGAAATCACTGTATTCCGGATTGCCATTTACTACAGCCGCCGTCGATTGATTCACCACAGCTGCTGTCGATTGAGAAAGATCGCCCGAACCGCTGCCACTTACCCATTCCGGTTGAGAATTGGCGCTTACGGGAGGAGTCGGGAAGTGGATATCTAAAGTTTCATTGGCTCCATTCTGGTTTCGGGTAAAATCGTAGCCCGGTAATAACACGTTCTTGAGCGCCGGATGATCAGGATCCACACCGGTATCGATCACAGCCACCACTCCTCCGCCAGTGGCGGTTGGGAAAGCGGTTTGCATATCGGCGAGACGAACTATTTGCGTAGCCGGTTGATTTAAGTATCCGTGAGGAACAGTTGAGCCAAAATACGGCTCGGGAGCGGTGTCGGAGAGGGATGGCGGTATGGCGGCGGTTCCGGAGTCCGCTACGTGGGCTACTGAATCGAGCTCTACGTTTATTACCCCTGTAAGTGAAAGCAGGTTAGCCAAGACAGATTGGACATTCTCGGAAGCTGGGGTCGTCACCAGGAAGACTTGACCGATTAGGCCGTCAATATTTTCGGCCACGTTACAACCCGCTAGCAGGCAGACCGTTTGGATGACTGGCAAGCCGCCGTTGACCCGAACAATCAATCTGCCGGTGGGCTGGGCAGAAGAAACCAAAACCGTGAAAATGGACAGCAGGCCTACCGAAAAAAGACGTTTCACAGACTTATCCTTTCCGACTTGCACCCTTAGTAACTTGGGTATCCTTCCCAACCAATAAGGATTCGCCACAGGACAAAAAGTACACGGACCCGATTTAAATAGTCGTTTTTTCGGCCGCAATTCGAAATTATACGCGTCAGCGCTGGACAACCAAAGGCATTTTCCTGAAATCGGAAGCGCTTACCCGTAATTACCGGCGGTGCCGCTTATAATAGCTTCAGCAAGCCGGTGTATGACTCGAATTATCCAGGGCGAGGACAAACGCAAAGGCTTACCTTCGAGTAACGAGGTGAGGTCAGCCCACTTATAAGTCTTTCCTTGCTGCCACTGCAAGACGTTCCAACGCTGACACTGCTAAGTTGCCCAGCGTTCGATTTATCCAGACGAGAGTCCATTGGGAATGGCACTAGTCCTTAGACACGACAAGTATAAGCAATATTGGGAGGGAGTAGGCCGGAAGGAAATACTCGCCGAGACCCGTTTGAATCTGCTTGCCTTGGAGTATGGCTATAAGTACCGCTTAGATATTCGGCCCAGAAAGGGGCTTTCCCGGGTTGAGTTCGTTCGCACACTGACCGAGGCGAGAGTAGTTGGCAGACCGGTACGTCGGTCCAAAGGCGCCGTCGAATTCTTCAGACTGTGCGGGGACGGAACACTCCAGCGACATCAATGGTGATGATGAATGGCGCCCGGGACGATAGGCGGTGATTCGGTGGGTTATTGCCAACCGCCGCCCAGCGCTTTATAAAGGCTGAGCCACGATTGGAAAATCCGTATGCATCTCTAAGAAATTAGCGCCGCAGGGTAGTTACGATATCGAGCGATGGGACTGGCAGCACCCAAGGCCGAAGTGACTACCGCACCCGCCAGGCATTCTGGTTCGAGGTGTGATCCCAAAGGCAAGATGTTTGCCGTCAGGCGAAGGAACGGCCAGGGTGGGCCAAGAGCGCCTCCGATCGCCACCGGTTCGGGTTGGCCGCCAGCGAGCGAAACTCTCATCAGTTTGCGAATACCGGCTAGTGCGTCGCCCGCGTTCCATGCGTAAAGCACCCAACGCCCGTCGGGAGTAACCTGCGGCAAAACATCTTGTCCCGGCGTATCGACGATCAACTCCGCGCTCTGGCAATCGAACGGGTACATGGAAGGAGCGGTTCAGCCAGCGAGCGTGCAGCACGGGAAGTGCTCAGTTGCCTATAGGCGAGGGCAATTTGCGCCTGGGGAGAATCTATCTTTCCCGCTGCCAACTTCAACAATGAGCATCCGCCTCCAACACCGAACAACGGTCCGAATAGCCCCTAATTAAGTCCGCCGGAAGGCGGAACCGAGGCCCGGATGCTTGCCAAAGACATTTCTTGTGCAAGCTATTCTGGTAGACAGGTTGCTCCATCGTTTTCTTGCGAGCGCGCAGGGCCGCGCAAGTTCTCTTTTGGCTCTACTCACGTGCCTGCTCCTCGGCGGCGGAATAGTTTTCGCGGCTGACAACCAGACCGACCGTTCCCTGCTCGAAATTCTACAGAGCGAAATACAGCGCGAATTTGAGGCATTGAAAGCAAAAGCAAATCCAGCGCCCTATTTCCTGGCGTACGAAGTGATGGACGAGCAGAGTGTTTCGGCTTCGGCATCGCTCGGAGCGGTAATGAACAGCGCGCAGCACCAGCAGCGCGGAGTGGATACCACGATTCGGGTGGGGTCGCCGAAATTCGACAACTATCATCCGTACCGTGGCGCGCCGGCGCGCTTTACTACGTTTACGGCGCTCAGCCTGGATGACGATGCGAACCAGATCAAGCGTGCGTTGTGGGCCGAATCCGATCACGTCTACCGTCTGGCGTCTCGCCGCTTTTTGCAGTTGCAGACCGACAGTCAGTTGTTGGCGCAGCAGGCGAGTGAGGACGCGGACTTCTCTTCCGAAGAACGCGCGAGCTATGCCCAGCTGCCGCCCATTTACCGTTTCGATACGGACGCATGGACCGGGAAGCTGCGCGGCTGGTCGGCCGAATTCCGCACGCATCCGAAGATACTTGGATCGGGCGTAAGTTTTCAAGCTGAGCGGGAAGTGCGTACGCTCGTGAATACCGAAGGTACGGCGGTACAGCAGGGCAGCAACTTGTTTCGCGTGGAGGTGCAAGCTGCGGCGCTCGCGCCCGATGGCATGGAGTTGAGTGACTTTGCCTCCTTTGAAGCGTCTGACCCGGCGCATCTTCCTTCGGACAAAATGGTGGAAACGAAGGTGCAGGCGTTGGCGAACCGCCTAGATGCCTTAGTAAATGCACCCCCGGCTGAGCCAATCGTGTGCCCGGCGATTCTTTCAGGACGCGCCTCAGCCGTATTCTTTCACGAGATCTTCGGCCATGCCATAGAGGGGCATCGCCAAAAGAATATGGAAGAGGGGCAGACCTTCACGAAGATGCTGAACCAAAAGGTGCTGCCGGATTTCATCAGCGTGGAATTCGATCCTACACGCAAGCAGTTTGACGGCGCGGACCTGATCGGCTCCTATGAATACGACGACGAAGGGGTGAAGTCGCGGCCGGTGAAACTGGTGGAGGGCGGCGTGCTGAAAACGTTTCTACTTTCCCGTTCGCCGGTGGGCGAATTTCAGCATTCGAACGGGCATGGCAGACGGCAGCCCGGTTACGAGGTGGAATCGCGTCAGTCCAATCTAATCGTGGAATCGTCCAGGCAGGTTTCCGATAGCGAACTGCGCCGTCAGTTAATCGCGGAGATCAAGCGGCAATCGAAACCGTACGGGTTGTACTTCGAAGAGGTATCAAGCGGCTACACTACAACGGCCCGGCGTGGCTTGCAGGCGTTCACGGTTGTGCCGCTGGTCGTGTATCGCGTATATGCCGATGGAAGGCCGGATGAACTGGTGCGCGGCGTCGATATTGTAGGCACGCGTCTCGCGAGCTTCAGTAAAATTCTGGCGACTTCGGACAAATCAGACGTGTTTAATGGCTATTGCGGAGCGGAGTCGGGTAGCATTCCGGTGTCTGCGATTTCGCCGGCGATCCTCATATCGGAAGTAGAGACGCAGAAGAAGGCGAACTCGCAGCAGCAATTGCCGATTTTGCCGCGGCCGGTGGCGGAATGAAGAGCTGGATAGTGATAGCATTGTGCGCCGCGGGTGTAGCGGCAGGCGCGGTTTCTAGCGGCGACTGGCGCTCAGATACACAGTTACGCGCCATGTCCGATGAACTCGCGCGTTCGAGAACGCTTCGACTGAACTCGCTCGACAAGCCCTACTTTATTCAGTACACGACCGAAGACACAGACGAATTGTCGGTCAATGCGAGCCTTGGGGGTATTACCGGTTCGAGTAAGACGCACGTGCGCCGACCGAACGCCGTCGTGCGAGTGGGCGATTACGCTTTCGACAACACCAACACAGGCGCTCCACTGCGGCTGCGGTTCGGTTTGTTTCCTTTGGACGATGATTATCTTGCGATGCGCACGCTGCTATGGCGCACGACGGATGTGCTCTATAAAGCGGCAAACGACCAGATCACGCGCAAGCGCAATGCCATGCGTGAGATTGCTGATCCGGATAAAACACCTGATTTAGCGTCGGCCAAGGCGGTGGAGATGCTCGAGCCGGAACCGAAGTTTGCGGTTGACGAGAGCCGGTGGGACGATATCACGCGCCAGGCTTCTGAACGCTTCAGTGCCTATCCCGAGATCACCAACTCGCGTGTCCGCGTGGAGATGCTGGCATCCACGTTCCGGCTTGTGAATAGCGAAGGAACCGTGATTCGTGTGCCCGAGGTGCTAAATGAGGTTGAGATTCGCGCCGGCGGCCGCACGAAAGATGGCCAGCGAGTCTGGAACCATCAGTTCGTAACAGGAGCGGATACTCAGCGGATGCCCCCAGCCGTAGAACTGAACAAAATCGCTGATAGCGTAGCGCACGAGACGCAAGCGCTCACCCAAGCGCCGCTGGCGGAAGACTACACCGGACCGGTGTTGTTTACCGGAGAAGCGGCGGCCGAGATGATGGCGCAGGTCTTGACAGATGCCGTCGTCTTGCACCGCAAGCCCATGGCGGCTCCCGGTTCGAACGAGGCAAATCAGCAGAGCTTGGAAAGTGTTTGGAGCGCCCGCCTCGGTTCGACGGTAGCTCCCGAGTGGCTCTCCATTTATGACGATCCCACCGCTAAAGATTTTCACGGAGCACGCCTTGCCGGACATTACCTGGTAGACGACGAAGGTGTGCGTGCGGAGCGCGTTAATCTGGTCGAAAAAGGCAAACTGCGCGGCTTTCTGCTGAGCCGCACGCCCGTGCGCAAATTCGCAGTGTCGAACGGGCATGGGCGCATCGGGACTGGTTACGGAGCAACCGAAGCAGTGATCGGCAACGTAATGGTGGAAGCGTCACAAACGGTCCCGGAACAGCAGCTGAAAAAGAAGCTCATAGCTCAGGTAAATACCGCTGGGCTGAAGTATGGATTGATCGTGCGGCGTTTAGATTTTCCCTCGACTGCGTCATTAGGTGAATTGCAGAGTATGGAGCGGCAACTCCAACGGAATGGTTATGCGCGAACGCTGGCGCAGCCGTTGCTCGCCTACCGCGTCTATCCCGACGGCCGGGAAGAGTTGGTACGTGGTCTGCGGTTCAGTGAATTCAGTGCAAAAGACTTGCGGGATGTGGAAGCCGCATCGGACCGGCCCTACGTCTATAACTACATCAATACCGGTTCCAGTTTGAATATTGCCGATTTGCGCTCGGAGATCGTGCCGTCCTCGGTTGTTTGCCCTTCGCTGCTGCTCGAAAGTGTGGAGCTTGCACGAGCCGACAACGAGGGCGATCCTGCGCCGCTTGTGCCGCCGCCCGCGCTAAGCAAGAACTGACAGCATGCGCATACTAAGCAGGGCCATTTTCAAGGAAGTTTTTGCGAGCGCGCTGATCGGCACTGTGCTGTTCATCTTCTGTCTTTTCCTGCGGACGATTAACAGCCTGTCCTCGCTGCTGGTGAAGACTTCGGCGACGCCGGCAGTGGTAGCGAAACTGCTGCTATACGCGCTGCCGTCCACCCTGCCTTTTGCGCTCCCGTTGGGTGTGTTGGTGGGAGTGTTGATTGGCTTGAGCCGGATGTCGGCCGATAGCGAGATTACGGCAATGCGAGCGGGAGGCGTGTCGAGCGCCAGCGTGTTGCGTCCCGTGCTGCTGTTTGCGACCTTGACGCTGATCGTCACGGCCACTGCCTCGCTGTGGTTGACACCACTCTCATTACATCTCGAATCGAAGGTGGCTCGAAACTTTGCGGCGGCGCAGCTAACAGGAAACATTGAGTCGCGCATCTTCGATGAGGACTTTCCCAACGTCGTGCTGTATGTCGGAAACGTAAGCACGGTGGGCAAGCAAATCTTTTGGCGCCAAGTCTTTATTGCGGACGTGACGCCGGCCGATGAACTGCAACATGAGGGAAAGAATCGCGGCTCTGGTCCACGCATTATGGTCGCGGAAGAAGCGATTCCGCATCCGGATGCGGCGAATAACCGAATCACGCTCGATATGCGTAATTTCCGTTCAACCGAGCGGGACAAAGACGGAAACGTCGTGAGCACGGCCGCGCCGAGCCAGCTGGAATCGCTGCAGGCACAGACGCAGGAAGATCTGCAGTTAAACAAGACGGCTCAGGAATTGGATACCGTACCGCTCTACAAGCGCGTGTACCGGCGCCATGATCTCTCGAAAAAAGATTACGTGGAGTCAGCCATTGAATTACATCAGCGGTTTGCGCTGCCGCTGGCTTGCATTCTGCTCGCCCTGGTTGGTATTCCGCTCGGTATTTCTTCCCGCAAGGGAGGCAAGTCGGCGGCTTTCGTGATGACGGTGGCGCTCGCGTTTCTTTACTATTTGAGCTTCGTTACGTTGATTGGCCTCGCCAAGAAAGGCAGCCTGCCGGTTCCACTGGCAGTCTGGACGCCGGACACGGTATTTCTGGTTTGGGGACTATTCTTGATTTCGCGTTTGGAGAAACCAGGCGACCATGACCTCGCGTCGTCGGTTAGGGCCTTGATTCTGCGGATCCGCAGCCGCGCGAAGTCCTTGAGGCCCATGCCGGGCCAGCGCCAAATCCGCATCACTGGCCTGCGCCGGTTCGGTCTGCGGCCCATGCTGATTGATGCATACGTGCTAAACGGGTTTGTGTTTTACCTGATCGTTCTGCTGGGCGCGCTGGTGGCGCTGATCGAGGTATTCACATTCTTTGAGCTGCTCGGCGACATGATCAAGAACGACATCAGCATGTCGATGATGCTCGACTACTTGTACCACCTGGCTCCCAGCTTGATCTACCAGCTCACGCCGATCGGCACATTGTTTGCTTCGCTCATCTGCTTCGGGATTCTTACGAAATATAACGAGGTGACGGCGTTCAAAGCGGGCGGTGTAAGTGTACACAGATTGGCGGCGCCGGTGCTGGTCGTGAGCTTTGCTCTGAGCGGCCTGCTTTTTGTTTTTGATCACTACTACATTCCTGAAGCGAACCGCCGCCAGGAGATGCTGCGGGCCGTAATCAAGAACAAGCCCATCGCGACGTATCTGCGACCCGATCGGAAGTGGGTTTTTGGCGAAGGCTCGCGCGTTTACAATTACAAGTTTCTCGATCCACATAAAGCGCAAATGTCGCAGGTGAACGTGTATGAGCTGGATCCGAAGACATTTCAAATAGACCACCAGATCTCAGCCGAGCGAGCCACCTGGAACCCGGAGATCCACAATTGGGTGTTTGCGAATGGGTTGAGCATGGTCGAGGGCAACTACCAGCAGTTTCATCGCGGTACACACGTCTTCCGCGAGTTGACTGAGCCACCTTCCTGGTTCGCCAAAGAAGAGAAAGAATACAAGGAGATGAATTTCCAGGAGCTCGGGAAATACATCGGCGAATTGCAGACCATGGGTCTGAATACAGTGCCGCTCCAGGTGCAGTATTACAAGAAATTCGCGGTGCCCTTGTTCGTGTTGATCATGGCGCTGCTGAGTATTCCGTTTGCCTTTGTCGCAGGAAATCGGGGCGCAATGACGGGCGTTGGCATCAGCCTGGCCATTGCGGTCGCGTATTGGACGATCGGCACGCTGTTCGAGCAAATCGGCGATTTGAATCAGTTACCGGCCGCCATGGCGGCTTGGTCGCCCGACATCATATTCTCGCTGGCTGGGCTCTATTTCATGGCTCGGATGAAGACCTGAGCATTACCAACAGAAGTTGCGACTGTCCATTTTCCTATTGACACTCTATAAGAGCTCTGTCATTGTTCTTATAGAGTTTCTATACCACACGTGCGATGCATCGCTTCTATAAGTTTTGGCGAAATATCTTCCACAAAGAACGGATGGAGCAGGACCTTGAACAGGAAGTCCACAGCTATCTCGACCTGCTGACGGAAGAGAAGACTCGGACTGGAATGGGTCGCGAAGAGGCGTTATGGCAGGCACGCCGTGAGTTAGGCGGCGTGGAACAGGTCAAGGAAAACGTTCGGGACTTCCGGGTTGGAGCTTCTATAGATAACTTGCTGCAAGACGTTCTCTATGGGCTGCGGATGCTCAGGAGGAATCCCGGTTTCGCGGCCACCTCCATCCTGACTCTGGCGTTGGGTATCGGCGCAACCACAGCGATTTTCAGCGTAGTAGACGCCATCGTCTTTAAGCCGCTGCCTTTTCCAACGGCTGACCGGTTGGTGCGAGTTGAATCGGTGATTGCCGCCACCGGCCAGGGAAATGTTGCGTCCTATCCTGATTTCCGGGATTGGCGGGCACGGAACCATGTCTTCGACAGCCTGGCTGTTTTCCGGACAGATGCCTTTACTCTGGTCGGGCCGCGCGCGCCGAAACACTTGCAGGGAGCAATCGTGTCCGCGCAAGTGTTTTCGCTGCTCGGTATAGCTCCGGCGCTCGGGCGCGGCTTCCTGACGGGAGAGGACAAACCCGCCGCGGCGAGCGGCGCCGATCCAGTGATTTTGAGCTACGGTCTTTGGCAACGAGAGTTCGGCTCGAACCCTTCAGTGTTGGGTCGCACTCTTCAGCTAGGGAACCAGCCATACACGGTGATCGGAGTCATGCCGCACGGGTTCCAGTTTCCCATTGAAGGCGAACCCATCGAGTTGTGGACCACGATCGCTGTCGATGCCCGGGGCGGCGCGAATGCGATGACGGAACAGCGGGGCGCGCACTACCTGGACGTGATTGGACTGCTGAAACCCGGAGTCAAGCTCCAGCAGGCGCAAGCCGAGGTGGCCGCGATCGCGAATGCCTTGAACAAGCAGCACCCCGAGAATAAGCCGCGCAGCGTGCGGATTGTGCCGGAGATCCAAGGTGTCGTAGGCCCTCTCCGGATTCCGCTACTTGTGCTGCTGGGGGCGGTGGGATGTGTTCTGCTGATCGTGTGCGTAAATTTGGCGAACCTGCTCTTGGCGCGGGCAACCGGGCGCCACAAGGAAATGGCCGTGCGGGCTGCATTAGGAGCGAGCCGCCGGCGTGCGGCCTGTCAGCTACTCACGGAGAGCGTGACGCTGTCGCTGTTAGGTGGTGGCTTGGGGCTGCTGTTGGCGCTCTCGTCGCTGAGATTCCTCACGCAGGTCATGCCCGGCGATGTTCCACGTCTGAACGGCGTCGGCCTCGACGGTCGCTTGTTCGGCTTCGCTTTTCTGGTCTCGTTGCTGGCGGGAATCCTGTTCGGCCTCGCTCCGGCTTGGCAGGTTTCAAAGATCCGCCCCAACGAATCGCTGAAAGAGAGTGGGCGAGGCTCGGGTAGCGAAGGAAACGACCGCGGCCGCCTCCGCTGCGCCCTGGTGGTGAGCGAAATCGCATTAGCCGTTCTGTTGCTGCTCGGAGCCGGCTTGTTGATACAGAGTTTTCTGCGCCTCATGCGAGCTGATCCTGGGTTCAACCCGCATCGTGTCCTGACGTTTGAGCTCGATTCGCCTGAAGGGAAGCCAGGACTAACCGTGCCAGCATTCTTCCGCGATGTTGTGACGCGCATCGACGCGCTCCCTGGCGTAAGATCGGCCAGCGCCGCCGCATCTCTGCCTTTGACCGACGGTAACATCGGTTCGAGTATCGAAATTGCAGGCCAGCCCACTCCGATGGGATCGCGGCCCACGGCTGATTTCAATGCGGTCGAGCCAAATTATTTTCGTACGGTCGGTATACCATTCATCGAGGGACGGGACTTTACCGAACAGGATGATTCGAAAACCATCCCGGTTGCGATCGTGAACCGGACGCTGGCGCGGCGCTTTTTTCCGGGTCAGGACCCGATTGGGAAGCGCATCCGCCCCGGCATCGGCAATGGCTACGGCCCGGGCGAGCCGCCGATGCGCGAAATTGTGGGCGTGGTACGTGACACAAGGCAAAGCGGCCTTGGCATCGAGACGGTTCCCGAGGTTTACGCTCCGCTGGCGCAGAGCCCGTTCTCCACGATGTTTATCGCAGTGCGCTCTGCAGTCGATCCGCAAAATATGGTCGGGGCTGCTCGCCGCCAGGTAGCCTCCTTGGATAAGAACACGCCAATCTATCATGTGGAGACCCTCGACGAATACGCCGCGCAGTCGGTGTTGCTGCCGCGCTTGGTCACTCTGTTTCTCAGTGGCTTTGCTGGTTTGGCTTTGCTGCTGGCCTGCGTAGGGGTTTATGGCGTGGTGTCTTACCTCGCGATCCAGCGCACACACGAAATCGGCATTCGCTTGGCACTGGGGGCGCAGAAGACTGAGGTTCTCCAGATGATCGTCGGAGCAGGGCTGAGGCCCGCTCTGGTCGGCATCGCGATCGGAATTTTCGGCGCTCTCAGGCTAACGCGCCTTTTGTCGAGCTTGCTTTTTGGTGTAGGAGCGACGGACCCGCTCACCTTTGTGGGGATCTCGTTTATGCTGGCCGCCGTAACACTCGCGGCGTGTTACCTTCCCGCCCGCCGAGCGCTAAGTGTTGATCCAATAACCGCGCTGCGCTATGAATAGGTCGGAGCGTAAGAGATGCGGAGAATGGTGCGCCCGGACAGATTCGAACTGCCGACCTTCTGGTTCGTAGCCAGACGCTCTATCCAACTGAGCTACGGGCGCGCAAACGTTTACAGTATACCAGCCGGATTTACTTGGCCCGACTGGGCGCCCAACAGGGAATTTTCCAAAGACAAACAGCTTACGCAATTACGGCCGCTTGCCTTGGCCCGGTAGAGCGCCTCGTCGGCGACTCGTATAAAGTCGCCTCCCTCTCGCTCAGAACAGTCTGAGACGGTGACTCCGAAACTCGCCGAGACACGAATTTCGGTGCCGTCCACAATCATGGAAGTGGCATAAAGTCGTTCGCGCATACGTTCCGCCTGGTGCGTGGCCTGCTCCAGATCGCAGTTCGGCAGGACAACCAGGAATTCTTCACCACCATACCGGCCTATTTGATCGTAAGTTCGCATATTGCCGCGCAATCTGCTGGCGGCCTCACGCAAAACGCCATCCCCCGCGAAGTGTCCATGCGTGTCGTTGATTTTTTTGAAATGATCGATGTCCAGCAGAATAATACCGACGCTGCGATGGTCGCGATGGCAGCGGGAGAGTTCCTGTTCGAGCGCCGCGGTGATGGCGGGGCGATTGGGCAGCATCGTCAGCAGATCCTTGTTTGCCCGGTCCCGTAGCTCCTCGCGCGCCTGCAGCAGGTCCATTTGAAGATCCACAATGCGTTTGCCGACACGCAACCGGACTTGCAGTTCGTGCTGATCGAATGGCTTGACGATGTAGTCATCGGCGCCTGCCTCGAGGCCCTCAACCGTCTCGCCTTTAGTGTTCTTGGAGGTAAGCAACAGGATGTAGGTATACGGCTCGCGGTGCGTTTCTCGGACCAGACGGCAGACTTCCGGCCCGGTCAGGCCTGGCATGACCCAATCGAGAATGGCCATCGGGGGTGCATCGGGCTGCGCCAGAATATCCCAGGCTTGCGTCCCATGCTCGGCCAATATGACCTCGTAGCCCCAATTGGATAGAGCTTTCCTTAAAATTAGCCGCGACTGAGCGCTGTCATCTGCTATCAAGACCTTCATACCAGTCAATGCTTCTGCCCTCTAGAAACTACGTCGACCACATTGCGTCGAAACATTAGGGTGCAAGCAAAAATTTCGCCGTTCGCGCGAAAAGCACAAAGTAATCACAGCCGTATAGAAAGCCAAAAGCACAGTGAGCGCTGGATTTGTGCCAAACGCGTGTCCAGTTTTAATGGCATCGTCAGATTCACATCTTCCAGATAACCAAACGTCATCCTATATTATGGGTGTGCCGCCCCAATATTGTCTTAAGATACGCAAGGCGTTGCATTGTAAGGAGCTTTAATGCAGAATTCAGTACTGGTGCCGATGGTTGTCGAGCAGACCTCGCGGGGTGAGCGCGCCTACGACATATACTCCCGTCTGCTGAAAGAGAATATTATTTTTCTCGGCACGCCCATCGACGATAATGTAGCCAACCTGATCATGGCGCAGATGCTATTCTTGGCCGCCGAGGACCCTGAACGGGACATTTCGCTGTACATCAATTCGCCTGGCGGCTCGATTACTGCCGGACTGGCGATTCTAGATACGATGCGTTTGATCGAGCCGGATATCGTAACGTATTGCTTGGGACAGGCAGCTTCCATGGCAGCGGTCTTGTTGGCCTGCGGTACGAAAGGAAAGCGGTTCAGCCTTCCTAATTCCCGAATTTTGATTCACCAGCCCTCAATGAGCGGCTTGGGCGGTCAAGCGGCGGATATCGATATTTACGCCCGTGAGATCCTGCGCATGCGTCAGTCTCTGAACGAAATTCTGGCTGATGCAACCGGCCAGCCGGTTGAAAAGATCGCGCGCGATGTCGACCGCGACTACATTTTGGAGCCGGACGCCGCGCTTGAGTACGGCATGATTGACAAAATCATTGCGAGCCGTGGTGTTACTCCCGTTTCGGGACGATAGCCATTTTGCAACAAAGGGCCGAACTGACCCACTACCATTTTTGGAATTCCCTAGTACGTGATTTTCCAAAATGGAAATCTGCCGGGCAGTTTCGGCTTGACCTTGCTGTGAATCGTGGGTTAGAGTGATACTTCGTTACAGATTCACAAAGCTATAAACTTTGCTTATCTAATGACTTCACGATCTCGGTTTTTTATCGGGGGACTCGCTCTCCTTGCAGGCGCTTCCATTGTGAATTGCCAGGCAGTCGCGACGTCTCCGCCTCCGAGTACTGCTCCCTCCAATCCTTCCGTCGTTGACGCATCGGTTCCGAGCGCAACCGATGCGCTGTTGCAAAGGGCGCAAGCTCACCTTGATAGCGGACGCCAATTTTATTTCAAGGGCGACGTCGCCGGTGCGCGGCGCGAGTTTGACGCCGCCGTAAATACGTTGCTTGCGGCACCCGACTCTCTCCCCGATCACCGGCGCGTGGAGCGCCGGCTAGACGAAATGTGCGATTTGATCTACCGCTTCGACGTGGAGAAGCTGGGTGCAGGGCAACAAGAGGAGGACGCCGCCGTCACGTTCGACAAAGCTCCGATTGACGAGGTCAGTCACATGACTTTTCCGGTCGATCAATCGCTGGCTCCTAAATTGAAAGCAGAATTGGATCAGACGGCCTCTGCCATTCCGCTGGAACTTTCGGAACCGGTGCTGAGCTATGTTCACTTTTTTTCAACCGAACGCGGGCGCAGCATTCTATTGGCTGGATTCCGACGCGCTGGACGTTACCGGCCGTTGATCGAACGAATCTTCGCTGAAGAAGGCGTCCCGCAGGAATTGGTTTATCTGGCGCAGGCCGAATCGGGATTCCTGCCGCGAGCAGTTTCGAACAAGAGCGCCGTCGGGATGTGGCAATTCATTTCATATACCGGCTCGACCTATGATTTGGTGCGCACGCCCGCCCTCGATGAGCGGCTTGATCCGGAAAAGGCCACGCGAGCGGCTGCCAAATTCTTGAAGGACCTGCACAAGCGCTACGGAGATTGGTATCTGGCTATGGCTGCCTATAATTGCGGGCCGGGCGCCGTGGATCGGGCAATAGAGCGGACGGGCTATGCCGATTTCTGGGAGCTGTTGAAGCGTCGCGCCCTGCCGCGTGAGACGGCGAATTACGTGCCGATTATTGTGGCCATGACCATCATGGCTAAGAACCCTAAAGATTACGGCCTGGAAAACGTCGAGACGGATCAGCCGGTGGAGTACGATTCACTGCAGCTCTCCGCCTCTACCAGCTTAGACCTGATTGCGGATGCAACGCTGCAACCGGTTTCGGTCATTCGCGACTTAAACCCCTCGTTACTCAGAACCGTGGTTCCTTCCGGTTTCCAGGTTCATATTCCCGAGGGAACCCTGGCATCGGCCCAGGCGGCTTTGGAAACAGTACCGGCCGAGAACCGTAAGGCTTGGCGCATTCACCACGTCGAAGCCGGCGACACTTTGGAAGCGATCGCGAAAACATATCATCTGCCAAAAGGGCGCATCGTCGCAGTGAACCGTACGGCGGATTCGATTGAGACTGGCGACGTACTGCTCATTCCGGCGGTGTACCACGAAGAGAAGCTCGTCGTGAAGCGCAGCACAGGGCCGCGCCGGGGCCGCAACACCGCCGCATCGCGCAGCAAGCATGCCAGCACGCTCCATGGCACGCATGTGGCGGCTTCCCGACACGTAGGCACCTCGGCCGTGCATCGGCGTCCGGTGGTTCG
>DATAYL010000347.1:0-4705 GCA_036272575.1 Bryobacteraceae bacterium | reverse complement strand
TCTCCATCTCGACACGCTGAAACATGCGCGATGAATACGAAACAGGACCGTCCTGTTCGAACCTTGGTTAAGCAGTGCGTCGCGCTTGCATTCGATTGGATCGGCGCAATTAGGGTGCCTGCCACACTCTCTATGCGCTTCATTCGCGGCGTCGCATTCGTTGGCGGTGAGAATAATGAAGCTCTGACATCGCATTGTCAAGCACGAACAAGTCCGGTTCTCGACCCGTTAGGAATTCAAGCACCAACACCCTCAAGCACCAACACCCTCATCGGATGCAGGGGCTGATGCCCCTGGCTTATGCCGTCATAGTGCGACCGGGCCGACGCTCTGTCTATACGGCGATAAGCGAACGCTTACGACCAAGCCAAATCCATGGGGACCATACCCGGTTGGCTTCGAAAAACTCTGCCGACTCTTCACCCAGGCAGGAATGGAGCACGTGGAAAAACTGGCGACACGGCCCTCGCTGTTTGGTGGCACGATGTACGGCTCTTGCCGAACGATCTAGAGCATAATCCTTGAAACCTTCCGAATCCTTCTTTTCGCCCGCACCGAGATTCGATTACCGTGCGTGAGGGCATCCAGACAATCAATGAGGAGTTTTGCGATGCTTGCGCCAATTGAGAATTTGGGGACTTATCCAAGTAGCTCACTACTTGGAATTTACGAAAGGGGTTTGATTGAGCGCAGTGAACCTTTTGCATTGAAGGCATTTCGCGCGCTGTCAGCGGCCCGGAGGCAAGCCGCCGGATCGCGGGTGCGATTGATGGGCGGCAGATACATGCCCAATTGATGAGTCCGATTTTGCGTGACCGATCTTCCGCCATTTGGTTCTCATGAGAGGAACACGGTACCGCACTCATGGCGTCTAGGAAGCCTGTATGAAACGGACGATATATGAACGACGACAGCGCTGATCGCAAGTACCCCGGCCCGTTCAAACGCAGGGATAAATACTCTGACCGGCCTCACGTTAAATCACGCGAATCGATCTAATCGGATCAGGCGACGTCCGATGGAAAAACTATGCTGACCTTAATCTGGTCTCCCTGAACGTCCACGACGTTGCAATTCGTGCGTTCTCCTTCTCGTTCAAAGGTAAGCGTGATCCGAGAAGATCCGACGCGCAGGTTTTCAATTCGGAGAGATTTCAGAAATGGTGGCAGATGCGGGTTGACGATGGCCAGCTCTTTCCGATCGGCACAGGGCTGAAGTCCGAGCAGGCCCGTGAGCAGAAGGAAAGGCGCTCCTGCTGCCCATGCCTGCGGCGAACAGGATACCGGGTAATGTACGGGCTCGCTCTTGAGTTGACGGTCAATTCCACAGAAGAGTTCCGGCAGTCGATACTCACGAAAATGCAACGCGGCGTCGTATAGAGCCTGGAAAACGATCGACGCCTCATGATGTAGGCCGTAACGAGCCATTCCATACCCGATGATGGCATTGTCGTGAGGCCATACCGACCCGCAATGGTAACTCATCGGATTGAAATACTGTTCTTCGCTGGAAAGTGTACGGATGCCCCACCCGCAAAATAACGGGGTTGTCGTTAGGCGATTGGCAACCTGCCGCGCACGCTGACTTGTGATCGCAGAAGAAAAGAGCAGATGACCAGGGTTAGAACTATCTACGCCCAGGGGTCGCTTTTCACGATCGAGGGCCATCGCGTAGTACGCCCGGTCTTCGAGCCAGTAACGTTCCTCGATGAGAGCGCGCAACTCATCTGACCTCTGCTTAGCCTGATTCGCTAGGGGGTGTTCGTTCAGCAGTCCCAGGAGCTCGGAAGCCCGGAGAAGTGCTCGCACGGCGTATCCCTGTACCTCAATCAATGCGATGGGCGGCTGGGCGACTCTTCCATCGCTATGGCGATTCGCGTCGCCGGAGTCCTTCCACCCCTGATTGAAGAGACCTTTCGGATCGCGTCGGCAGTACTCGATCAACCCATCGCCGTCCAGGTCACCGTAATCCAGGATCCATTTCGTTGCCGCCTTAAGGGGCTCTATCAACTCACGGAGTAGTGCGTGGTCTCCGGTCCACTGAAAATATTCGTGGGCCAGGATGAGGAACAGCGGCGTCGCATCGACTGATCCGTAACTGCGCCCAAATGCGACCTCATGTGTAGCCGTCATCTCACCTGAGCGGCGTTCATGGAGTATCTTGCCGGGATCCTCGTCGCGTTCATCGTTTGACACCTCGCCTTGGTAACTGGCAAGGACTCGCAAGGTGCCTCGCGCCAGCTCAGGATCAAGCAGTAAAGTCTGATAGCTGCTCAACAGCGAATCACGCCCGAACAGCGCAGCAAACCAGGGCACACCAGCGGCCACGGCAGTTCCGCGTTCCTCCGGCATTCGCAAGGCGTAGAAATCTTCAGCCGAAGTTTCGAGCATGACGTCGAATATTCGATTGTCAGATCGGAGCCGCGTGCAACTGTCGGCCCAGTTTCGGTGTTGTGCCACGGAAGCGAGGCGCGCCTCTTCGAGGGTGCTTTGCCGCGCTACAGCGGTTTGCTGAAACTCCACCTGATGCGACGCGCTCGCGTTCATAGTCATCGTGGTGACGATTCGATTCCCCCCACGAGGGAGCAGCTGCAGCTCCCACTGCGCACGTTGTGAATCGAGGAGTTGCGGTAGTGGCGTGAAATGGAGTGCGGTAGTACGACGCCTCTCATCCAGTCCTTCATAGAGGAACCGCACACTCGACTCGCGCACCTGAGAAACAAAATACTGACCGCTCTTGCCCCTTAGAAGGCCGCGCACCTGAAAAATGTCCATGAAGTCGGCGGCAAAGAAGAGCTCGACATTCAGAACAACTTCAACATCGTGGTAATTGTGAAAGTCGAGAATGTCATAAAGGCAGTCGCGCTCCAGAACTTGTTCGCGATGGATGTATACGGAGTTGATGGGTAGGTCCAGATTGTTCGCCGCAACTGAACCACCTCGAACAGTAAGTTCCACTCTTGCCGTATCTGAACCCATGGTTGTCGAGGAAAGAACGATTGGTTCCTGACCGTTCACTCGCAGCTGCAAATGGCTTAGGAAACGAGTGTCGTCACAAAACAATCCGACCTGCGGCGCTCCAGAAGGCATCAGGTCGCCCTTGCGAGTCGCTGCAAAAAAGGTGCTGCCGCGTATGATGGCGAGACCCTCCTCCGCATCGAGCCGCGGCTGCGGATACAGCACTTTCGGCTCCGGAGGAGGATCCATCAGACGAGGCGCTTCCAGCTCTGTAAATTTCTTCAAGCGGCGGTCTCCTCGGGACCGGGTCCGACTGTCAGAGGTACTCTGCCCAACAGTTCGGAATAGACACGGTAATATTCGCGCGCCATCGCATCAGCCGAGAATCGGATTTCTGCGCAGCGACGAACGGCCCTGGGTTGGAAGATTTCGTGTCGCAATGTTGACGCCGCCTCTGTCACCGTTCGGCAAACCCGTCCCGATATACCATCATCGATCACTTCTTCGACAGCACCGCCAGGAAAGGCGATAACCGGTGTTCCGCACGCCATGGACTCGATCATAACCAAGCCGAATGGCTCCTCCCATTCGATCGGGAATAGCAATGCTGTGGCGCGGCCAAGCAGCTGATTCTTCATAGCGATATCCGCTTCGCCCACAAATTCTATATTTCGGCCGTCGATATGTGGCGCAATCTCCTTTTCGAAATAAGCTTGAAAGATGGGTTGAACCTCGCCGGCGATCTTGAGCGGGATACCAGCCTGTTTTGCAATCGCAATCGCGTTGTGAGGGCCCTTAATCGGACAGATTCTCCCGAGGAAAACAACGTAGGGATCTTTCCTTTCTTCAAAGTGATACTTTTGCAGATCCAGGCCGTGATGAATGACGCGCGGACACAGCCTGGGGTGAAGAGAAGCCTGATGTCGACTGATCGCTGTATATCTGACTTCGTCGTACCGTTCGTAGAGATCCGTAAATCCGGCCTCGGCTGGATGGTGAAGGGTGCAGACAAACCGTCGGGAAGAAAAGCGCGAAAAGGGTACAGCAGGCGCAGAGCTTACGTGAATGATGTCGCAGTTCACCTCGGCATCATCCACGGCCCAAGCAATGTGATCGATGTCTTTCGTGAACCCAGAATTTTCCGACGAGAGGGGCCAGTCTTGCCGCGCATAACGCGCATGCAAGACCGCCTTCACACGAGATTCACCGTTGGCATAAACGTCGACCTTCACATTGAGACGCGCCAGCGCTTCCGCCAGATTGGCGATGAACAATTCTGTACCGCCATAACCTGTAGGAGGAACACTGATGAAGGGCGACGCAATTAATGCGACGCGCATGGTGCCAGCTCCGATGTACAGTTGTACTGCGACGTATCTTTCTGTCTCGTTCAGATGCAAGAACGGAGACATACGGCGAAACCGACCGGTCTTGTAGGCCTCGATGAACAGCATGAATTGACGGGAATGCATCCCGGATGCGGGCAACTAATTGAGGCCGTTCCACATAGCGGTGGAATAGCTCGTCGCGGCAGTTCTTTCTCTCCGTCAGCATGGCCGAGCATTCCTCGGTTCGGCATGCGGCTGTGCCTAACCATCGGCAGTCTTGGCTGCGGGACACTGGCCGGCATCCTGCACATTGCCGTAGGATGCAGCAGCACTTTATCTCTTGATCTCGGCAATAGCTAGATTCTCGTGTTTGATTTCGAGTCGCAAGCGGTTGAACACGCTCATGTAAATGTTCGCGAT
>DATAYL010000346.1:0-17415 GCA_036272575.1 Bryobacteraceae bacterium | reverse complement strand
TGCCGCTCAAGGGCAAGATCCTCAACGTCGAAAAAGCCCGCTACGACAAAATGCTCGGGCACGAAGAAATTCGCGCTATGATCACCGCTATCGGCACCGGTATCGGTAAAGGCGACGATTTCGAAATCGCCAAATTGCGCTACGGCAAAATCATCATTATGACCGATGCCGACGTGGACGGCTCGCACATCCGTACCCTGCTGTTGACGTTCTTCTTCCGTCACATGCAGGAGCTGATTACCCGCGGTAAGGTGTTCGTCGCCCAGCCGCCGCTCTATCGCATCAAGAAGGGCAAGAGTGAGAAGTACATCAAAGACGACAAAGAATACACCCGCGAAATTCTCAAACGCGCTACCGAAAACCTTACCGTTGAGCTCGGCCCGGCCTCGCAGGACGGCGCCGCGGCGACCGTCATCTCGGGTATCGAGCTGCGCAACTTCCTCATGTCGCTCGATGAACTCAGTGTGATCAGCCAGCGGCTCGAACGCCGCGTGCGCGACCCACGGGTGGTCGATGTACTCACCGACGTTTCCGTGCCCATCGACACCAAAGCTGACCTGCAAAGTGAAGAGAACGTCAAGGTGCTCGCCCAGCGTTTGCGCGACGCGAAGCTCGACGTAGTAGTCGAGCGCGAAGAAGAGCATTCCGCCTGGATGGCCGGCTACAAAGACCCGACCAATGCCACTCGTTTCATCAACACGGAGTTTCTCTCTCTCCCTGAATTCCGCCGCGTCCGCGCCATTGTCAAGCAGATAGCCCGCGTCAACGTACCGCCATTCACTCTTGTGAAGGACAGCCATCGCGACGTGCAGAACAACTGGCGTGACTTACTGAACACCGTCAAGAACGAGGGCACTCGCGAGGTCAACATCCAGCGCTATAAAGGTCTGGGCGAGATGAATGCCGAGCAGCTCTGGTCTACCACCATGAACGCGGAAACACGCACCCTGCTGCAGGTCGATCTCAAAGATTACGCGGAAACCGAACCGATCTTTTCAACACTGATGGGTGAAGATGTCGAAAGCCGCCGCAAATTCATCGAAGAGAATGCGCTCGATGTGCGCAATCTCGATGTTTGATCGTCAAGATGTGTAACAGTGAATTCGAGTGCCTGTAAGAATCGGTGTTTTTGGCTGGGGCATCGTTGGCCCCAAATCCCCTACGATTGATGCTTTCCGTAAGAATCTGGCCAGTTCCGAAACGTGGTTATCCCCCTTCAACGGGTTCGGTCCCGATAATTTCCTGGTCGGAATGCCGCAATTCGACTTCGAGGATTACAAGGAATGGATCGACCGCCGGTTTGCACCCCGGCACTTTCAGACATTGAGAGAGAAAATGGGTGTGCCGACGCTTTACGCAATCGGCGCATTCATTCAGGCGCTCGGCCAGAATCCAGGGCTCGAAGGCGAAATCAAAGCGCTCGGCTCGCGAGCTCACGTCTATGTCGGAACCGGTCTGGGCGCCGTCGACACCGCCTATCAATCAAGCATCCAGCTTTACGAAGCGCAACAGCGGTGGGATAGTTTCTGGGCTAAGCCGGAACGCAATGCGGCGCTCCGTGACTTTCTGGCAAAGGGCTGCAAGACCACAGAGGGCGATGTCCCTCCTGAACCCGCCTCCGTTAGCGAAGAAAACCAACCCGCCGCGCGACGAGCCTGGAATCAATACTGGATGCGGCAATCGTCCGATCTACAGACCTATTTGGAAGAACTCGCAGCCATCGACGCGTTAAGCATCGAAGGCCATATTGAAGCGGGAAAACTCAACACCATTCGCGAAAAAGAAAAGCGGCGCATCAAACTCCAGGAACGATGGCACGCGCCCGAACCACCCTGGAAAGTCTCAGCCAATCTGATCTGGAACATTCACAATACGCCGGCCGCGCAAATATCGATCCTTGGAAAAATTACCGGCCCGGCTTTCGCTCCGGTCGCCGCTTGCTCTACATTCGGCGTGGCACTCCATTTGGCAATGCGCGCTATTCAAACTGGTGACGCAAAAATCGTGGTGGTCGGCGCCACCGATCCACCGCCGCATCCTCTCACCGTCGGATCGTTTTATAGCGGCCGTGTGCTCTCCGCCGACCGCAATGTCTCCGTTCCCCTAACCCGGTTACAGGGAACGCATGTCGCCGGCGGTTCCGTCATTTGGATCATCGGCGATCTCGATTATCTTCGTGGAAAGGGCTTCCGTCCGCTCGGCATGGAACCGGTTGCCGTCGGGATCACTTCTGACGCTCATCACATCGTCACGCCCACCTCCGAAGGCCCCAGCGCCGCTATCCAGCAGGCTCTGGAAGAGGCGGCGATCAGCCCGGATTCAATCGGCACCTGGGACCTTCACGCCACCGCCACTCCTGGCGATTACTCGGAAGTCACAACTCTGCGCACCATTCTTCCCCGTTCCGTCTTGATCACCGCCCGCAAGGGTACTTTCGGTCACGGCATGAGCGCGGGCGGCGGCTGGGAGTTGACCGCCCAGTATCTCGGCTTTGAAGAGAAGCGCTTGTTTCCGACTCCGTTGTCCCCCGATGAACTGAACGGATCCATCGCCGGCGTCCACGACTCGTTCGTCTTCAACACGGCGTGCGCCTTTCCACCTCAGGCCAGCGGGAAATTATCCATGGGCATCGGCGGCGTCAATGCCTGTATCCTGTCGCGCCCCCTCGACCAACCCTAGCGAATTCTACTCATGCCGCAGGGCGCTTCCCGGATCAAGCAACGAAGCTCGTCGCGCCGGAAAATAAGTCGCTACCAAAGCAGCCGCAGACAATAATCCCGCCGCGCCCAAATAGATGGACGGATCGAGCGGTGTCACGCCAAACAATATGTTCGCCGTCAGGCGTCCAACCACTAAACTCCCGGCCAACCCCAGAAGGGCGCCGAAAACCGCGGGCATTGTTCCCTGCCAAATCACCATCCGCAATACGGTCGCATTGGATGCTCCTAGCGCCATGCGTAAACCGATCTCGCGAATTCGTTGATTCACTGAGTGAGCAATCACTGCATAAGTACCCATTCCTGCCAAAGCGATCGCCAGCAACGCAAACGCCCCGATCACCCAGGTCTGCAGCCCGCGCCATAAGAACTGGCGTCCCAAAATCTCCTGCATCGTTCGTGGCAGAAACACCGCGACTGATCCGTTGACTTCCGCAATGGCTCGCCGCACCGGCCCTATATAACTCTGGGGGTCTCCACTTACCCGCAGTGCTAACGCCATCCAGGGCGTATCGGCCGCCTCGCTCGGAAAGAAAACTTCCGGCGCTGGCTTCTTCTCGAGCGCTTCCTGTGGCACATCCGCCACCACTCCGACAATCTGGTGCCAGTCCGGATTCTGCGTTGCGCCTGCAATGCGTTTGCCTAAAGGATCTTGCTTCGGAAATAGTTTGTCGGTAAGAGCACGATTGACAATCGCAACTTTCTTGCCCGGACTGTCGGCAGCGAACTCCTCTCCTTCGAGCAGACGAATCTGCATCGTTTGGAAATACCTCGGCGAAACCGTCGTCCAGACCGCATACGGCGCTTCCCACAGGTGCCGCTTCTGGGGTCCGCCCTCCACCACAATTCCTCCTCCTGCATCGGTTCCGGTGAGCGGCAAAGTAGAAGTGGTGGCCGCCGACCGCACTCCTGGTATCGCTTGAACCCGCTCGAGTATTTGCCGCACCAGGGCCGGTATGCTCGCGTTATCGAGATGGCTGGCGTTGAAAGTCGGTAGCGAAAAATAGAGCGTCAGAAGGTGATCTGTCCGGAGCGCGGGATTGATCTCCACGGCACGGACAAAGCTCTTCAGAAGTAATCCCGATTGCACCAACAGCAAAGCCGCTAGACCCGTTTCAAGTGCCACGAATACTCTTCGCAGATACTGTTGCGAACGCGTATCGGTGGTCCTGCCTGAGCCTTGTTTGAGAGTGAAGTTGAGATCGGCGCCAGCCGCGCGGATAGCCGGTATTAGAGCTGCAACTGCGCCCGTGACAGTGCCGACAACAAGCGTGAATACGAGCGCGCGGCCATTCACGCTGATGTCTTCCATGCGCGGAATTGCCGTCACAGGAAGAGTTTTGAATACGCGAATAATGGCCCACGCGAGCCCGCCGCCCGTAGTCGCTGCCGACACCGACAAAAGTACGCCTTCTATCAATACCTGTCGGAAAAGCTGAGTGCGGGCCGCTCCAACCGAGATGCGGACCGCAAGTTCGTGTTGTCGCGAGGAAGCGCTCACCAGATTGAGCGTGGCCACGTTCCCGCAAGCGATTAACAGCAGCGTGCCTACTGCGCCAAAAAGCATCAATAACGCGTTTCGGAAATCACCTTGCGAAGAGCCCAGGCCTTCTCCGCTCAAGGTGCTTTGTAGCTCGGCCACCCTTGCGCCGACCCCTTTGTTCTGGTCCGGAAATTCTTCCGCCAGAGTGCTGGAGCGCTCGGCCAGTTCTGCATTTACCTGCCCGATTGTGACGTGCGGGGCAAGGCGTCCTACCGCATTGAAGAAATGAAAGCCGCGCTTGTTATCGGCTACCTTCAGATCAAAAACAAGCGGCACCCAAACGTCTTTGCGGCCCAACACCGCCACACTCTTCGGCAGAACGCCTGTAACTATATAGGGCTTGCCATCGAGCACGAGCTTGTGTCCGAGTATATCCTCGCCATTGAAATGACTCTGCCAGAAATTCCAGCTCAAAAGAGCCTTGGCCGTATGACCAGGCAGGTTGTCTTCCGGTTCGAAGTTGCGCCCCCGAAGCGGAGCGACTCCCAACAGCGGGAACAGGCTTGCCTCCGCGCGTCCCAACACCACGCGTTCGGGCAATGCACCGCCGGTCAACGTAGCTTGCGACGTTCCGAACAGTGCCATTGACGAAAAACCTTTTACATTCTTTTTCCAGTCCAGGTAGTCCGGCATACTCACTTCATCCTGATTACTGAACGCATCGGTCGCAAAGATACGGACGACTCGGTTACTCTCGTTGAACGGAAGCGGCCGGAAAAGAACTGCATCCACAATGCTGAAAATTGCCGTGGTCCCGCCAATCGCCAAAGCTAGAACGAGAAAAGTCGTCAAAGTCATTCCAGGATTCTTGCGTGCCAGGCGCAAAGCAAATCGAAGATCCTGTAGCATCTATGGAAGGGCAAACCCGAATCGAGTAATTCGAGCGTAACAAATGCCCATGCACGCGCTCTGCTTAAATGAGGCGTGGAATCGATACCGACAGTGCGCGTGAATCGCAAGGCCGCCGAGCGTATTGATTCCGGTCATCTTTGGATTTTTACAAGCGATATAATCAGCCGCGGAACTGCTCAGCCCGGCGATGCCGTACGCGTCATCAGCGGCCAGAACCGGGTTTTGGGTATCGCGCACTACAGCTCTTCCTCGCAGATTTCGCTGCGCCTGCTAAGCTCCCGGATCGAAGACATCGACCAGCCCTTTCTGGCTCAGCGGCTGTCGGCCGCGCTCGCTTTTCGCGAGCGCATTGTGAAGGATTCCGACGCTTACCGCCTGGTTCATGCCGAAGGAGACCTGCTGCCCGGTCTCATTGTCGACCGCTACGGCACTTGCCTGGTCGTGCAATTGCTCGATCAGGGTATGAATCGCCTGGCTGCCGAGATCACGTCGAGTCTGGTCGAGTTGCTGGCCCCAAGCGTAATTGTCGCGCGCAACGATGTGGCGAGCCGCGCCAAGGAGGGCCTTCCGCGTGAGGTCTCAGTATTATTCGGAGAAGCGCCGAAGGAGGTCGAAGTTCACATCAATGGCCTTCGTTTCCTCGTTGATCCGATGGAAGGGCAGAAGACCGGCGTCTTTCTCGACCAGCGCGAGAACTATCGTGCGGTGCGAAATTATGGCCGCGGCAAAGCTCTCGACTGTTTCACTGCCACGGGCGGTTTTGCGCTTCACCTCGCCGCGCCCTGTGATTCGGTCGAGGCTATCGACAGCTCCGCCGCTGCGCTTGAGACATTGCGCGCCAACGCCAGGTTGAACCAGATAGAGAACGTATCAGCGCAACAGGCCAACGTTCTCGAATACCTGCCCAGCCTGGTGCACGCGCATCGCACATTCGATCTCATCGTGGTGGATCCGCCGGCTTTCACCAAATCCCGCGGCGCTCTCGATGGCGCCGCGCGCGGCTATAAAGAGATCAATCTACGTGCTCTTCGGCTATTGAAGCCAGGCGGCATCCTGGTCAGTTGCTCCTGTTCGCATCACATGAGCGAAGCGCATCTGCTCGAAGTAATTGCGGCGGCCGCGCTCGATTGCGGGAAACGCCTGCGCGTGCTCGAGCGCCGCACTCAATCGCGGGATCATCCCATTCTGCTGACCGTGCCCGAAACGCACTATCTGAAATGCCTGTTGCTCGAAGTAATTTAGAGCACGATGCGGTTATCCCCTTCGCGTCGTGTCACGTGCTGATGATCGAAATATTCGAGCAGCGGAATCGCATATTTGCGCGATATCTGTGTCCAGCCTTTGAACTCCGGTATTGAAAATCGCCGCCCTCTGTGCACTGCAAGCGAAGTCCTGATGTGTGTGATCACATCTGTATGAAAAACCAGCGTATCGGTGATACGCACTAAGCGCCCGTCTTTAATTAGCCGCTCGAGCAGTCTTCTGCCGATCTCGGGATCCGTCCCCAAATCGCGGAGCACCTCGGCAGGACTTGCCGGCTGATACCCCGCGCTGCGAAAATGCTGCTCGATCCGAAGCAGCGCAGCCGCTTCGTGTTTGTTGACCTGCGGCTGATAGCCTGCGAGTGCGATCAAATCTCCCCGTTGTTGGACAGCCGCAAAGTCTCGCCACACAAAAGACGCGAGCGAGTGCTCGAGTCCCAGGCGAGCCGCTGCTACCTGTGCCCCGGGGAGAGCCGGATTGCGGGCATGAAATGCCTCCAACCAGGTAACCAGCGCGTTGCGGCGGCGTGCCAACCAATCCCGTGTCAGGATGCGCCGGCTCGCCTCATCAACGATCAGTACTTGGCTGCCGCTCACGGCGGCAAGGATTTGCGCGGCCGATCTCCCGGTTAATCGCCCCAACTCGTCTAAACTCCGGCCGTTTTCCCTTTCACTCGTGAACAATTCAAGTTGCGAGACAAGATCCCCTTTGTGCAGCTTTCGCAAGCGTGCCGCAGCCTTGCCGCGGCTGAGCTTCTTGGGCGGGAACGCATCAGTAACCGTGCCGCCGCCGATTGTCTGTGGCGGCGATGGGCGGCGCACCACAAAATGATCACCGGGTAGCAGGAGGGCTCCTTCCGACAGGTCCAGTTGCACCAGTGATTGCCCTTCCCGGTATTCTCCTTCGAGCGTGCGCATTCCTGCCGTGATCTCGGAAGTCCCTGCATACAGCAGCAAATCCTCTCGAGGCGAGGGCTGCTCGGCATGGGGCACGAGCCAATTCATCACAACGTGCAGCGTCTTGGTCGGCGCCAGCGCGTCGGGCAAGGTGAGTACAAAACCGCGCTTCACCTCCGTATGATCGATGCCGCTTAGGTTCACCGCGGCTCGTTGTCCTGCGGAAACTGCGGGTGTCGCCATGCCGTGCGTTTGCAAGCCGCGGACGCGCACATCACGATTGAGTGGATGAATTCGAACCGTATCCCCAACCCGCAGGCTGCCTCCCCAAAGCGTGCCGGTCACAATCGTGCCAAAACCCTTCAACACAAAACTGCGATCGATGGGCAGCCGCATCGTGTCGCTGCGAGCTCCCTTCTTGGGCTTATCTACCAGAGACTCCAGGGCATCAAGCAGCCGGTCCAGCCCCGCCTTTGTCGCGCTGCTGAATGGAATAATCGGCGCTTCCGCCAGAAATGAATTCCTACGCAGTCCTTCGACCGCCGCCACGCTGCTGCCCATTTGTTCCGGTGTAACCAGGTCTGCTTTCGTCATAACGATCAAGCCCCGATCCAGATCGAGCAGGCGGCAGATGTCAAAATGTTCCCGCGTCTGTGGCTTCACGCCCTCGTCCGCCGCCACCGTCAGGAGCACCGCGTCGATGCCACCGACGCCCGCCAGCATGTTCTTAACGAAACGCTCGTGACCCGGCACATCGACGAAGCTCACCTCCCTACCCGATGGCAGCGTAAAATGGGCAAACCCCAGATCGATCGAAATCCCGCGGCGCTTCTCCTCTTGCAGTCTGTCCGTATCCACGCCGGTGAGGGCCCGCACGAGTGAAGTCTTGCCGTGATCTATGTGACCCGCCGTGCCCACGATCAGGCTTCCGGGAGAGTTCATAATACTATCGGGCATGCAGGCGAACTGATCTTATCGTCGCATCGGGAGGAGAAAAACACGCAGTCGAGTTCGGATCGGTTAAGTACGGACAGGTTAGAAGAGCTCCGCCGGCGTCATGCACGCGCCGAAGCAGGCGGAGGGGTCGAGCGGCAAGCCAGGCAGCACCGCGAAGGCAAGCTCGCCGCGCGCGAGCGGATCAGCTTGCTCCTCGATGAAGGAAGTTTTGAAGAACTGGACAAACTCGTCCGCCATCGCTCCCATAACTTTGGCATGCAGAACAAAGGGATCGACGGCGACGGTTTCATCACCGGACATGGCTTGATCCACGGACGCCAGGTCTTTGTGTTCGCGCAGGATTTTACGGTTTTCGGCGGTTCTCTCTCTGAGGCCAATTCGCAAAAGATCGTCAAGCTCATGGATCTCGCTTTGAAGACCGGAGCACCAGTCATCGGTTTGAACGATTCGGGCGGGGCGCGCATTCAGGAAGGCGTGGTTTCGCTCGCCGGCTATGCCGATATCTTTCTGCGCAATACGCTGGCGAGCGGCGTTGTTCCCCAAATTTCGGCGATTATGGGTCCCTGCGCCGGTGGCGCTGTCTATTCACCGGCGCTTACCGATTTCGTCTTCATGGTGGATCGTACCAGCCATATGTTCGTGACCGGCCCCGACGTGATCAAAACGGTCACGCACGAAGATGTCTCTAAGGAAGAGCTCGGCGGAGCCAATACCCACAATGCCCTCAGCGGCGTGGCGCAGTTTCTGGCGGCCGATGACGCCGATTGCCTGCAAAAAATTCGCGAGCTGCTCACTTTTCTTCCACAAAACAATCTCGACGGGGTTCCTGTTCTGCCAACCAGCGATAGCGAAGACCGCGCCGATAGCGAGCTCGACAGCTTGATCCCTTCAGAATCGAACAAGCCCTATGACATTAAGGACGTCATCGCTCGCGTGGTGGACGATGCGATTTTCTTCGAACTGGCCGAGCACTTCGCACGCAACATCGTCACGGGCTTTGGCCGGCTAGGCGGAGAAACGGTGGGAATCGTAGCCAATCAGCCGGCCCACCTCGCGGGTTGCCTCGATATCAACGCTTCGACCAAAGCCGCGCGCTTCGTGCGCTTTTGTGATGCTTTTCAGATCCCCATTTTGACGTTTGAAGATGTGCCTGGATTTCTCCCGGGAACCGCCCAGGAGTTCGGCGGCATCATCCGGCACGGCGCCAAGCTGCTCTATGCATACGCTGAGGCGACCGTTCCGAAGATCACCGTGATCACGCGCAAAGCCTATGGGGGCGCTTATTGCGTTATGGGCTCCAAGCATCTTCGGACCGATATTAACTTCGCCTATCCCACCGCCGAGATTGCCGTCATGGGTCCGGAAGGCGCGGTGAATATCCTGTATCGCAAAGAATTAGAGGAAGCGGCCGATCCGGAAAAGAGCCGGCAGGAAAAAATTGAAGAGTATCGCGATCGCTTTGCTAATCCTTTCGTTGCGGCTGAACGCGGTTATATTGACGACGTGATTGAACCGCGCGAAACACGCACGAAGGTGATTCGGGCGCTCCGCATGCTGGCAAATAAGACCGATACCATGCCGCGCAAAAAGCACGGAAACATCCCGCTCTAGACTGGTAACAGTGATGAAGTTGTTTTCCTTGTGTCTACTGCTGCTGCTTAGTGCGCCGTCTTTGAATGCTCAATACGGACGGCGTGTGGTCAACAAAGAAGGCGTTGGTATTGATCAGAAGCTGAATACGTCGATTCCGCTGGACCTGGTTTTCAGGGACGAATTGAATCGACCGGTTCCGCTTCGCACCTACTTCGGAGACAAGCCGGTTGTCCTTGCACTCGTGTATTACAAATGCCCCAGCCTCTGCGGTTTGACGATGAGCGAGATGGTCCACTCGCTGGGGCAGGTGAGTCTCACGCCCCAAAAAGATTATAAGGTTGTGATTGTGAGTATCGACCCCGCGGAGAAACCGCCGCTGGCTGCCGCTAAGAAAGCTAGCTACGGAAAACTGTTCGCGAAGCCGTCCTTTGATGCCGGCTGGCACTTTCTGACGGGCGATCAGGACTCGATCAGCAGGCTGGCTGCCGCCGTTGGATTCCGCTATCGCTGGGATGAGCCCACGCACCAGTTCGTACATGCCGCCGGCATCATGGTGGCGACGCCGGAAGGCAAGCTCTCGCGCTATTTTTATGGCATTCAGTACACGCCCACTGACGTGCGTCTGTCACTGGTCGAAGCGTCGGCGCATAAGATCGGCTCACCGGTCGACTATGTGCTCTTGTTCTGCTGCCCATATGATCCTCTGACCGGTAAGTACACCGTCGCCATCTATAACGTCTTGAAGCTGGCCGGCGGCGTCACTCTTCTCTGCCTCGGAATCCTGGTCTTCTTTCTAGTCCGCTCCGGCAAAAAGCGCAAAAGCGAACCGGTTCCACGAGCGGAAACGGTTCACGGCTAATCGCCGCTTTTCGGGATAGACTGGCTGGATGCTGAAAGCCCCCACTCTGTTGGTGTTTCTGCTGTCTGCCTTTGGCTTTGCACAAGCTCAAGACCCGCTCGTGGTCGCGAAGCAGCTCTTCACCGACATGGCCAGCCATAATGCGGCGCACGCGCGTACCCTGTTTCTCCCCGAGGCAATGCTCTTTTCAAGCAAGCCCGACGGCACGGCCGACGCCTTGGCCAGCGGAAAATGGCTGGATCTTCTTGCATCCGGCAAAGGCAAGTGGGACGAGCGGATTTGGGATCCGAAGGTCCTGCGGCATGGTTCGATCGCCGTGGTCTGGGCGCCCTACAACTTCCACTTGAATGGCAAGTTCAGCCACTGCGGTATAGACTCGTTCAGCTTGCTTCTGACCAACGGCGAATGGAAGATCGCGTCGATTTCCGATACTCGCGAAAAAGCCGGTTGTTCCCCGCCTGACCGGGAGTAGCGGTCTGACTCGAACATCAATATGATAGAGCACGTGCAAACGCCCGAGCCCGCCCCCGCGCTCGATTCGCAATACGACCTGGACGCCATGATGGAAGCGCTTGTTCAAGGCCGCGGCGAATGGGTCCACGAGAATACCCGTCCGGCGGCGGAAGCGGGGGCTGCGAAAGCTCAGTTGATGATGGGTATTTTGTTTCAGATCGGGGCGGGTGTCGAACGGGACGGCCGCGAAGCCGTGAAATTTTACCGCTTAGCGGCACTGCAAGGGGACGTCCTGGCTTGGCGAAATCTCGGCACTCTCTATCTGCTCGGGTTGGCTGGCGTTGAAGTCGATAAAACCGAGGCGCATCACTGTTTCATGCGCGCCAACATGACCGAAATGCAAAGTAAGGCAAAGGAGTTGCTGTCGAGAGATGGAACCATCCAGTAGCAGACGCGAGTTTTTGGCCACTGCCGCGGCGCTGCCCTTGGCGGCCGCCTCGTCGTCCGCTGTGCGCTTGGGCGGCCCGATTTTCCTCAAGACGAATGACCCCGTTTTGCAGGCGAAAGAACACCGGCGCTTGGGCTATAGCGCCGCTTACTGTCCGGCGAATTTGAAGGCCGGCCAAACTGCGGAGATCGACGCGGCCAGGAAAGCTTTTGCCGCCGAAAACGTAGTGATCGCGGAGGTCGGGGCTTGGGTAAACATGCTGGAAAGCGATCCAGCCAAACGGCGCGCCAACAGGCAGTTCGTTCTTGAGCGTTTGACACTCGCCGAAGAAATTGGCGCTCTTTGCTGCGTCGACATCGGCGGCTCGTACAATCCAAAGCTCTGGGATGGCCCCGATCCCAAAAACTTGACCGATACTTACCTCGATGCCACGGTTGAGAACTGTCGTTACTTGATTGATGCGGTCAAACCGAAGCGTACGAAATTCAGTATCGAGATGATGGGCTGGGCCTTACCCAACGATCCGGGTTCCTATATACGCCTGATTAAGGCAGTTGATCGGCCTGCATTCGGCGCACACGTTGATGTTTGCAATATCATTGATAGTCCGCAGCGTTATTATGCCAACAAACAGGTGATCGAAGAGGTATTTCGCAAGCTGCAGCCCTGGATCGTTTCCTGTCACGCGAAAGATGTAGGCCCGTTTGCCACGCACTTCACCGAAGTGATTCCCGGAAGAGGCGGTATTGATTATGAGGCCTATCTGCGAGGCGTCGCGGGTTTAGGCCGCGAGACGCCTCTGATGCTCGAACACCTTCACACGTCCACTGAATACGACGAAGCGCGCCAGTACATTCAGAAAGTAGCCGCCGGCTGCGGAGTCCAGTTCGCCTGAGCTTTACTCCTTCGGCACCGCGACGGTGATGTTGCGGAATCTCAGTCCGCCCGTGTGATCCCCTTGAATATAGAATGAGCCGGGTTCGCCTTCGTTGGCGTCCAGTGCGCCGCCGGTGATCCCCTCGATCTCTTTATGATCGATCGTCAGCGTGCCATCACGGCTCACGGTAATCATCCGGCCAACCAGCGTGACGTCGAATGATTCCCACTGGCCCACTTTCCGCGGAAGCGTTACACTGGGCGCGATGCGGCCGTAGATGGCGCCCATGGCGCGTTCCGGCGGCTCGGTTCCTTCTTTCTCATATTCCAGCTGGAGTTCGTATCGTCCGCGCTGGTAGAAACCGCTGTTGGCATCGTCTGGACAATTTACTTCAAAGTGCAGTTTGTAATTTGTGAATTTCTCGTCACTCTCAAGATTGGCGCCATGCTTCTCGTTCAGCAGATCGCCATCCTGCACGACCCAGTGATTGTTGGCAACATCGCCGACCGGGTGCCAACCGTCGAGATTCTTTCCGTTGAAGAGCTTCCTCGGTGTGGTCCAGGCCTTCGGCGGAGTGTTGTCCAGTTCAGGCGCTCGCACTCCGGTTAAAGCGACGTTGTCGTCACCGTGCTTTTGTGTGCCGGTGAGTTTGCCATCAGCAGCATCGAGGTCCCATGACAGAGCGTGCGGCATGGTGAGCGTCAGGTGCGAGCCGTTGACTTTGTAATTGGTCACCTGAAAGACGTGTCCGCCGGTCGGCTGAAACCAGATGTCAAGACCGTCGCCCTTGTCTTTGATGCCCAACCAGTTGGCGGCCGGCTTACCATTCGCCTCGGTGACATTGAAATCCCAGCGGCCCACAAACGGGCTGTTCGCCGCTGGCAGCAGCGCGGGTAGAAGAAATGCAGTAAGAACAACGAGTCCTGCGGAACGGAGCATGCAGGCAGTCTAACGCATGAGTGTTCTTAGTTGGTAGCTTGCAAGACAAGAACGTCCTAGAACTGTACGCCCGCCTAGCTGTTGGAATCGCTGCTAACTTTGAGCACAGCCAGAAACGCTTCCTGCGGAATTTCCACGCGCCCAACGCGCTTCATTCTGCGCTTGCCTTCTTTTTGCTTTTCGAGCAGCTTGCGTTTGCGGCTGATGTCGCCTCCGTAGCATTTGGCCAACACGTTTTTGCGCATAGCGGAGATCGTTTCACGGGCGATGATCTTGTTGCCGATCGCCGCCTGCAGCGCAACTTCGAACATCTGGCGCGGGATCAGTTTACGGAGGCGTTCGATCAGAATCTTCCCGCGCTCGTAGGCCACGTCGCGATGCACGATCATGGAAAGCGCATCCACCGGTTCGCCCGCTACCAGCACATCCATTTTCACCATGGGCGAAATCCGGTGCCCGGAGAGGTGATAATCGAGCGACGCGTAACCGCGCGACGCCGACTTCAGGCGATCGTAGAAATCGAGCACGATCTCATTGAGCGGTAATTCGTAAAGCAAAAGCACGCGGCCGCCGCCGATGTACTCGAACTTCTTCTGCACGCCGCGCTTCTCTTCCACCAGTTTCAAAATTTCGCCGAGGTACTCTTCGCGAGTGATCACGGTCGCGTCAATGATCGGTTCTTCGATCTGCTGGATATTGGAAGGATCGGGAAATTTTTGCGGGTTATCGACCTCGATAACGTCCCCGGTGGTGGTCGTGATGCGATAGCGTACGCCGGGCGCTGTGGTGATGAGGTCAATCTGGAACTCGCGCTCCAGACGTTCCTGAATGATTTCCAGATGCAGCAGTCCTAGAAACCCGCAACGGAATCCGAAGCCCAAAGCCGCGGAGTGCTCAGGCTCGAAGTTGAACGCGCTATCGTTGAGTCGAAGTTTTTCGAGCGCATCGCGCAAAAGCCCATGCTCGTGGGACTCGACAGGGTACAGCCCGGCGAAGACCATCGGCTTGATTTCCTGAAAGCCGGGCAGCGGTTCAGTCGCGGGGTTGCCATCATCCATGATGGTGTCACCAATTTTGGCGTCCGAAACAGTCTTGATGTTGCAGAAAACGAAACCGGCTTCACCGGCCGAAAGCTCATCGCAGGGAACGGGCTTGGGCGATTGAAAGCCGAGGCCTTCCACTTCATAGGAACGGCCGTTAGAAAAGAGACGGACTTTCTGCCCTTTGCGCAGCGTCCCGTCAACGATGCGGGTGAGGATAATAACGCCGCGATAGGGATCGAACCAGGAATCGAAAATGAGGGCGCGCAGCGGTGCGCTCGGGTCGCCCTTGGGCGGCGGTACGCGTTTGACAACCGCTTCTAGAACCTCCTTGATTCCAACACCGTTCTTGGCGCTGGCAAGCACCGCGTCCGACGCATCGAGGCCAATAACCTGCTCGATTTGTTCGCGGATCCGCTCGGGCTCGGCGGAAGGAAGGTCGATTTTGTTGATGACAGGAATGATTTCGAGGTTGTGATTGATCGCCAGGTAAGTATTGGCGAGCGTCTGTGCCTCGACTCCCTGTGAGGCGTCAACGATCAGCAGAGTGCCTTCACAAGCCTGCAAACTGCGCGAGACTTCATAGGTGAAATCCACGTGGCCGGGCGTATCGATGAGGTTCAACTGGTACAGGTTGCCATCATCGGCCGGATAATTCAGGCGCACCGCGTGCGCTTTAATGGTGATACCGCGTTCGCGCTCGAGGTCCATGGTGTCGAGGACCTGCTCCATCATTTCGCGCTGCGAAAGTGCCCCGGTAAATTCGAGTAGGCGGTCCGCCAGCGTGGATTTGCCATGATCGATGTGCGCAATGATGGAGAAATTGCGAATAAAGAGCGGATCCATGGATGCGGTAGACTGAGGGGGTAAAACTGGATTATCCCACAGCGAGTGCTTACGCCTCGTCCGTGCGCAAGCCTCTTTCATGACTTATCGAACGGTTCAAGGTTCACTAGACGCAGCCGATCTACGCATCGGACTGATCGTCAGCCGGTTCAACGAATTCATCACGGAGCAGCTCGCGAAAGGCGCGCTCGAGACCCTCGCGAAACGTGGTTGTCGCCCGGAAAACATACTCGTCGCGAACGTTCCCGGCGCATGGGAGTTGCCGATCGTGGCGAAACACATGGCGCTCCAGTGTGATGCGCTCATTGCAATCGGCGCGGTGGTGCGGGGCGACACACCGCACTTCGAATATGTGGCTGGCGGTGCCTCGGACGGATTGAATCGCGTCAGCCTCGATACCGGCGTGCCGATCGCTTTTGGCGTGTTAACTACCAACGACATGCAGCAGGCGATGGACCGGGCCGGCGGAAAAAGCGGCAACAAGGGTGCCGAAGCCGCCGAGGTCGCTATTGAGCTGGCGAACCTGGTTCGTCAGTTGAAAGGAAACAGCTAGGTAATGGCAGCCCGTCACAGATCGCGACGGCGCGCGCTGCAGGTGCTCTTTGAATGGGACCGGCGCGGCGGTCTCATCGACACCGCTCTGCAACACTTCTACGATACGTTGTACTCGGAGGAGAGCGAGCACAAGCCGAAGCCGGACAAGTTCATGGAGGAGCTGGTGCGCGGTACGGTCACGAACGCGGCCGCTATCGACTTGAAGATCGAGGAAAAGTCAGAAAACTGGCGCTTACAACGGATGCCGGTGGTCGACCGCACGATTTTGCGCCTGGCCGTATATGAGCTGAACCTGAAGACGCTGCCGCCGCCGATCGTGATCGACGAAGCGCTGGATTTGGCGCGACAGTTCTCGGGCGACGAATCCGTGGCGTTCATCAACGGAGTTCTGGACGCAGTACGTCGCGAAAGCGAAGCTTCCGAAGCGGAACAAGTCCGGGGTGCATAGTCGCTACCGCGTGACTAGCCTTTCGTTCGGAGACTGGCGCGCCGGAGTCCACTTGAACCGCGGGCGCAGCAGCAAGCGGTAGAGCGCGAACATCCGGTGCACGTAACGCTCGGGCGTGAATTTCCGGCTCACACGATTGAATGCTTTCTGCGCGAGGCTGAGCCCGAGGCCCGGTTCTTTCAGGAATTGCAGCATGCCGGAAGCGAGCGCCTTCGAATCCGCCGGTGGAATAAGCACAGCACAATCGCCAACCAGTTCAGGAATACCCCCTACGGCGCTGGCCAGAATGGGGACGCGCGCGGCCATCGCCTCAAGCAGGACGTTGGGCGAGCCCTCACTTAACGAAGGCAGCACGAAAGCGTCTGCTTCGGCGAAGAAGGGTCGGACATCGGCATGGGAACCCAGAAAACGCACCCGGTTCGCAATGCCGAGCGAGCGAGCGGTTTCTTCGAGAGCCGGGCCCAGCGCGCCGGCGCCAATCAGATCAAGGCGAAAGTCACGCGACGTAGCAGCGGCCACCGATTGGATAGCTTCGAGTAAATAAGCGTGTCCCTTTTCGTGAGACAGGCGCCCGATGCAAAGAAATACGAACGGCGTGTTCGTCTCCCTGCTTTCACGAACCGAACCGGCGAGCCAATCTTCTTCAATCGAGTTGTGCAGCACGCTGATCTTGTTGAGTTTGACGCCTTCTTTCAGCAGATCGTCGCGGAAGGGAGAGCATACCGTGGCGACCCGGTCGGCGCGGCGCAGCGAGAGGCGGTTCAGGGCGTTATAGGCGCGCATTTTGGTGTCTTCATTGGTGTAGCCGTGATGATAAGCCAGCCAGCGCGCGGGAAAGCGATGCTTGATCAGGGAAAACAGAAAATGGGATTTGGGCGCATGCGTTTGAATGATCGCCGGATCGAGTGCGCGCAATTCCGTGGTGAGCGCGCGCAGAATGGAAAGATCGAAACGGCCTCGTTCTCGGATCAGGGTGAACGGAATGCCGGCTTCCCTGAGAGCCTTTTGAAAGAGCGTCGGCGGCTGGTTTTCCGGTGTGCGCGAATATGTCAGAACGTGCAGGTCGACAGCCGGCCGCGAGCGAATAGCAAAGCGGATCAGATTCTTAGCCGGGCCGCTAATGTTCTGA
>DATAYL010000345.1:0-20634 GCA_036272575.1 Bryobacteraceae bacterium | reverse complement strand
GCCTTCTCAACGTGATCGGGATGATCCTGCGCATTTAAAACTGCCACTGGTGTAAGCAGGCTCAAACCTAACACGAAAGCACCTACCGACTTATACATTTCTTTACTTCTCCTTGACAGGATGGATTTTCCAGATGCCCGTTCGCTCTTTTAGACTGTGCGTGGCGACTCCTGTTACAACTCCGCACGAGTATCAACCAGTTTGTAGGTTGCAATCGATAATCGGCAATCGCCGAGAAGGTACTGTTACTGTTGGCTGCCGCTGTGTCCTAAACTTAGGGTTCGGTCCTCTTGCGCCAATCCGCTGCCGGAATGCGCGTTCTATGATGTCATTCGGATCAGTCGATACCAAAGGCATCCAGCCTCAGCATGAGGTGCGCGCAGCCTCGTCTTAAGAAAACGGTAAGTTCAACGCCCGGGGCCTTTGCCCTGTAGCAGATCAAACGTAGGCACTATCAGTGCTGTTATCGTGTCCGCAATCTGCTCCGAGGCACACCGGGTCGGTGTTCGCGCCCATTCGTTCGCGGCGCCGTAAATTGCCCAGCTTAATGTTGCCGCAATCATCTCTGGTGAAACATCTTCGGTCGGACGATGCTTCTCCGCCCCGCCCAGAATGATGTGGCGAACGACGCCTATTACCGCGAAGTCCACGTGCGACGCCATCTGCCTTTGCTGTCGTCCGCATTCCGTACTCGGTGTGGCTGCCAGGTAGTCGCATACTCCCAACACCACTCCCCTCAGTGCGGAGGCGCAGGTCCCATCGAACGTTACACCCCGTTTTGCCAGCAGTTCTTGGAATCGGCCAGCCACCAGGCAGTTCAAAAGGGCGAATTTGTCGGGGTAGTGGTCGTAAAATGTGACTCGATTTACCGTTGCCTCATCCGCGATATCTTGTACAGAAATCTTGTCAAACTCCCTCGTTTCCATTAGCTTACCCAAGGCCTTCTGCAGCAGTTGGCGCGTCCGCCGGATTCGAGGGTCAACGATTTCGCGGTTGGCTTCGACCATAAACGGTCCCTTTCCAGGCTACTAGAGCCAGTCGCCGGAATTATTAAAAGAAACATCTCTGACGTTTTCCTGAAGCTACAGACGTGGCTTAAACATCATGTGTAGTGATGAAAATTCCATATGCCTACTCTTCTTCACCTCGATTCCAGCCCTCTGGGCGCAAACTCCATTTCCCGCCACCTCTCTAGAGAATTTGTCCAGCAGTGGCGGCAGACCCATCCCGCCGGTCGCGTCATCACCCGTGACCTGACCACCAGCAGCCTGTTGTCCATCGACGAGGACTGGATCAGTGCATCCTTCACTCCGGCGGATTCCCGGACTGCGACTCAGCAACAGACGCTCGCCCTCTCCGATACCCTCATTGCCGAGCTGCACGCTGCCGATGAGTATGTCTTTGGCGTCCCCATGCATAACTTCGCCGCACCCTCCGTCTTTAAGCTCTGGGTCGATCAGATTGTTCGCCCTGGCGAGACTTTCGCCTACATCGACGGCGCTCCGGTAGGCTATCTCAAGAACAAGAAAGCTACCTTTGTCGTGGCTTCCGGCGGCGTCTACGACGAAGGTGCCGCCATTGCCTCCTTTAACTTTGTCGAACCTTATCTCCGCACTCTTTTCGCATTTCTCGGTGTCACCAACACCAACTTCCTCAACGCAGGCGGCGCCGCTGCACTGAGGTACGGCCAGATCGACCGCCAAATCTTTCTCGCCCCCCACATCGAATCCATTCGGGCGCGTTTTCAATCCGCCTGATTCATCTCGACTCTTTATTCTGCGGTCCCGAGGCATACTTACAAACAGGGACCGGTAATCATCTGCCCTCTTGAGAGGATTCATGCCGAAGCAGACTGCTCTAGTCGTGGGAGCCACGGGTATTGTGGGCCTCAATCTCGCAACCCACCTAGCGTCGCAAGAGAAATGGCTGGTATACGGTCTCGCCCGGAACCCTGTCTTGCAAGGCGTTCGACCAATTACTGCCGACCTGTTAAGGCCGGAGAGCTTACGAGATGCTCTGGATGGTCTGCTGCCCACGCACGTCTTTATCGCCACCTGGCTGCGCCAGCCTACCGAAGCCGAAAACATCAAAATCAACGGCGCCATGGTGCGCAACCTGCTGGACGCGCTATCACGCGCTGGTTCGGTCCAACATGTCGCCTTGGTCACAGGACTGAAGCACTACCTTGGGCCCTTCGAAGCCTATGGAAAAGGCAAGCTGCCCACAACGCCGTTCCGAGAGGAGCAGCCACGGCTCAATCTGGAAAATTTCTATTACGCACAGGAGGATGAACTCTTTAAGGCGGCGAAACGTGACGGCTTTAGTTGGAGCGTCCACCGCCCCCACACGATCATCGGTTACGCAGTAGGGAACGCTATGAACATGGGCGTAACGTTGGCCGTGTACGCGACAATCTGCCGTGAAACAGGTCGGCCTTTCTTATTTCCGGGCTCGGCCGTTCAATGGAGCAGCTTGACGGATATGACTGACGCTCGCCTACTTGCTCGGCACCTTCAGTGGGCTGCGACGACGTCAACAGCTCGAAATGAAGCATTCAACGTGGTAAACGGCGATGTCTTCCGCTGGAGTTGGATGTGGGAACGCATTGCAAGCTGGTTCGGATTAGACCCGGCTCCGCTGCCAGAAGAGGGCACACCTCTTGAGCGGCAACTCGCCGGTGCTGCACCTGCATGGGCCGAGATTGCGCGCAGATACAATTTGGTCGAAAAAGATCTGAATGTGCTCGTCTCTCCCTGGCACACGGATGCGGACCTGGGGCGTCCTATTGAGGTGGTAACCGATATGAGCAAGAGCCGTAAGCTGGGTTTTCGCGACTACCAGGCCACAGACGACAGCTTCTTCGACCTTTTTGCGCATTTGCGCGAAGCCCGGCTCATCCCTTAAACCGTAAGTCGCGGCGTCGCGCCTGCGCCTCCCTGCCACGTCGTAAACTCATCGACGTGGTGCCTTCAGCCAAAATACAGCGTTCTTCGAATCCTGCCGCCCGTTGGCCGGCGGTTTTGGGCGCCCTCGCGATCGGCGCTTTGGCGCTAGCTCTCCCACGCCGGCTTGCTTTTGGCCCCAACTGGCTTCTGCTCGTCGTCGTTATCCTGCTGCTCATTCCCACTCTCGCCGCTCGCCGTGCTGGCCGCCTGCGTCTCAATTTCTTTCTCGGCCTGTCGCTCTCCGCCGTCGTCACTGCCGCTATGATCTGGTCTCTCGCCATGTTGATCGGCGGTCTGCCAGCCAAACGCGAAACCCCCATTGAACTCCTACGCGCCGCGAGCGCTCTCTGGCTCAGCAATATCCTCGTCTTCGCTTCCTGGTACTGGCGCCTTGATGCCGGCGGTCCACATGCCCGCGACCATCGTCAATTCCACACGGTCGGCGACTTCCTCTTTCCGCAGATGACTCTTCCCCCGGGACACGCCTGCTATTACCACGACTGGAAACCGGGCTTCGTCGATTACCTGTTTCTCGCCTTTAACACCAGCACCGCTTTCTCGCCCACCGACGTCCCCGTCATGTCCCGCTGGGCAAAAGCGCTCATGATGATGCAAAGCGTCATCTCCCTCGGCACCATCGCCATTCTCGCCGCCCGCGCGATCAATATCTTGTGAGAACCTATGCCCCCAAACTCCGACCATCTCCAACTCCTCACCCCCAGCCTCTTCGATATGCTCCTCGAGCGAGCGCGCCAATCCCCGCGCCTTCGCACCAACCACAACTTCCATCGCGGCATGGAAGACAATCCGCATCGCTTTCTGAACGTGTTGGTGCGCAACACATATATAACCCCGCACCGTCATCTCGACCCGCCCAAAAGCGAATCGTTCATCGTGCTCTCCGGTGAAATCGCCTTCTTTACGTTTGAAAATGACGGCCGCGTGTCGCGTGTCGATCGCCTCGGCGCCGGTCACAACACCGGTATCGACATTCAGCCCGGAGTCTGGCACACCCTCGCCGTCCTCAGCGAGCACGCCATCTGCTTTGAAGTAAAACCCGGCCCCTATTCCGCCGCCAACGATAAGGATTTCGCACCGTGGGCCCCACGCGAAGGCGACACCGGCACAAAGGACTACCTGCAGTCGCTGATCGCCTGCCTCGGCGGTGTAGAGAGAACCGGCGGCCCACCCGCTTTTATATAGAGTCAAAAAACCTGATTCAGCTCGCGAAGGAACTATCGGATCCGTATTCAATTCCTTGACATAGTGCTTTCCGATACCAGCCACAATGCGCGCATGAAAACATCGCCACGATTGAAATTACCTTCCTATCGCTCTAATGTGAAGCCACGGTTTCGCGCAGGCCTTCTACTAGAAACATGTGGAAGTCGGTAGCTACCGGATCGGCTTCCAATGGAGAGGTCACGCTGCGTATTCAACATTACCCGCCAAGGAGCGGCTTAGAAAATCTATTTCCGCAGATCGCAGCGCGCCAAGTATCCCGGAATGCTTTTCGCCATAAGCACGGCTTGCTCAATCGCATCGGACATGGCCTCGGCGGCGATTGCGCCGATTGTGATGGTATCCGCTTTCACTCTGGAGGTGCAGGTGGCCGCTGCAAAAATCGCATCCCCATCCGCAGCCGTGTGGATTGGATTGATGCTGCGCGCCATGCCGTCATGCGCCATCTGCGCCACTTTGGTTATTTCGGTTTTGGTAAGCGCGGCATTGGTCGCGATCACACCGATCGTGGTATTTTCGCCGTGGCCCGAGTGTGCGCCAGCCAGTAAGTTCCCACCTGCAATGTGCGCCATGGTATTGCGAAACTGCGCGCCGTCCGGCGTAAGCGCTCCTGCCAAAACATGCCCTTTTCTGCGGTCGATTACGTCGCCGGCCGCATTCACCGCCACGATTGCGCCCACAATCAAGCCGCTGTCGCCGATCCGGATGCTCGCCGTACCCAATCCAGACTTCATTGCCGAACCATGCCCGAAGAATTTGCCGATGGTCGCGCCGGCGCCGGCGCCGACGTTCCCTTCCTCGACTGAATCTTCACGTGCGTTCTGGCAAGCAGCGTAGCCGGAGCTTGCATCGGGACGAACGTTCGAGTCTCCCACATTCAAATCGAACAGAATGGCCGCCGGCACGATCGGCACGACTACGTTTCCCACCCGATAGCCTTGCTTCCGTTCTTCCAGGTAGCGCATGACGCCGCTGGCGGAATCCAGACCAAACGCGCTGCCGCCCGATAACACGATGGCGTTCACTCGCTGCACAGTGTTCAGCGGCTGCAGAAGATCTGTTTCGCGCGTGCCAGGCGCGGAGCCGCGCACATCAACACCGGCTACCGCGCCCGGTTCGAAAAGGATTACGGTGCATCCCGTCGGTCTTCGCTGATCCGTGTAATGACCGACGCGGAGGTTGCCCACATCTGTGATCGCGCCTCCCCGCAGCGAAGCCTTCGCGCCTGTCACACCCGCTAAGGCGGCAACGCCGCCGGAGTAACGCAGCGCCTCGCGCCGATTCATTTTGCGGTAGCTGATCATGGTTGTTTCGGTCCTATGCCTTCCAGTTTCTCTTTACGTTGGGTCGCGGTGAGCATTTTCATCCTTTCGTCAACCCTCAATTACCTCGACCGTAATTTGTTATCGCTACTCGCGCCCCTGGTGATGGCGAGCCTGCATTTTAATCAGACTCAGTACGGCCTGCTCATCTCCATGTTCTCAATTACCTATGCGGTTAGTTCTCTGTTCACCGGCTGGCTCCTCGATCGCATTGGCATCAATCGAACAATCTCGGGCGCGGTGGGCTGGTGGTCGATTGCGGCCATCGGCCACGGATTGATTCGAAGTTTCGGCGGATTGGCCTTCTGGCGCGCGACCTTAGGCGTCGGCGAATCGGCGGGTGTTGCGGCAGTCGGAAAACTGAACGGCATCTATCTTAAGCCGGAAGAGCGCGCCTTGGGGGCAGCCGCGAATCAAATTGGTTTGAGCCTGGCGAGCGTCATTGGTCCGCTGTGGATCGGCTACGCCGTCACCCATAGCTGGCGAGAACCGTTTATCGTCAACGGCGCCCTAGGCCTGATCTGGATTCCGGTTTGGCTCGCTGTGAATCGCCTGATTCCAGCACACTATCGTAACTCTGAAATCGCGGCGTCGGCTTCTGATACTTCACCCGGTGGTTTCCACATGCTGCGCGATCGCAATCTGCTTATCCTCGCCGCGGCAAACGTACTTTGGATGACGGCGTACTCGCTATGGTCAAACTGGTTGACGCTATATCTCATCCATGTGCATAAGCTCACGCTGCCCCAAACGGCGTATTACGTCTGGATTCCTCCACTCATTTCAAACATCGGCGGCTTTTTCGGGGGCTGGCTTTCGCTGCGCTGGATGAGAAAGAATATGGGCATGTTGCGGGCGCGCCGGAATGCCGTCTGGGTCAGCGCGTTCGGCTCATTGCTGTCGCTCTTGCTGCCTCTGGCGCCGAATGCTGTCTGGGCCACTACTTTGATATCGCTTAGCTATTTCTTCGTGCTGGCGGGCAGCGTCAATATATACGCGCTGCCTATTGACATCTTCGGGCCGCAACGCGCCGGTTTTGCGCTCGCCGTACTCACGTTTGCCTTCGGGATTATGCAGACCGCAATTTCACCGATCATCGGTAAATTAGGCGACCTGAATCTTTACTCGCAAGTCGGCTGGATCGCGACCGTGCCGCTCCTGCTAAGCGCGTGGGTTTTAATGGGCTGCAAGATGGCGGCCAATACCGAGCCGGGATCAACTCGCTGAAACACCCTGTGGCGATTTCCGAAACAGTCGTCCCCAGCGCGCTAAAACGCCAGCAATCGCTCGCCTTCCTGCGCAATGGTCGAAACCTGTGGCAGGATCTCGTCTTCCATTTGGGGATGGTAAGCAACCCAGGTATCGAGCGCTCCTACCCGGCCCACCGGTGCGTCCAGATCCATAAACAATTCGCTCGCGATGCGCGCCGCAATCTCTGCGCCGAAACCCCAGGAAAGTGTGTCCTCGTGCGCGATCAATACCCGGCTGGTCTTCTTTACCGATTCGCTAATAGCTGCCCAGTCGTACGGCGCGAGAGTGCGAAGATCAATCACTTCGATGGAGCAATTCGGCCTCTTCGCCTCGAGTTGCAGCGCCGCTTGCAGCGACTTCTGTACCAGTGCTCCATAGGTCAGGATGGTCAGACTCGCTCCCATTTTCACCGTCTTGGCTTTGCCGAACGGAATGGTGTAATCGAGGCCCGGGTGAGGCGCTCGGTTGTAGGGCTCGCGATAGAGCTTCTTGTGCTCCAAAAACAACACCGGGTCATCGGCGCGAATCGCTGTCCGCAACAAACCGCAGGCATCGAGCGCATTGGAAGGAAACACCACGCGCAGCCCGGGGATATGAGTAAAAGTCACTTCTCCACACTGGCTGTGATAGACGGCGCCTCCGGTCAGGTACCCGCCAATCGGCACTCGAATCACCATCGGACAGCTGAAACCGTTATTCGAGCGCCAGCGCATTGTCGCTAGTTCGTCGCGAATCTGCATCATCGCTGGCCAGATATAGTCAAAGAACTGAATCTCTGGTATAGGTTTGAGGCCGCGCACCGCGAGACCAATCGAGCGCCCGATTATGCCCGCTTCGGCAATAGGTGTATTGAAACACCGCTCATTGCCAAACTCACGCTGCAGACCGTTGGTTGCCTTGAACACGCCGCCCTTGCCCTTCACTTCGGACAGGAACTGATCGCGGCTGCAATCGGCTACATCTTCCCCGAGCACAATGATCTTCCCGTCCCTCCGCATCTCCTCAGCTAATGTCTGATTGATCGAATCAATCATGGCCCGTGGTTCGCCCCGAAAGACGGGCTCGGCCAGGAAGGAGGATGCTGTCGGGTCAATCTTGTCTGAATACAGGTAGTGAAAGGCCGACCCGCGCGGTGGACCGGGTTCACGCAGCACACTTTCGGTTGTCTCTGCGATCTCCCGATCGACATCCTGCATCATGTGCTCGAGCGATTGACGGTCAAGAATACCGTGCTGGATCAGCATTTCCGGAAACGTCTTTAACGGATCGCGCGCCGCGTCTGCCGCTCTTTCTGAGGGTGGTCTGTAAAGCCGCTCGTCATCGGACAGCGCGTGCGAGTATGGCCGGATCACCGAGGCGTGCACCAAGGCTGGTCCATGACCGTCCCGGCAGTAATCGGCGGCTTCCTTGATCACCCGGTATGACTCCAGAAAGTCGGTGCCGTCCACTTCAACGCGCAGCAATCCAGGAAATCCTTCGAGTAGTTTTGCAATATTGCCGCCCGCCGTCTGCCGCTCGACTGGTACCGATATGGCATAACCGTTGTCTTCTACGAGAATAAGCAGCGGAAGCCGGTGCAGACACGCCAGGTTCACACATTCCCAGAATTCACCCTCGCTGGTCGCGCCTTCGCCCGAGCAGACCAACGTGATCTCGTCGGTGCCCGCGTTCAGGTAACCTTTCGCTTGCGCGCATCCTACTGCATGCAGGAACTGAGTACCGGTGGGTGACGATGCACTCATAATCCGCAGGGCGGGGGAAGACCAGTGCGAAGGCATCTGACGGCCACCCGAATTCGGGTCCCGCGCCGCGCCAACCGATTGCAGCAGCATGTCTCGCGGAGTACCGCCTAAGCCCAGGACCAGCGCTCGATCACGATAATACGGCACAACCCAATCGAAACCGGGTTTAAGTACCATGCTAGCCGCCAATTGCACGGCCTCATGTCCCGCCCCGCTGATCTGGAAAAATATCTTGTTCTGCCGTTTCAGTAGAATTTCCCGGTCATCCAGGCTGCGCGACAGGTACATCAGCCGAGAAATGCGGATGAGCGCCTCTCGATCCAGGCCGTAAGTGGAAATCGGAACGGCCGAAATTTGCGGAGCCTGTGCGGATATCGTCACCAATACGTATTATCACCTCTGCCCAGCCGCTTCGCACGGAACTGAATCGCGAGTCCGGTTATATAGAATCAAAACGGGAGACTTATAAACGTTAATGGCGAGCGCAGGCGCGGGCCTCGAGGGAGTAGTCGCTACCACTTCCAAAATCTGCTTCATAGATGGCGATCAAGGGATTCTAAGCTATCAAGGGTTTAACATTCACACCCTGGCGGAAAATGCCACCTTCGAAGAGGTCATTTACCTGCTATGGAACGGCAAGTTGCCGAACAAAAGCGAGTTGCAGCAGCTCCAGTCTTCGTTGGTGGCCGAGCGTCCGCTGCCTAAAGAAGTTCTCGCCTTCTTAAAAGGCGTTCCGAAAGACGCGTCTCCTATGGACGTGCTCCGGACGACAGTCTCTATGCTGAGCCTGTATGATCCACAAGCCGGCGACAACTCACCGGCCGCTAATACGGCCAAAGCGACGAAATTGATGGCCCGGGTAGCAACACTGGTGAGCAGCTTCGATCGTCTGAGGAAAGGCGAGCAAGTCGTTGAAGGCGATCCGAAACTCGGTTATGCGGCCAATTTCCTTTACACTCTAACGGGCAAGAAGCCGGATGATGTCATGGAACGCGTCTTCGATCTCGCGCTTGTTCTTCATGCCGACCATGAACTGAACGCATCTACTTTCGCGGCGCGAGTGACTGCTGCCACTCTTTCCGATATTTACTCCGCGGTTACTTCTGCTATTGGCGCTCTAAAAGGCCCACTGCATGGAGGCGCTAACGAAGCCGTCATTAAGATGCTTTTGCAAACCAAATCGAGCGACGACGCAGTCGCCAAAGTAAAAAGCGATCTCGACAAAAAGATAAAAATTCCTGGATTCGGTCACCGCGTTTATCACGTCGTTGATCCGCGGGCCACTCATCTCAAGAAGATGAGCCAGGAGCTTGGACAGCGGACCAATCATTCGGACCTGTACGAGAAGTCCGCCCGCGTGGAACAGCAGGTTCGTGAATTAAAGAAGCTAAACGCCAATGTCGATTTTTACTCCGCTTCCACTTATTATTCGTTAGGTATTCCGGTCGATCTCTTCACTCCGATTTTTGCGATCAGCCGCATGTCGGGCTGGACCGCACATATTCTCGAGCAATATCACAATAATCGTCTGATTCGTCCGCGTGCCGATTACACGGGCTCCCCGGACGGTCAGCAATGGGTTCCCTTGCAAGACCGGCAATAATCCGCATAACGCGCTTCCTCGACGCGAATGTACGATCTCAATTTCTTCCGCAATAATCTCGAACAAATTCGCGAGAGGCTGGCCACGCGCGGCTTCGTACTTGATACCGAATTCTTCGCTGAACTCGATCGAAAACGGCGCCAATTGGTAACTGAGAGTGAACGGCTCAAGGCGGATCGCAACCAGGCAACTGTCGAAATTGGACGGCTTCGCAAGTCAGGAGCGGACACAAGCGAGCGGCAGGCGCAAGTGCGCGAAACAGGAACGCGTATCGCGACCCTCGATGCGGAAGTGAATACGCTCGATGGCCAGTTCCGCGATTTTTTGGCCCGCGTTCCGAACCTGCCGCAGGAGAGTGTGCCGGTTGGTAAAGATGAAAGCGCCAATGTGGAAATACGACGCCACGGCACGCCCGGCAATTTTGAATTTGCGCCAAAGGCGCACTGGGATATCGGCGCGGATCTTGGGATACTGGACCTGGATCGTGGCGCCAAGATAGCCGGGGCGCGCTTTGCGGTTTATTGGGGGCTGGGCGCGAAACTCGAACGGGCGCTCGCGAATTTCATGCTGGATCTGCACACTCGTGAGCACGGCTACCAGGAAGTACTACCTCCGGCGTTGGTTAATTCCACGAGTCTATACGGCACAGGGCAGCTTCCCAAATTCGAAGCCGATCTCTTTAAGTGCCAGGGTCATGACTTGTGGCTGGTGCCGACAGCTGAAGTACCAGTGACAAATCTGTTTCGTGATGAAACGTTGGATGCCGATAATCTGCCGATTTCGTTGTGCGCCTACACACCGTGCTTTCGCAGTGAAGCTGGCTCCTATGGGCGAGACGTGCGCGGAGTGATTCGGCAGCATCAGTTTCAAAAGGTCGAACTCGTCAAGTTTGCGAGACCCGATCAGAGCGGCGAGCAGCACGAGAAACTGACGCGCGATGCCGAGACAGTTTTAGAGAAGTTGGGCCTGCCTTACCGCACCGTCCTGTTATGCACGGGCGACACCGGCTTCGGTGCGGCCAAAACTTACGACCTCGAAGTGTGGTTGCCGGGCCAAAACGCCTTCAAGGAAATCTCGTCCTGTTCGAATTATGAGGCTTTCCAGGCGCGGCGCGCTACTATCCGAGCGAAGAGTGGGAAGGCTAAGGTAGACTTCGTTCATACTCTTAATGGAAGCGGTTTGGCCATCGGCCGTACCTGGGTTGCGATCGTTGAAAACTATCAGCAAGCCGACGGTAGTGTCTCGATCCCGCAGGTGCTGCAACCGTACCTGAACGCCGAACGCATCGACCGTACCGGCGGCCGTTTGCTCTAATCGCTCGTCTTCGCAACCGGAGTCACACGCTTCTTCATCTTTTTGAAGAATCTGTAAATCCCTTAGAGACAGCAGTTTATCCCGGCCTGCCCCCGCTTTGCAGCACTCGGCCTTGAAAATCGAATTCGGTTTGCGTGCTTGACTTAAGTCGCCCGAACAATCTCTGAATTCTCTGAGGCCCTATGGTTAAAACTCGCCAGCTGCTCTGGATCTTTTTGCTCTGCTCTTTTCTTGTCGCTCGAACGGTACTCGCGCAGACAACATTAACGCAGATTCGCGACACGGTTGTTAATCCGGATGGATCGCCTTTCAATGGAACCGCTGTTATCACCTGGACCGGGTTTAGCGGCTCCACTACCTCGGGTAGCTCGCCGCTCAGTACGTCGGCCCGGATTTACACCGGAGTTCTCTCTGTCCTTCTCGTGCCAACGACTACCGCGGCTGCCGGTACGTTTTATCAGGTCATTTACTACAACACCGCTGGCGCAGTAAGTTGGATGGAGACCTGGCAGGTGCCGCCCAGCACGACGGCACTCGCTCTCACCGCCGTCAGAACTTCCACCACCGAGGGTACAACGGGTAGCGGCGGAAGCACAGGCGGCGGGTCGACTACCTCCACCGGAGTGCAATACGCAACCCTCCCAATTACAATTAATCAAATCACCGGCCTGAGTGCGGCGCTGGCCAACATTAATGCCGCAGTCGCCGCCCTGACAACTCAAGTAAACAGCACCAGCGGCAATTCAACTGCAACCAGCGCCGCAGCGTTCATCGACGGCGAATCCCCAGCGGGTGTTATCAATGGTTCAAATGCGACTTACACCTTGGCGGGGACACCCAGTCCGGCTGGCAGCTTAGCGGTGTTCCGCAACGGACTGCTCCAGTCCTCCGGAATAGATTACACCTTGAGCGGCTCGACCGTAACATTTCTCTCCGGCAGCATTCCGCGTGCGACAGACATCGTGACAGCATATTACCGGGTGCCGGGTGTTGCCGCACTGGTAACTTTTGTCGATACCGAAACTCCGGCCGGAACGATTGACGGAACTAATATGACGTTCACACTGGCGAACACGCCCAGCCCTCTCGCCAGCCTTAAATTATTCAAGAACGGAGTCTTGTTGACCCGGAACTCGGACTATACTCTGTCGGGCACTAACATCACCTTCGCAAGCGCGGCTGTTACACCGCAATCGGGTGATACCCTTGCAGCCTCTTACCGGCACTAATTAGTCGAGTTAAGATACCGCTCGAGATCGGGATGCAGCTGGGCTTGGATTTCAGGATCGTTGAGATTGGCTAAATTAACAACGCGCGGCGGGAGAAAAATATCTTTCTGAGCAGGTTCCCGCCGTAATGCCTTGACAGCCTGCAGCGTTGCAATCTCGCCCATTTTAAATGGATCCTGGATCACCAGCGAATCGACCCAGCCGGTTTTCAATTCATTGATCAGCATCGGGCTGGAATCGAAGCCCACTAGCTTCAGTCTGCTGTGCCTGGCCTGTAAAGCTTGCGCCGCGCCTTCGCTTCCCGATTCGTTGGAACTGAAAATTCCGTCCAGGTCCGGATGGGCGGTGAGCATATTCTCGGTGACAGTGATGGATTGCGCAATGCTTGCCATGCCGAAGCGCTCATCGAGAATTTGAATCGCAGGAAATTTCTTTTGAAGTTCCTGGCGAAAACCATCCTCACGGGCGGTGGTCGAGGCGCCCCCAGGTACCGTCTTCACCATCACAATCTTGCCCTTTCCCTTCAGAACTGCGCCTAAACGATCCGCGCCAATTTGTCCGCCAAGAAAATTGTTGGTCGCCACAAAGCTGAAGTATTTGTCTGTGTCGATTCCGGAATCGTAAATCACGACCGGTATGCCCGCTTTGGCGGCGCGATCCACTACAATCTTGAATGCGGATCGATCGGATGGCGCCAGCGCGATCGCATCGACGCGCCGGTTGATCATCGTCTCCACAATCTGCATACCGGTCGCGATGTCCGTTTCATTGGGTGGCCCGTCCCAAATGATGCGCACATGACTCTCGGCGGAAGCTTTGGCTGCGCCCGCGTGGACACTCTGCCAATACAAATCCGCGCTCGCTTTCGGTATCACCGCGATCGTGGTGACGTGCTCACGATTGCAACTCACAGTGAGAGCAACCATCGAAATGAACAGGACAGCTAAGCTAGGATTGAATGGCAAAACTCTTAGTTTATCGAGGAGACAAATGCAACTTGGTCTAGTGGGTTTAGGACGCATGGGCGCCAACATGGTGCGGCGGCTCGAGAAGGGTGGTCATAAGTGCACCGTGTTCGACTTGAACGCGGACAATGTCAAGAAACTTGTGAACGAGGGTGCGGGCGGATCAAGTTCATTACAGGATCTGGTGAAGCAACTTCCAAAACCGCGAGCGGTCTGGGTGATGGTTCCCGCGGGTAAGCCAACCGAAGACACGGTGCAGACTTTAGCTGCCGCTATGGATGCGGGCGACTCGATCATCGATGGCGGCAACAGCTTTTACAAAGACGATATCAGACGCGCCGCGGAGTTCAAAAAGAAAGGCATCCATTATCTGGATGCGGGAACGAGCGGCGGTGTCTGGGGCGTGGAACGCGGCTACTGCCTGATGGTGGGCGGAGAAGACGAAGCGTTTAAGACCCTGGAGCCAATCTTCAAGACTTTGGCTCCCGGCATTGGAACCATTGATCGCACGCCCGGCCGCGAAAAAATGGGCGGGACATCTGAGCAAGGCTATCTGCACACTGGCCCTCCCGGGTCCGGGCACTTCGTCAAAATGGTGCACAACGGAATCGAATACGGCGTGATGCAAGCTTATGCGGAAGGGTTCGATATTCTGCAGAATAAAGACTCGGAAGAGTTGCCGGACAACGAGCGTTTCAAATTGAATGTCGCCGATATTGCCGAGCTTTGGCGGCGCGGCAGCGTGATCGGATCGTGGCTGCTCGATTTGACTTCAATGGCACTAACAGAGAATGCGGATTTGTCGAATTACAGCGGATTCGTGCACGACTCCGGTGAAGGGCGCTGGACGATCAACGCTGCAATTGAGGAAGCAGTGCCGGCGGAGGTTTTGGCATCAGCGCTGTTTACCCGTTTCCGTTCGCGCGAAGAACACACATTTGCCGAGAAAGTTCTTTCCGCGATGCGCTTCAAGTTTGGCGGACACGTGGAACAGCCGACGGGCGGTTAACTCATTTTGTATCTAGTTCAGGGCCGGTCCGCGTGATCGTCACCGGCCATGCACCCTCGCAAAGAATTCCCTTTCCCAAAAAATCCACCTCCGCGATTTCACCGTGCTGTGTCGCTGCGCGCTGATATTGATCGAAGACGAAATTTCCCAGCGAATAGAAAATTAGTTTTCCTTTGTATATCTCAAACGGCTGTATAACGTGCGGGTGATGGCCGATCACCAAGGTGGCGCCGGCATCGATCGCCGCGTGCGCGAATGCAATTTGCGCCTGATTGGGACGAGGCATGTATTCGATGCCATTGTGCATGGAAACGATGACCACGTCACAGCGTTTGGCCAGGCGATGTACGTCACCGGTCATCACGCCTACATCAATGACGGCGATTCGCTCGTCGACATCGTGCCAGTTGCCATTCTGCTGATCGTACGTGTAACCGAGGAATCCGAAACGGATGCCGTGGCGCGCGAGAACCACTCCCCGATGAGTTTCCGAAGAAGAGAGGCTGCTGCCGAGCGGATCGATGCCATGTGAATTCAGCCAGTTCACAGTGAACTCGACGCCGTGCGAGGCGCAATCGCGCGCATGATTATTGGCGGTTGAAACGATGGCGACGCGTGCGAGTTGCAGCCCGGCGATCATGGCCGGGGCGGCGTGAAATATCAGACCTTCATCGTGATAAGGTCCTTTATCGGAAAACGGCGACTCCAGATTGACAAAGGCGAGGTCCGCATCCGCCAGGAAAGGCGCAATCTTTCGGAACGGGAATGCCGGGTCGCCCGCAGCGAGTATTTGTTGACGCACGCCGCGTGAAAACATGACATCACCAGCAAAAAGAAGGCGATTGAACTTCACAATTGCTCGCGCTGGCTTGGGTGGCGGCGGAACGTTTTGTTTAGAGCAGCTAAGCGTTGTGCCCACGACGAGCACAGCAGCCCCGAGACGCACTATAATTTAGAGGCGGCCGCCGCATCCAGGAACCAGACAGCACGCGAATCGCGGCTCGCGATCTGGCACGGATATTTCAAAAGGTCTTCCGGCGCTTCAAGCACGCTCTTTAACGCGTCGGCCTTTTCGGCCCCTGAAACCTGCAGCACCGTGTGAGTCGCAGCTTCCAACACGGCGGGTAGCAAGGTGATGCGATCCATCTTCATCTTCTCGACCCAGACGTTGGTAGCAATGCCAGTGTGGTCGTGTACCAGCGGGCTGCCCGGAAACAGGCTGGCCGTATGAGCATCCGGTCCCATGCCGCGATGCACGATATCAAATACGGGAATCTCGCCGTCTGCCAAACCAAAGAAGGATTTGATGTCCGCGATGTAGCGCTTTCCGCCTTCAGCAGGCGGGAGTTCGCCGTGAATCCGGTGAATGTTGGCAGCGGGGATATGAGCCGGACCAAGCAGTGTGTCGTAGGCGAGCTTGTAATTACTTTGGCTGTTGTCGATCGGCACGCAGCGCTCGTCTACCCAGAAGAAATGCACATTCGACCAGTCGAAAGATTGCGCCGCCAGATCGGAGAACAGCAGGCGGGGTGTGCTGCCGCCCGAAATAGCTAAGGTTGCGCGGTTCTTCGACTGCAGAGTGGCGGTCAATTTCGCAAGAATGAACTCGGCGCAATCATGCGCCGCTTCTTCCGCCGTTTTGCCAACGCGCAACTCGGGTTTTTCAGCGATATTCACTCATCAACTCCCGTGCTCGCGTGAAGGCGACGTCAAAAACTGGATCGACGCCGGTAATAGAAAGCTCTTCCGTCATGAGGGACGTCACTGTTGGGTCGGAGTACGAGAAACCACGTTGGCGGCCATTAGTACTTTGAATTTTCAGGCACTCTTCGCCGGTTCGCGCGAAGGTAAGTGTCTCAGAAGTTGAACGCAAAGTGACGGAGTGAATGCCGGGGCCAAAGCCGGGCTCGTGCTTGAATACGACTCGGGCCCGGCATGGGGCGGAAAGCCAGCCGGCCATATAGAATTCTGCAGCGCCGGGACGCTCGCCGGGGTGACCAATCTCGATCGTGTGAAAGCTGGAAAATGGATTTGGCCGGGCCGTGTTGTCGAAGATATGGCCGAGCGGTTCGCGCCAGCGGGTCAAGCGGGTCCATTCCAGGTCTGCCACCACGTAGCCTTTGTTGCGCCATTTGACGAGCAGTGGAAAAGATTGAGCAGGGTTCAGCCCGCGAGTATCGATAATGGTTTTACTGGCCAGGTCCATTATTGTTTGCAATCCACGTTGCTGGTCGGCGGTAGCATCCGCGCTGAGCGCGGCTTGATGGCGGCACCAGAAAATGACCGGCAGGTCGGCGGCGGTGAGGCCGAACAAAATGGGGCCGATGTCGGGCCAGGTTTCAGGACTAGCTTTGATCTCAATCTGTTCGCAGCCAATCTGCTGGGCTTTGCCAAACGGCTTCCAGAACTGGGCGAGCACGCGAGCCTCGGGGGCAACCGGTTCACCGGGCGAGATGGCCAGCACGATGCCGCGGCTAGGATGCTCGTGCATCAACTCCGCAATAGTCTGTGAAGCAGACGCACCGCCATCGGAATCATCGCAAGCGACGATCAACGTCATGGCGCAGGCGCGCAGGACAGTAGGTTGACCTTGCTGTTTTTCTTCGCGGGCAAGCGAGGTCCAAAGCTTGCTCAGGCCTTTTAAGATTTGCTCCGGCTGGGCGGAGGGGACAATTGCACTGCTCATGGAATTCTCCAAACGTGGCCCTGACGGGCAAGCATCTCATCGGAAGCACGGGGGCCCCAGGAGCCCGCCGGGTAATTGGGGAAGTTGAATTTCGTGTTACCCCATACGTCAAGGATAGGTTGGACGATTTCCCAGCTTGCTTCGACCATATCCTGGCGCGTGTAGAGAGTCGGGTCGCCGGCCATGGCGTCAACTAGCAGAGTTTCGTAGGCCGTGGGCGTGCGCTCGCCGAAGCTCGAGCCGTAATTGAAGTCCATGGAGACGGGGCGCACGCGCATACCACTGCCCGGACTCTTTGAAAGGAAGCGCAGCGAGATACCTTCCTCGGGCTGGATACGCACGACCAGCAAGTTGGGGCGAACTTCGCGCAAGCCGGTTTTTGTTTCTTGTGAAAACAAGCCAAGCGGGGGCGCCTGGAACTGGATGGCAATATCGGTAACACGTTTCGGCATGCGTTTGCCGGTTCGAATGTAAAAGGGCACGCCGGCCCACCGCCAGTTATCGATGAAGAAAGTAACTGCCGCGTAAGTATCAGTCTGGGCATCGGGACTTACGCTCGGTTCTTCACGAAAACCGGGGAGCTGCCGGCCGCCGACCAGAGCACGGCCGTATTGCCCGGCCACGGCGCAGTTTGGCACATCGTCGGCTTTCATGACGCGCACCGAACGGAGCAGTTTGGCACGTTCGTCGCGAACAGCACCGGCGTCGAAGACGGAGGGTGGCTCCATAGCCACCGTCGCCATGACCTGGCTCAAGTGATTTTGGATCATGTCGCGGAGCGCACCGGCCTCCTGGTAATAGCCGCCGCGGCCTTCCACGCCGATGGATTCGGCGGCAGTGATTTGCACGTGATCGACATAGCGCCGGTTCCAGAGCGGTTCGAACATGCTGTTACCGAAACGGAAAGCGAGAATGTTCTGGACCGTTTCCTTTCCGAGGTAGTGATCGATGCGATAGACATCGGACTCGTTGAAGACCTTGTGAATTTCGTCGTTAAGCTTGCGTGCGCTATCTAGATCATGGCCAAACGGCTTTTCGATAATGACCCGCCGCCAGCCGTTACCCGTGTTGAGCTTGTGCTCGCCAAGCGCCAGGACAGCGTCGGCATAATAACTGGGCTGGGTGGACAGATAGAAGAGAACGTTGCCGGCGGTGAGGTGGGATTTTTCGACCTCGTCCAGTTTTTGGCGTATGTCTTCGTAGGATTCGGGCTTGTTGATGTCGCCAGGGACATAGAACAGAGTTTGAGCGAAGGACTTCCATACGTCCTCGTCAAAGGGCGCATCTTCGAGGAACTTTGAGACGGACTCGCGCATGGTGTTGCGGAAATCGTCGTCGGACATCGGGCTGCGGGAGCTGCCGATGACAGCGAAGTTCTGCGAAATGCGGCGTTCATAAAAAAGGCGGTAAAGCGAGGGTAGCAGTTTTCGTTTGGACAGATCACCGCTGGCTCCAAAGATAACGATGGCGCAGGGAGGGACGCGGCGGGCGAAACGTAGCGGATCCTGCAGTGGATTGGTTTCCGGGGGCGCTTGAACAAGAACGCTCATGATCCCTTTGATGATAAGACGGGCGAGAACCGTGCGGAAACAATTCCCCGGGGGAACGGCTAAACTGAAGAAAAGGCGCTTGCATGCCATGGAGGACAGGCAAGCCTCATCGCCTATGACGAGAGAAGCCTGTTGCTTTGCTCGTTCGCTCCCAGTTACATTCCAATGACAAATCCGGAAAAGACCGTTGTGGCGGTGTTGAGCGACTTGATGTTCAGGGTGAAAATTCAGGAGGCAGCCAAACGAGCGGGACTCGAATCCATGTTTGTCGAATCATCAGCGGACGCGCTCACGGCGGCGAAAGCGGGACCAGCGGTGATAATTTTTGATCTGAACTACCCAGGGGCCGCGCCGCTCGAAACGATCGCGGCTTTGAAAGCAGACGAGACGACGAGAGGAATTCAGCTCATTGGATTTGTGCCGCATGTGCAGGTTGACTTACGGCAGATGGCGGAAGACAAAGGCTGCGATCTGGTAGTGGCACGGTCGGCGTTTTCGCAAAACTTGCCGGCGCTGTTAGAGCGGTACGTCGAGAAATAACTCCCAAACGGCGTTTTGCCAAACGAACTCGGGACGTCAGCTATTATTTTTTAATAAGTTAGATCAGTTGGGTTCGTTTTTTCAAATGGCGGAGAAATGGTAAACACCCCTGGCGAGCCGGTTCGTTTCGACAGGTTCCATACCATTTCCCGCGTGTATTTCGATTCATTGTTGCTGGGCATCACGGACGGCGGCAATGAGGCGGGTCGCTTCGGATAGCGATCCACCGGTGGTTTCGGCGGAGTAACGGCCGGCCACGAAAGTGACGGAATCGCGGCGCGAGAGGAAGTAGCCGGCAGTGAAGGCGCATGCCAGGAGACCGATGACGAGCGAGGCATTCGGGTCGTGGGAAGCGTACGCAGCGGCGGCGATGAGGAGCAATCCGGCGGAGATGACCAGGAGCGCGGGATGGGTCGTGCGGTTGCGCTTCATACCGGTGAGATGGGATAGACCAAGGATGATGTGGGACAGTGGAGCGGTGTCCCGGATCACGATGCAATCGTGCATGACAGTCGCGAGCGGACTGACGCGGACGACCTGGCGGTCGAGGAGGTTGGCAACTGTGATTTTCGCCATTCTTCTTCAGGGAAAGTAGGAGAAGAGGGAGAGAATTCTCAGTTAGGGGTAGGATTTTTCTTGGGTGATGGCTATATTGAAATGCCGGATTTGAAAGTGACGCCTGGATTACAGTTTGTACGGAATTGGCGATATCTGATCGCATTTAGTCTGATCTGACTCGAGCACCCAGAAAGTACCGCGTAGCCTCGGGACGAAAGAGACACCAGGCAATGACCGCAAAGAACAGACAGTGGATTGCGAATTGTTGAACTTGGTGAAAGCTCAGCATTACGTGAAACGCCATCCAGGCGAGTGCGAGCCAACGCGACCAGTTTTGGCCGCGGAGAATAAATGCTCCACAGAGAACCGCCAGGAACTCGGTGAGTTCAATCCATATTTCATCGTATTGAAATGCAGGCCTCGCGTGGAACTCTTTTAAATGATAAACAAAGCCGACTGTACCCACAGCGATATATAGGCATCCGAGGATCGTCAAAGAGAGGGGACGTTTAGCCAAGTTCATGGCAACATCTCCATTACGGCATCACTAGGCTCCAGTTCTTCCGCATGTGGGGGCAGCGTTGCCCCGGCTTCCAAGAGTGCTCGCACCGTGCCAACAAAATCCCCTGTGTCCCGACGCCAGCCGTTCCCGGAGCCGTAGATAGCCCACGAAAGCGC
>DATAYL010000344.1:0-2970 GCA_036272575.1 Bryobacteraceae bacterium | reverse complement strand
GGCGATGGCGATCCCCGCGGAGGCGTAGGGGAAAGTGGTGTTCCGCCGCTCGCTCCTGCCGTGGCGAATGCAATTTTCGCGGCCACTGGAAAACGCATCCGGCGATTGCCGATTATAAAAATCGCCTGACGATCAAACACCACGACTTCAATCTGGAATGGAAGCCGCGCAGGACTTCTGGCCGAATCAGAATCTCGGACGGTCTTGCAATGGCAACGTTTTCTGGCGGTGCGGACCGGCGTCGATTCCGCCAGGAGTTCTAAAAGAATTGCGTCAAATTGTCGCCTCCATAGATCCCGAAGAGCCGCTCAATCATGTTATGGCGATGACGGAAATGGTCGAACGTGAAACCACACAGAACCGGATGCAAACGATCTTGCTAGCCGGCTTCGCGGGGTTAGCTTTGATCATGGCTTCCGTCGCCTTACGACCAGAATGACTGCCTGTGCGCCTTCTCTCGAGACGGCGAATTACAAAATAGACCGCCTGCTCTACCCCGGCCAGAAACACCGAGTCTATCGTTTTAAATCGCGCATGGATCCCGCGTTACGTGAATCTTGCTTTGTTCAGACCTTAGCTGCTTGCCGTAAAATCCACGCCGTATCTCGTCTAAGGGCACGCTTACCAGCGCTGCCCCGTAGAAGCTGCACACCGTCATCTCGTCTCGCCCGAAACCCTGCACACTTTCGGCCCGCAACCAATCGCCTTACCAACGGAAATAATTCTCGCGTTTATTGTCTTGTAATCTTCATGCCCTAACCTTTCACATGGACCCATATCCACGGGCTCATATGGAGATGTCAAAGAAAAAGCATGCGTAATTTTACTTCAGTTGCCTTGACGGCGATCATGACGGTCGGCCTTGCCGTTGACCCGGCAGTTGCCACAGCACAATCCTCGTCAGCCACCCCAATCACTCACCTGGTTGTCATTTTCGGTGAAAATATCTCGTTCGATCACTATTTCGGCACTTATCCGACGGCCGAAAACATTCCGGGTGAGCCGCGCTTCAAGGCTCTTGCGGGAACGCCCACAGTGAATGGCCTAACCCCCGCCTTGCTGACATCAAATCCCAATTTCCTGAACTCGGCCGCTAATGGCGCAGGCGCGGCCAATCCCTTTCGCCTCGATCGCAGCCAAGCCCTGACGGCCGACATGAATCATGATTACGGTCCGGAGCAGGAAGCCTTCCATGCCGGTCTGATGGATCAGTTTCCGATGGCCACTGGTACCGCTGGCCCACCACCCGCCGGAGGCCCGCCGGTCGTTGCTACCACTGGCCTGGTGATGGGTCTCTACGACGGCAACACCGTAACCGCCTTGTGGAACTATGCCCAGCATTTTGCATTGAACGACAACTCTTTCGGAACTACCTTCGGTCCATCCACCGTCGGCGCGCTTAACCTCATTTCCGGCCAGACCAACGGCGTCGCCGCCAACATCAATGGCTTTGGGTCCGAAGTAGCCGATGGCGCGGGTGGTTACACGGTCAACGGGGATCCCGATCCTCTCTTCGACGTTTGCTCTGGTTCGACCAAGAACCAGGTCCAGATGTCGGGCCAGAATATCGGCGATCTTCTCAATGCAGAGGGGGTTAGCTGGGGCTGGTTCGAGGGCGGTTTCAATTTGTCAATCAAAAACCCAAACGGTACGACCGGTTGCTCGCGCAGCACACCTTCGGCCTTTGTCAATCTCACTTCCACCGACTACGTTCCGCACCACGAGCCCTTCCAGTTCTATGCTTCCACCGCGAACCCGAAGCATGTCCGGCCCACCTCCGTCGACCTGATCGGTCGTCAGGGCGATGCGGCCAACCACCAGTACGATATCAATGACTTCTACACCGCCGTGCGGGCCGGTAATTTCCCGGCTGTTTCCTTCCTCAAGGCGCCCGCCATCGGCGACGCCCATCCCGGCAACTCCGATCCTCTCGATGAACAGAAATTCGTTGTGGACGTAATTAACTTCCTGATGACCCAGCCTGATTGGAAGCACACTGCCGTCGTGATCAACTATGACGACTCCGACGGCTGGTACGACCACGTTATGGGTCCGATCGTCAATCAGTCCGCTACCAGCGCCGATGCCCTCAGTGGCCCGGGAGCTTGCGGTAGCGGCGCAAACGCTCTCGATGGAGTCAGTATCGCCCACGCCCAGGGGCGCTGCGGCCATGGTCCTCGCTTACCTCTATTGGTGATTTCTCCCTACGCTAGGCCCAACTTCGTGGACCACACCGTCACGGATCAAACTTCTGTCCTCCGCTTCATCGAGGACAACTGGCTCCACAGCCAGCGCATAGGTAATGGCTCGTTCGATACCATCGCGAACTCCATGACGGGCATGTTCGATTTCAAAAATGCCCAGCAGAATTCTGCGCTGATTCTCAACGATATGACCGGCGAGCCGCAGTAGTTCAGGCGGCTTCTTCGGTCCGTGTGTTCATAATGAGGAGAGCCCGTCCGGGCTCTCCTTTTCACTTTTTTGGAGCGCCAAAATCACACGCAGAGACTTTTTCTCGGGCCCCATTGTCGCAGCATCCTCTTTCGCCCTTCATCGCGCCCATCGCATGGATCAGGCCAACGTACCTTTGCCCAACTTGCTGGACCCGGATCGCTTGCCGCCTTTTGTAGACGCCCTTCCAATACCTGCGACTGCGGTAGCGGAAGGCCAGCGACCCAGTCCTGACAAATCCGGAGCGCGCCTTCCCTATTACCGCATCCCGATCCACGAGTTCACCGCCAAAATTCATCGCGACGTGGCGCCCACTCGCTTTTGGGGTTACGGCGGCAGCGTTCCCGGACCGACGATTGATACGCGCAGCGGTGAAGGTCTCTTGATCGAGTTTCCCAACGAGCTGCCTCTCAAACACTTCCTGCCGGTCGATCACAATTTGATGGGTGCCGAAGCAAACGCGCCCGCCGTACGCACCGTGGTTCACCTGCATGGCGCTAAAGCGCCGCCCGCCAGCGA
>DATAYL010000343.1:0-11113 GCA_036272575.1 Bryobacteraceae bacterium | reverse complement strand
GCACTGCCCAGGGTGCCAATCCACGGCGCGCGATCGGTGGCTCGACAGGACCGCCAGAGAACTTCTGCCGGTTCCTTACAGTCACGTCGTGTTTAAGCTTCCCGGCGCGTTAACTCCGCTAATCCGCCAGAACGCGAAACTGATCTACAACCTGCTGTTCCGTTGTGTTTCAGAAACGCTACTGACCATTGCTCGCGATCCAAGCCGACTCGATGCCGAACTCGGTTTTCTCGCTGTGCTCCACACCTGAAATCAAAAAATGTTGCGGAACCCTCACTTACATTGCCTGGTTCCCGCCGGTGGTCTCTCACCGGACCAATCACGCTGGGTCCACAGTCGCAAACGATTCTTCCTTCCCGGTCCCGCAACGGCAGACTTCTCAAACTCAGCAGCGGCGTGGTGACTTTCCGTTGGAGAGATTCAGCCGATGGCAACACACAAAAGCTGATGACCATAGAAGCGGTCGAGTTTTATTCGGCGCTTCTTGCTTCACGTTCTCCCACACGGCTTCGTCAAGATCCGACACTTCGGTTTCCTCTCGAACGGCTGTCGTACCGCCCGCCTCAAACTGAGCCGGAGCCTGTCCCTGTTGCGGCATCGGAACTCTCTGTCTTCTTGGTATGTGCCCGCCGACATACCGAACCGTTGGCTAAGGGCACCTCCAGTCGCGCTTGACTCATCATGAGATTCCATCCGCTCCGAATGTGTAAAGGCCGACTGCCATTCCGCTCTCAGGAGTGCCGCTCGACGTGTGTCCGCGCCAAACTAACCGACAATGAACCAGGTTTTGAGACGGTGAAACGACTTCCTCTGCGCTTACAGATTTGTAACTACTCCCTCTCGCCAGCCGCCTTTGTCCTCACCGCAGCGAGCAAAACCCATCAATCCGTAAATTACCGTCCGGCACCGTTCAAACATCGTTATCGAAAACACTCGGGCGCTCTAGATTGCGGCATGCCCGGTCATTCTGGCGCCCGATCACTTCCGATCAACGCTAAGGGTGTTTCGCCGATATTGTGAAAGATCGGTAAACGCTGCGCGACAACGGCGGTGCTATCTTCAGGAGCTCACAGTTCTCACCATAGCCGACTAACCGTCAACGTGCATTCCTCTACCGTTTGGCCCGGATATTCGAACTTAACCAGATTCAACGGTTAAATTTCCTGTTGTAACGTCGCGACGTAAATTGTTGAAGACCTTGGCAGCTTAGTTTACGGGAACCACAGGTTATCTCGACTCGTGTTCCTGTTGCGGTCATCAGGCCATTTCCAAGAACTCGTGCCGTAACCGGCATTGCCCCAAGGGCCAGACACAAGCGCGCCAGCGCCTGGCTGGCCGCCGCGAACAGGAAGTCCCGTCTACGGCATACTTCCGTATCGTCTTTAGTGTCCCGCACGAGCTGAACGTGCTGGCACTCGAGAACCCGCGCTGCTTCTATGACCTACTCATCTACGCAGTATACGGCTGCGTGGATGAGAAGACGACAATCCAAGCACTCAACCGGCTCGATCCGATACTACCGCCTTCAACTCGCCGAGCCGAGCGGTATGGCTTTGAGTACTATCGGCACGGGACGTTATCGCTCTACGCGGCGCTTAATGTAAAGACCGGAGCCGTTCAGGGCAAAACGGCGAAGCGACATATCAGCGCGGAGTTCGTCTGTTTGCTTGAGGAAGTAATTCAAAAAGCACGTTGGGCTAAGGAGATCCATATCGTCCTGGACAACCTCTCAGCCCATAAGACCGAAGCCGTGCGAGAGTTTCTGACGGAGCACCCCTTTCTGACGAGCACCCCAAGGTTCGATTCCACTTCACCCCAACGTACTCGTCGTGGTTGAACCAGGTCGAGATCTGGTTTTCGAAGATCAGCGCGATGTCATTGATCGCCGCGTGTTCACCTCGATTGCCGATCTGGTACGCAAGATCAAGAATACATCCAGGCCTATGGTAAATCAGCCAAGCCGTTCCGGTCGATGTATGCAGAAACGCGACGTCGGATCATCGGACCTGTTATGGCCGGGCAAGCACATTGACAAGAGTACTGACACAATGCCGGACGATGATATAGCCACCGACATCATTGACATCCTCTTTCGACCGGGCGAGGAAGCGATCTTCATCGATGAGACGGTCTCAATTGAGGAGATCGCCCATAACCGCGTTAAGTTCCTCTGCAGTGCTTCACAGTATTTCGGAATGGCCTTGCGGCAAGAACATCTTGCCATGACTGTGCCAGAGTTAGCCGCTCACATCCGAAGTGTGCGAAACGCAATAGCCATTGTGCAACGCGCTCTTCCTCAGGCCCTTCTTACGAGTCGTAGAACAGTTATGTTCTAGCTGGGACAGTTCACTAATGTGTCGCTCAGTACGTGGTTTGTAGCCTGCGCGTGACGTCGGAAGTACGCCGCGAGTGAGAAACCGATCCGATTGACTCAGGTACTCCGTTGGATCTGCGTCATCCTCGCTTATACCGGTACCTTCATTCCGGGGAGAGCCCTTGGTTGGGTCCGCGTTATCTTCCTGATCATTGGGTCTCGTGTTCATTGCCTGGCCAGATCTCGCCAACTCCTTAGTGGATCTGTTCCGAAGCAGATAAACACTCATAGCCCTATACATTCGAACCGCTCCACCGGTGTTCATAGGATACTTACGATTTTTCTTAATCGCTCTCATGACCGGCCTACGGGTGGCGCAATTCTTGCTTGCAACACTATCTCACGATCGGGACATGATGAACCGCGCGGAGGTCTAGGCACTCGCCAAAATTCCCGGTCATTCGAATATCAAGATGACCGAACGGCATGCCAAGTTGGCGCGCGTGCTTTTGGTCCGGACCGGGAGCACGCCATGCAAAAATCTAGGAGCTGGTGACAAAAGAACCTGCGGCAACTTGCGGATAAAAATGTTCGAGTATTGTTCGCGGAATTTGAGCCCCCACAGACTTTGAACAGGTTAGGACGGCATCACGTGCACGTTAACCATTGGAGTCTTTGCGCTTCGGTCGACAGTAAGCCCGGATCCGCCTGAGGCTATAGAAGCATGGAGTAAGATGTGCGCCTCACCGGAATAAGAGTTCTAGGGAGCTCAGACTCATACGCTGTGTTGGCAGGCCCGAAATGGCCCACCCATCATCAAATCCCCCCTTTTTCCGGGCTGCAGGCATCCCGAAAAAAACGGATCGTACCGTACTCAATTGTTCCGACTGGTCGCATCCATTCATACTCGCCATACGAGCAGCGGAATGCCGCTCGTCGGAGGAAGATTTTGAATTATAAATTTATATCTCTCGCGCTGCCGATCGCCATTGCAATGGTGAGTTCGGTAGCAACCGCGGACACGATTGGTGGTCCCGGAAGCAGCTGCACTACGTGCGATGGCGCGGCATACACATTAACTTACAGCGGAGCGCCGATTTCCTTGACGGCTACCACGCAAACGTTCCAGATTATGCTCGATGTGAATGACAGCTCGTATACCGGAGGTGGTTCTTTCCTGAACGCCGTCGCAGTGCAGGTTGCACCGTCTTCGGACGTTATTGCCGGCAGCTTGCTCTCTGCTCCGGGCGATTTCTCCTTCAGCGGAATCGAAGGCCTGAACGCGAACGGCTGCAATGGCAGCAATGGTGGTTTCCTGTGTGCGGAAGCAGTTACGAATAGTGTGCCAGTGACCGGAGGCCCATACGATTTCGTTTTTGATGTGACTGTCAAAACGGGCACTCTTCTCACGGGCCTAGATGCGGCAAGCGTTAAGGCGCAGTACGTGGACAGCAATGGCAAGAAAGCTGGAGCCCTTTTGTCCGAACCCATTACGCTTCAGACGACGGCGACTCCTGAGCCGAGTTCTTACCTCACGCTCGGATCGGGATTGCTCGCAATGGGCCTTTTCCTGCGACGGAGGCTCGCTAAGCAAGTCCGTTGAGTTTGGTTAGCCGCGGACAAGGTAAAGCGGTGAGGCTTTTTTAGACTGGCAAGCGATACGGCAATTCGCAAGCCACGGTGGAATGATTTTTCCATCGTGGCTTGCGTGCTTTTTTGGAGCAGTGATCAGTGAGTTACCGGCCGGCTGTTGGGCGCCCCGTGGAATTGAGGGTGCGCGAGGATGAAGACGATAGATCGCGGCCTTGCGACCGCCTCTCCAGGCAAGTCGAGAACGTGTGCTATGCGGACTGACGGCGCCGATGTCCGTTGAGTTCATCGCATGAGCAAGAGCTTGGGCGGCACCATTTTCTGGTTGCGTTGGCCGACCTGCAATAAGAGCCCAGCTGTACCCGCTACAAACCGGGTGCTGAACGATGTTCCCCATCCTGCCGCATCCGCGCTGAAAACCTTATAGGGCAAAATCATAGTGGCCGGGGCGACCAAATGGAGCTCGGGCTGACCCAGGTGGGCAGTTGAGACGTTGGCGAGGAAGACAAATTCAGATCCGCTGTTTTCGTTCGCTCCGCCCGATTTTGAGTAAAGTCGTAACCAGGAAGGAGAACGTTCTGCAGCGCTGGATGGTTCGGGTCTACGCCGGTATCGATCACCGCAACCGTTCCGGCCCGCTAGCGCGAACGCGGATTGAGCATCACCGAGGCGAATGGGGCCGACCGCACGCTGCGCAACGTACCCCCGTTCTGTCGGGCTCTATTGCGCGCCAGCAGGTGAACGCCCTTGCAGGTGAACGCCCTTGAAAGACACCCTTCAATAGCTCATGGCGCAATAACCGCCACTCGCGTTTACCCAATTTTGTTGAATCAGGTACGGTTTGCCGTTCAGGATCATGTTGTACATAGATCCATTATTCGCGGTTGAGGTAGCTCCAAAAGTCCAGGCGCACTTATCCGCGTTTTCTTCGCCGCGCCGATCGTACCAGGCATTGAGGTTCGGGTCCGTGACTGCCTCCTCCAATTCATGTGCGAGGACACTGGCCATGCCGTCTGCGCCCGAGTTCCCGTTGGGTGATTTCGTTTGCTCTTCGCAGGCGGATGGGCACCGATCTCCGTTGCCAATAAAGGCGTACTTGATATTAGAGCCGCTGATCGTGCCGTAGGTGTGCCAGCCGCAGTAGCTCGTACAGAATCCGCTCGTCTCGTCCACATCCTTGGATGTCAGAACGAAATAAACTCCATCGGGATCTGTAGGAAGTTTTCCGCTGGAAATCGCCTGGGCGACGACTGCCTGAACTGCGCTGTCACTGAGAGCGGTGCCGTGTGAGTAGTTGTCGGTCGTCGTTCCGCCGTATCGGATCGCATTGGTTACATAATTGCCCGTGCCGTCGTAGTACGTCGTATTGATGTTGAAGTAGGGAGAACCACCGACGTGCAAGACGAAGTTCGTCAGGATGGATGTTGCCGTATTACCGGACCAGTTTCCGTACCAAATGAGATAAGCACTCGGCGCACCGGCAATTCCGAGCAGCGGTCCGCCGTGATAGTAAATGCCGTTTCCTGACGCGCTCTTCTGAGATTTGTTGAGACGCATCGGTCCGGAACGGTGACTGGAAGGACCGTGCGCGAACTCGGTTCCGATGCCGCGCCCATTGGGCGCCAAATCGCGTTCCTGGGTATCCTCCGCGGTCTGAGCATAGAACACGCCGACGGTAATCACGGCACAGCAGCACGCGATCACGATTCCGCTGGGATTTATCCATTTCATTGGTGGCCTCCTTCGGCTGAGCCGTGTTTCTGGATTATAACTTAGAAATTAGGCAAATCTCTTAGCCCGTACCCGTAAACGATCACTTGTGCGAATCTGGCCAGCCTCTTGCTTCTTTCGTAGGAGTAGCTGGGCTATATATGTGGGAATCGCGGATGCGATTTCCAAGCCTGGCGTTAGCCAGGCGTCATATGCAGGCCGACCATGCGGGAGCGCTGGCTACTAGGGCTGGTCGGTAAACTTCACCGGTCGTCAGTACGGCCCAGGCGATGCGCGCCAACTTATTGGCGAGTGCGACACCGACAACGTTGTAATGGGTACGCGAGGCGAGTTGTAGAAGCCACGTACTCAGACCGGAAGATTGCTTCTCTTTGAATTGCAGAACAGCGCGTGCGCCTTGCACCAACAGCTTCCGCAGATAGCAGTTTCCTCGTTTGCTAATGCCGAGTAACTTCTGTTTGCCACCGGTGGAATACTCTCTCGGAACTAAGCCCACCCAAGCTGCGAAGTCACGGCCCTTGCGGAATGCTGCTCCGTTGCCGATGGCCGCAATCAGTGCAGTTGCTGTGATTGGTCCAATGCCGGGGATCGCGTCGAGACGCCGACACACATCGCTCTCCTGCGCCATGTGCCGAATCAGCGCATCTGCCTCTTCCACTCGCTCGGCCAATTGCTCGAGTTCCAGCTTTAGCTGCGCCAGCAGTAACCGTACTACTCCCTACAGCTTCGCATCGCCATCTTTCAAAAGCATGGGTAAGGCCGCCTCTAAATGACACCTTCCCTTCGGCAGCGTGATCCCACGCTCCAGCAGTAATCCACGCATCTGATTGACCACGGCCGTGCGTCGCGTTACCCAGCGCTCGCGTACTCGATGTAATGACTGCATGTCCAGTTGATCGTCAGTCTTGATCGGGACAAAGCGCATGGTGGGCCGGCCCACAGCTTCTGCGATTGCCTCAGCATCAATGAAGTCGTTCTTATTGGTTTTCACATACGGCTTCACATACTGTGCCGGGATCAAACGCACCTCGTGTCCCTGCTCTCGCAGTGCCTGCCCAAGAAAGTGGGAACCTCCGCATGCTTCCATCCCGATCCAACAGACCTGCCGGTTCGCCGTGAAGCGTAGCAGCTGCAGACGCGAGAATTTCTTCCGCTCTACAACCTCCCCGCGCCAACTCAGGCCTACTAAGTGAAAAATCGTCTTGCCGAGATCAATGCCGATCGTGTGTATTTCCATAATGATGGTCTCCCTTGCACCTCTTATGTTCCAGCCACTGTGGAACAGAGGCGGCGGACCATCCCATTAACAATTTGGCAGATGATGAGATAAGTACTGACTGCCGACCTCAGCCCCGATTGCTTGTCAACGTCCAAACCGCAACCGTCCGCGCCGTATCGCTATGGATAAGCCTCGATCTCGAACACGTGATACCATCGCCGGCAGTCAGAAATGTCCTGCTTCAAACCGAGTCCGGACGAGCGTGACACTCTCAAGAAAGCAGTTGCAAGGTTCGCACACGATCCCGTCAAATCGCAACTGCTTTCCCGCCTTGATACAGAGGATGCAGACTACAGCCCTGTCAACGAAGAATGGAATCACCTCAAGTTTTGTATCGAGCAGCACCACCTCCACGCACAAACCGAAGCGCGGCGTGATCCAAAAAAGAAACCGGCAAAGCTTCAGCTAGACAAGGCCGATTCCCTAGTAAGAAAGTTCCATCCTAACTTTTCTTGACCCATCAACTAAGGCCTGTGACCATAGACTCCGCAGATCCACCGGACTAGAGTGGAAACGTGCATCTAAGGGCGTTTAGCGTTCCCTATTGGGCGGTCCTGTCCGCGTTGCCCGTCTTAAGGAAGAACTCTGAACTGAACGCTTCCGATGCTCCCTAGTAGGTTCTGCTTTGCTAGGAGTACCTGCCGGAGCGAAGCCGCGGATTGAGCACGCAACGGCCATTGATAGAACAACATGAATATCCTTCTATTCGGCGCAACAGTAATGGTCGGCGACGGCGTGCGCTCTTCGAGATTTCGATGCATGCGCTTCTTCCGCCTGCGCGTGAGTTCGGTGGGAATAAGCGCGGACACTTACCGCCACCTGACCAGCGACCTGACGCTTGCCATTGCCCGGCAACTCTTGCCCGCTAATCCGCAGATGATCTTCGAGTACATCTCTGGCGAAGGCACCCACGCTAATTCGGGGCAGAAGTGGGCACAGGTTAAGGCCAAAACAGAGGCAGTCCTGTTTGTGGCTGGTTTCCACGATTTGCCTTTTGACAATCGGGCCGCGAGCAGTGAATACAGGAGCAGAAATTACTATCCACAAAAACTCCTCGCTTTTAGCGAGAGTGAGGCGACGGTAATTGTCCCGACTAAGGCGCGGAGCAACCGGGCGTCAGTGAAAGAGAGCGACGATATCATCCTCCGATGCCTCAATGAGGTTCGGAACAAATCGCCTGCCGATTGCGAATACGCCGAGAGCTAGAACAGCATTTCCAGATAGCAGCGCGATTACGGAAGTGGCACCGAAGAAACCGATTCCGGTGGAGATGAGCGCGCCAGTTCCCATCTGAATGAAGCCAAGAAGCGCAGACGCGCTACCCACATTGCGCGAGAATGGCGCAAGCGCGATGGCGGCTGCATTTGGATAAGTCATCCCTATGCACGAAAGAAACAAGAAGAAAAGAGCTGAGGTGGTCTTCATGCCATACCAGCCGAGTGACGCGCCCGTGATGAAGGCAATTCCGGTGCAGACCTGCAGACGTAGCGCGGTGGAAAAAATGCGCCGGCTGCTGAAGCGGCGCAGGAGAAGGATATTAAGCTGGCTGCCACCGATGAAGCCTCCGGTAAGGACTGCGAAAATAGCGCCGAACGTTTTTTCGTTGACGTGAAAGCCATCCATAAAAATGATGGGCGAGCCCGCGACATAAGCAAATAATCCGGCGAAGGAAAAAGCTCCCGCGAGCGCGTACACGCAGAACTGCGGCTGCGTGAAGATGTGGAAGAAGCTTTCGATCATGGGACGCGGTGCCAGGGAGATGCCGGTATCCGGCCGGTGCGGTTCGGGCAACAAAAAGAAAACCGCTAGCGCGGCGGCGAGCGTGAAGGAGGAAAGAGCAACGAAGATCCATTGCCACCCAAGCCAGAGCAATATGATGCTGCCGACCGTGGGCGCCAGCAAAGGCGAGACGCCGATGATGAGGAACAGCAGTGAGAGAATCCGGGCGCTTTGATCCGGCGGGAAGAAATCACGCACCATGGCTACTGAGGCGACTTGCGCGACGCAGCCGCCGATGGCTTGCAAGAAGCGCAGGGCGATCAACACCGGCAGACTACCCGGGTGGGTGCAAAGTGCAGACGCAATGAAATAGAGAGTAAGCCCGACATAGAGAGGACGCTTGCGCCCAAAACGATCCAGCAGCGGACCATAGAGGATCTGGCCCAAAGCAAAACCGATGAAGTAGGTGGATAGCGACCACGAGACTGCAGATGTTGTGGTGTGAAATTGAGTCGCTATACGCGAGAAAGCCGGTAGATACATGTCCACAGAGAACGGCGTGATGAGACTTAACGCGCCGAGCAGAAGAATAATCAACCAGCCGGGTCTCTGTGCGAGGGAGCGCGGTTTCCCCGGCGTCGATTGTTGCAGATGGTCCAAGAGAACGAGTTATGAGATGCAGTGGGCGGGAAAAAAGAAGCAATCAACCGCGATTCGCGTCGTTTCGGCCGCTATTCTGAAGAGTCGGTCAAGTCGGTACGTCAAGGTGAACTCGATTTGGCGCCGGCTTCCGATTCTGCTGGACTGGCTGGCGCTGCACAGGCTGTGATGTGTCTGCAGGGGACGAAGGTGCAACATTCGGAGTTTTCCGGCTGCGGAGCTGGGGCAGACAGGCAATTTTGTTTGCATTTCGCTGTATGAAATCGCCTTCTTCGTGAATACTGTTCAGTTGGTCGACAAACAGGAAGCTAGGCGAAACGGGCCGGGCGGATACGCGGACGACGCCCAATTGAAACTTTGCCCGTAATTCAGGGTGCGCAGTCACGCTCCAATGCGATCGCTTGAAGCTTGCGGGCCGACGCTTACGTGACGCGCAAGTAGAGACGAGCACCTCTCAGCTGAGACAGGATTCAGGCCTCAGATGGTCCCAAAGTGCGTGGGCGTACCACCTGGCGCCCCCAAACGGACTCAGCGGGCTCATATCGACGATGTGAGTGCGCCTCTGTTCTTCGTGAACCGAGGCCTCTTTCATCCAATCAAAATGATATCTAGATCTGCCTTCTCCATTCGACCAACGGCTGATCAGATGATCGTCCTCGACATTCCAATGCGTGGTCATGACTTCATCTCCATCCTGCCTGCTGCAACTATCGGAAAAGCCTCAGACCATCCGGAGCGAAGAACGATCCAAGCGATGCAGGCCTTTTGCTTGATGTGCTGATTTTACATCGCGACAAGCTCCGCGCTCTTACCCCTGACACACCGGAACCCGAACGCTGCAGTCTCTCGTCAAGGAACGGCGAAGGATCGTTGACGAGAAGACACGCTGTTCAAACCGAATCACTTCACACCTGAACATGTATTTCCCTCAGGTGCTGGACTGGTTTGACGAAATCGGCTCCCATATCGCAGCCGAATTTCTCCAACGCTGGCCTGATCTCGACAAACTGAAACGGGCTAGACCGGCCACAATCCGAGACTTCTTCTTCAATCACAACAGCCGAAATTCTCAACTCCTGACGGAACGCTAAGACCATATAAGCAAGGCCGTGTCGGCCACCAGCTATATGGCAGTTCTGGCATCCTGCCGTACCGCAGTGGTCGTTTGGGCGAGTTTGCTGAAAAACAGCTCCTCACTTGATTGCTCGCTATGACGAACAGATCGAGACCCTGGCGCGGCAGCACCCGGATTATGCACTTATGAGATCGTTCTCTGGTGCCGGACCACTGGTGCGCCCCGGCTCATCGCAGCTATCGGGTAGCCAAGAGATCGGTACACGACGGCTCACCAGATCCAGTGCTGTAGCGGGATCGCACCAGTCGTGGCCAGTAGCGGACGGCAACATTGGGTTCGCTGGTGCTGGTCTTGTCCTAAGTTTTTGCGCCAAACCTACCAAGAATGGGCGCTTCGCTCGATCGCGTACTCGCCTTGGACGCGAGCATACTACGACGACCAAGCGGGCCAAAGGAAAAGGATGCTACACCGCCATCCGGGTGTGCGGGGGGCGATCAGTGATGGCCGTCCCTACCGCGACAATGACGGGACCCAGCGCAGTTGAGAAGGGCGTTTTCTATGAGAAGTTCGCCGATGTCAACGGTAAAGCTGATTCTTTGGCTGTGGTTTCGAGAAGGCTACTCCGCACCCGTTTTCTATACGCAGTCAGAAAGCGAAGTTCGCTCGCTGCCTGTGGGCATTCTTTCGAAGAAGCGATGCTGCCATTTGTCGGACGGCCTTTTCGACCAAAACGCCGGCGCAGTCA
>DATAYL010000342.1:0-2502 GCA_036272575.1 Bryobacteraceae bacterium | reverse complement strand
CTCGCAAGTCCTCCTCGCCTCCGACGAGTTCAGCCACGTGCTCGTTCTGGTACGCTTACCCAGGAACTGCAAGAGGGCATCTGCAGGATGTCCAGGAAGTGTTTGGATCGAGATGGCTCTTTGTGGTCGACAAACCGGGTTTGCGGAAACTGACATTGTGCCAAATACATCGCGGTAGTCCGAAGGGTTTTGGAATGGCGTGTAGCTTCCGGATTACGCCAGAATAACGGGCAACACGGACATTGTGTCCAGACAGGCGAACAACACGGACGGTGATTAGACGAAGGGTGTTCTTCATGCCGATCCAGGTAGCACGATTGCAAAACCGCATCGTACTCATATCAGCAGTCGCGCGAAAGACCTCGACGCTTCGTTCAAGACGCTTGGGGGCGCTACGAAAGCCACCAGAGGCTCATGTGTAGGATATCTAGAAAACTGTGACTATTCTTATAAAGCACCTGATCTTCGCGCTTTGTGTTGTGTGCGTCGCCGACAGTGTGTGCGCGCAGAAATTTCAATGGCAGCCGTCGGCGGGGCATACGCAAGTACCGATATGGCCACAGAAGGCGCCCGATTCGCAGCCGGTGAAAGAGCCGGAATTTGCTCTCTCGTCCGGACCAAGTTCTCTCATTGCCGGCAAATCGGCCACCGAAGTGGACAACGTGACGAAGCCGACCATGACCATTTATTCGCCCAAAGGGAAGAATACCGGTTCCGCAGTTATCGTGTTTCCCGGCGGAGGATTTTACGTTTTGGCAATCGATCTCGAAGGGACCGAGGCCTGCGATTGGCTGGTATCAAAGGGAATCACTTGTGTGCTGCTGAAGTACCGCGTTCCGGACTCGGGGCCACACGATGACGCAGGACATCAGAAATACCCCAAAGCGCCGATGGCGCTTGAAGATGCACAGAGAACCATGCGGCTGATTCGCTTCCACGCCGCCGAATATCATATCGATCCACACAAGATCGGCGTGCTTGGATTCTCAGCAGGCGGGTATTTGGTGGCAGATATCAGCACCAACTTCGATAAACGTGTGTATCCCCTGTTAGATGATGCCGACAAAGTAAGCTGCCGACCGAATTTCGCTGTAGCCCTTTATCCCGGGCATCTGCAGGGCTCCAGCAGCGGATTGGAGCTGAACCCGAAGATTCCGGTCACTCGCAACACGCCTCCGACCTTTTTGCTCCAGGCGGAGGACGATCATGTAGACAGTGTGAACGACTCACTTGTCTACTACATCGCGCTCAAAAACGCCGAGGTTCCGGTTGATATGCATTTGTACGCGCACGGTGGCCACGCATTCGGGCTTCGAAGAACGAACCTGCCAATCACAGACTGGCCTCGGCTGGTTGAGAGGTGGCTTGCGTCGATAAAAATGATTTCGGACTGACTTTCAGAACCGTAGTACCGTTGTCCGGTGCAACACAGCAGGCTCTATATGCGAGCCGCAATGGCGGCGACCAAGGCGGCAGCCGGAATAAAGAGAACCTGAGCTAGAACAGTGCCAGCCAGACGACTACCAAGCAGGCCGGTAACAGAACGGCGGAAGTACGCCTCGCTTGAGCGCCCTTGCACGACATCGTCCGTCACAACCGAAAGCCATGGATCAACAATTGTAAAAAGCAAGATCGTAGCCAAGCCGTTCACAACCGAAGAAAGATTGCTTGTCGTTGCTCTTAGATTAGGGTTCAGGTAAGCAGCATACATCGACGCGAATACCCCAACGGTCCAAATTGCCGTCGCGCCAGCATTCACGGCTAAGACGCCCAACGGCAAGCGTTGCTGCCGAAGGCGGCTCAAATTGCTTCCTGCCGGAACCACAACGTTTCGCGCAATGTACGCCAGCCCCATAGGCGAGAGCGCCCGTAACATCACCTTGACAGTGGATCGCGAATGCGCGAAAGCCTGGACCGCTCTCGTGAAAACGCGCTGGAAGCTGGGCGTAAAAATCGCACCGGCTACTGTTGCAAGCGAAGCCGAAAGCAACAACCATCTGAAGTCTGTAATTCCATGACCAGTAGCTCCAGTGAGTACATTCTTCTCAACTCTTTTGGCCAGCAAAGGCGCCTGGAAAGAGTTTGCGGTCCGTGACACTAGCACCAGTATGTTGAACAACGAGAAGGACAGTGCGATCCTGCGCGTTCTGATACCAGCAATTCTCACCGAGTAGGCCAGACTGCCTACCAGGTTAATGACAAACGTCAGGGCGAAAAGAATAAATAGCTGTAGGTCCATTACGGCTCGCTGTACAGTGTCTCATGGCCTTTGGGGGTCATCGGGAATTGCAATTTCTGGATTGCTTCCGTATCACGCGCAAACCGGAAAGTGGTGCGGGCCCAGATCCGCCGCCGCGGCAATTGACGGAATGTTTGAATGTAAGTCGAGCGCGTGGTGTACAAAAAGGCTGAACTCAACGGGGACGTTGATTCAGAGAACAACCATGGAGGCTCCTCAACAAACATATGTATTACATCGGGCTCGACGTTCACAAGAAGACA
>DATAYL010000341.1:0-9561 GCA_036272575.1 Bryobacteraceae bacterium | reverse complement strand
CGGTAGTACCTCGTCTATGAGCCTCTAAAGGTGAAAATGGGTCTTGACAGCAAGTAAGTACTTACTTACCATGAAGCAGTGCCTTCCTCCAAGTCTGCCCGGTCCCGCCCGGCTCGAGCGCCCTCATCAGATTTGTCCGGCGTGCGGCTGTCAGGGCCTGAGCGCCGGGAACAACTACTTCAAGTCGCTATCGATCTTTTTTCGCGTAAAGGATTCAACGGAACAACAACGCGCGAGATTGCGGCGGCTGCTGGGGTGACCGAAGCTATCATTTTTCGTCACTTCGAGACGAAGGAAGATCTATACACCGCCATCATCGACTACAAGCTAACGAAACCGGGTGCCGAACGGGTTGCGGAGCTGAATAAGGCCATGGGTCGGAACGATGATGAGGCAGTCATCCGACAGCTAATCGGAGCAGTCATTTGGATCCATAAAAGCGACCCAAAGTTCGAAAAGCTGATGCTCTATGCCGCGCTGGAAGGCAACCAAACCGCGCTGCGGCACATATCCGAAGTAACCTCCACCGTTGTCGGCAATTTCCGCCGGTATGTACTACGGAGACAGAAATTAGGAGCAATTCGGCCCATAAATCCGGATTTGGTTTTTGCCGCAATCATGGGCGTGGCGAAGCAGTTCGCGCTGTACAAATACATCCATGAGTTTCAACAGCAACATGTTTCCGATGACGAAGCCATAGAAGCGTTTACGACACTCGCTCTTGACGGCTTATGTGTGAACCGCCGGGCTAAAGCCCCGGCGAGGATTAAGAAGCGATGAATCGAAGAGTGGCGATGGTGCTCTCCTGTGTATCCCTATTGTCTTTTTCCTGCACGGGGAGAAAGGCAGATTTGACGGTGCATGCACATACGGCGAAACCGGTCGGTGTGGTTACAGCAAGGTCTCTTGTGCGACAAGTGCCCGCAGCTTTCGATGAGACCGGGACGTTTGTTGCCGAGGAATCCTCTGATATCGCGCCGCCCGTGGCGGGGCGAGTCATTCGTACCCCCGTTGACGTGGGTGCGTTCGTCAAGGAGGGCCAAGTTATTTGTGAGCTGGATCATCGAGATGCTGAGTTGAAGCTTCAGCAGGTGCAGGCACAGCTGGCGGAGGCGACCGCGGGCGTGCGGCAGGCCGAGATGCGCATCGGCTTAAGTTCCGGGAAGTTCGAGGAAGCCCGAGTACCCGAGGTGGCTGCCGCGCGGGCGAACTACGAATCAGCGCAAGCACAGGCGAGGCTGTCCGCGGCCGATGCGCAGAGATACTCGAACCTAGTTGCATCGGGAGATGTCTCGCGGAGCGCATTCGAGAAAGCGCGCACACAGCAGGAAACCGCAGAGGCTGAAGCTAATGCCAGCCGCGAGCAATATGAAGGCGCGCTGAATACCGCTCGCCAAAGCTATCAAGTCATTTCATCGTCCGAAGCGACCCTGCAGGGAGTCCGGGCGCAGGTCGCACAGGCGGAGAAGGGTTTGGCGGACACCTACATCCGAGCCCCGTTCGAGGGTTTCATCAGTGATCGCCCGGTTTCCGCGGGCGAGTATGTAGCGCTGACCAATAAGATCGCGACCCTCGTCGACATGACGAAGTTGAAGCTCCAGTTGCAAACCCCTGAAGAGCGGGCGGCGAAGGCCCATCCCGGGATGGTCGTGGTGGCGCGCGTCGCGGCTTACCCGGATCGCGATTTCGAAGGAAGGGTTTCCGCTATCAATCCATCCGTGGACCCGAACTCCCGAATCTTCATTCTCGAGGCGAAATTCCCGAATCCACAAGCTGCTCTGCGACCGGGCATGTTCGCCACGGCGAAAGTATTCCTGCCGGGTGGTGAGAACGCTGTGTTCATTCCCCGCAAAGCAGTCGCACGCGACAAAACAACCGATTCGAACTTCGTCTACGTTGCAGACCATGGACAGGCGCGTATGCGTGTTGTGTTGATTGGCGAGCTTGCGGGCGAGTCGCGCCGAGTACTATCGGGCCTCTCGGGCAATGAAGCCGTAATCACAACGAACCAATCGCAGTTGTTTGACGGCGCTACTGTTCAGACGCAGGCAATTGGGTCGACTTTTTAGCCATCAGCATGCATTCACTCGCTAAACTCTGCGTCCGGCGCCCTGTGTTTGCCACCATGCTGATCCTCTCGCTCGTGGTAGTGGGAGCGTTCTCTTATTTCAGTTTGGGTCTTGATCTTTTCCCGAAGATCGACATCCCTACGGTGCAGATCAAAGTCGAGGATCCGGGCGCGTCGCCCGAGGAAATCGAAACCGAAGTCACGAAAAAAATAGAAGACGCGGTAAATACGGTCAGCCAGATCGACGAACTGCGTTCTACATCCTCCGAAGGGCAGTCACTCGTCATCGTCGCGTTTGAACTTTCCAAGAACGGCGACGTCGCCGCTCAGGAAGTACAGAACAAGGTGAACCTGATCGTGAACGATCTGCCGCAAACGGCCAAGGCCCCAGTAGTGCAGAAGTTCGATCCTGACGCTACGCCGGTGCTGCAAGTGGCTGTCTCTGCGCCGCGTTCCTTGCGCGATGTCACACTGATCGCCGACAAACAAATCAAACAAAAGCTGGAGAATGCGCCGGGTGTTGGACAGATCGCGATTGTGGGAGGCGCCCGCCGCGAGATCCACATCCTCGTCGATCCCGACCGTCTGCGCGCATACAATCTCACGGCCAACGACGTTCTCAACGCATTGAAACAGCAGAACCTGGAACTCCCGGGCGGAAACCTGAACGCCGGTGCACGCGAGTTCACTATCCGCACGACTGGAAAAGTCTCGGATGTTCCGCAATTCGATCAGATTGCTATCGCTTCAAGGGATGGGTACGTCGTGCGCGTCCGAGACATCGGCTATGCGCAGGACAGTTACGAGGAGCCCCGAACATCCGCTCGGCTGAATGGTGTTCCCGCGGTCACGCTGGTGGTTTCCAAGCAATCCGGAGCAAATACCGTGGCCACTGCAAACGAAGTGAAGGAACGTCTGAAGGAGCTTGCACCCACACTTCCGCAAGACATCAAAACCCAGATAGTTGGCGACCAGTCCGTGTTCATCGAAGCCGCGGTCAATTCCATCAAAGATCACTTGGTGGAAGGCAGCTTCTTTGCTTCGATCGTAATCTTTTTCTTCCTTGCGAATTGGCGCACCACACTCATTGCTGCGATCGCGATTCCCACTTCCATCGTCTCCACATTCGCGTTGATGGCAGCCATGGGTTTCACGCTGAATCAGATCACGATGCTGGCACTCACCTTGATGGTCGGAATCGTCATCGACGACGCGATTATCGTTCTTGAGAACATTTACCGTTTCATTGAAGAACGAGGCATGTCTCCGTTCGAGGCAGCAATCGAAGGTACACGGGAGATTGGTCTCGCCGTTATGGCTACGACTCTTTCCCTGCTTGCGGTGTTCCTGCCGGTTGGATTCATGCGCGGCATTGTCGGCCGGTTCATGAGTTCATTTGGATTTACCTCTGGTTTCGCGATCGCGGTCTCGCTGCTGGTTTCGTTCACCTTGACTCCCATGTTGTGCTCGCGGTTTCTAAAAGCGCCGAACCGCGCGGCGAGTCAACACGCTTCAAAGGATAATGCGTTCTTCGCTTGGCTCGATCGGCACTACACGAGCATGCTTGCCTGGTCGATGCATCACCGCAAGGTGGTTATCGGCGCGAGTGGGCTAACGATTCTCAGCATCGTGCCGCTGTTCATGTTCGTCGGCAAGAACTTTCTTCCTACGGATGATCAATCGCAATACAACGTTCTGATCCGTACGCCAGAAGGAACTTCGCTGGCTGCGACCACTCAGATTGCCGAACAAGTCGCCCAGCAGATCCGTGCGCTTCCCGGAGTAGAAAGCACACTGATGACCGCTGGCAGCGGGTCGGATGCATCCGTCAACAACGCATCCATATATGTGAAGTTAACGGACCTGGAGCAAAGAAAGCTCTCTCAGCAGGACGTGATGCAGCGCACGCGCGCGCTGTTGCGGACCTTTCCGCAGAACGTGCATACCGGTGTCGAGGCAGTAAGCACAATTGGCGGCAATCAAAGCAATGCCGATGTTCAATACTTCATCCAAGGGCCGGAACTCGAGAAGCTTAGCAGGTATTCCGATGATTTATTGGCGAAGATGAAGCAGATTCCCGGCGTGGCCGATGCGGATTCGACTCTGCGCAGCGGTAAACCGGAAGTCAGGTTGGATATCGACCGGGCGCGGGCGGCGGACCTTGGCGTGTCGGTTCAGGACATTGAACAGGCTCTCAACACCTTAGTTGCCGGCCAAGTCGCATCCACTTTCAATGCGGGCGACGATCAGTACGACGTTCGAGTTCGAGCTCAAGAGCAGTTTCGCGGCAGCGTGGAAGGTCTAAGCAAAATGACCGTGCCGTCGGTAAACAAGCGCGGGTCCGTGGGACTCGACCAAGTAGTTCGGATGCATACCGGTGCGGGCCCTTCATCGGTGAACCGCATCGCGCGCCAGCGCCAGGTTACGTTGACCTGCAACGTCTTACCGGGTGCCTCGGAAGCAGCAATTCTAGCCGCTCTCAATCGGGCCGCGAGTGAGATCGGCATGGATCCCGACTACAAAACCGGTTTGGCGGGTGCTTCGAAGGAACTCGGCCGGAGCGGTTACTACTTCGTTCTCGCTTTCTCGCTCACGTTCATATTCATGTACATTGTGCTCGCAGCTCAGTTTGAATCCTTCATCCATCCCGTCACCATTCTCCTCACGTTGCCGCTGGCGATTCCGTTCGGCATCCTGGCTTTGCTCATTGCGCACCAAACTGTGAACATTTTCTCGGGCCTCGGCTTATTGCTGCTGTTCGGAATTGTGAAGAAGAACGCGATTCTGCAGATTGACCATACGAACGGATTGCGAGCAGCAGGCCTATCCCGTTACGACGCAATCATGCGAGCGAACCGGGACCGACTGCGGCCCATATTAATGACGACTATCGCGCTAGTGGCTGGCATGCTTCCACTGGTTATGAGCGGCGGCACGGGTTCAGCTACCAACCGGTCGATCGGCGTTCTCGTTGTTGGGGGACAAAGTCTCTGTCTTTTGTTAACGCTTTTGGCAGTTCCCGTTTTTTATTCATTTTTCGAGGATCTCTCGCAATTGCCGGTATTTCAGTTCGTGCGCCGTGTGCAGCAATGGGTTCCCAAACGCAAAACCGTGGAGATCCAACCGGCATCCGCCGCTCAATTCACGGCTGGAGACCCGATGTGAGGAATCGTTTCCTTGCAGCGCTGTTCTGTTGCGTTTACAGTTTATCGGCGCAGAACCCGCCTTTACCTGTCGCCGCGAATGAGCCGCCAACTCCCGCAGTTCCCCCTGCAACCCCTTTGCAGGTTCCCGCTCGCGTGGGAATAGCAGGCGAAGCGAGCATGAGCTTGCCGGAGGTGATCCGTAAAGTTCTTGAAAACGATCGCGACTTGGTGGTCGCGCGCATTGCCACGCAAGAGGCTTCGTTCAACGTGACGGGCGCAAAAGGATATTACGATCCAATCATTGGCTTGAACACCTACAGACTGAGAAGCGTAATTCCTACGGCCTCACTGATCGGTGGCGCTGCGGATGGAAAAATCACCCAGAAGGAACTCTACGCCGATCCTCAAATCAGTGGCAGCAGTCCGTGGCTAGGCGGCACTTACAAACTGGACTTCGCCTCTTCCCGGCAGTCCACAGACAGCACATTTACGACGCTGAACCCTCAGTTTCCAACTGCTCTGAACTTGAACCTGACACAGCCGCTGTGGGGAGGTTTGCGGTTTGACGAGAATCGCTATCGGATTCAAGTTGCACGTAAGAACGTGGTGCTCTCGGACCAGGACTTGAAGCAGCGCCTGATTCAGGTGGTGACGCAGGCGATTCAGGATTACTGGGAGTTAGATTTTGCATACCGCAATCTGACGGTTCAGATCGAAGCGGTGCGTCTTGCCGAGCAGCAGGACTCCAGCAATCGCCGCCAGGTGCGGCAAGGGATTTTGGCGCCCGTAGACGTCATCCAGACACAGACACAGATCGATACGTTTCAGCAGAACGTATTTACCGCTCAGGAAGCTTTAACGCGTGCCGAAAATACGCTGAAAAGCTTGATGCTGCCTGATCCGAACCACCCGCTTTGGGGCAGTGCTCTCATCCCCACGACAGTACTTGAAGGCGAAACAGAGCTTCCCCGGGTGGAAGACGCCATTCAGGAGGCAATCAAAAGCCGTCCGGAAATTGAGGAAAGCAACATCAACATCGACTTGAATGCTCTGAATTCGCGACTTTACCGCGAGCAAGCCAAGCCGCAGATCAACGCTGTCGGAACGCTTAGCGCACAAGGTTTGTCTGGCCGGCCGATCTCAGTAATCCCCAATCCAATACTTGACCAGTTGGGCGTGGTCGGTGTGCTGCCGCCCATTTTCCCGGGTGGATACAGTCAATCGCTCAACAATCTATATCGCGGGACGTTTCCTACGGCCCAAGTGGGTGTCCAAGTTTCATTTCCCATTCGAAACCGGACTGCGGAAGCTCAGGTGGCTGTCGGTGTCGCGGAGAGAAAACGCCTGGTTGCGCAACAGCAGTCGGTGGAACTGGCAGTCGAAGCGGAAGTCCGGAACGCCTTGCAAGGTCTCGCGGGGGCGCAACGAAGACTAGCGTCAGCGGAATCGGCGCAGAAATCGGCCGAAGAGCAGTATGCGAGCGAGCAGCGCCAATTTCGGGCTGGGACGTCGTCCGTGTTCCTTGTGTTGCAGGGCCAAACGGATCTGATTGCGGCCCGGTCACGAAATATCCGAGCGAAGGCTGATCTGGGACAGGCAATCGCGGAGCTGAATCGAGTCACCGCACATACGCTAATCGCGCAGAAGATCGATATTGCCTCATCTAGTAGTCCGTAGCATCAGCACTGCGCAGCAGTTTGCAAGGATTGGCAATCATTATCAGCTCTCCGTCGCGGTCGAAAGGTTCTCCGGCGTGTGTGGCCCGCGGTCGAGGCCTCCAAAAGTGACTCCTGCTGTGAAATTCAGATACCGATGAAGCTCTACACCTCTAAGCACTTCGATCAGCGGACGGAACCTATTCGGGCAGTAACTTGATTGATCAATGCCTGCAGGGCGATCAGGGCGCTTGGGAAGCGCTGGTTCACACTTACAAAAGCCTGATCTATTCACTCTGTTCTAAATACAGGTCCCGTGATCGCGACACGGGTGATCTTGTTCAGGACGTCTTCATTCGAATCTTCCAGAAACTTGGACAGTTTAGCGGCGACAAAGCCTCTCTCAAGGGATGGATCATTCGCATCACTCGGAACTTGATGATTATCGGAGGGCGAGGGTTTATCGCTTTAACGATTCACTTTCCACTTGCGCACGTCGAAATGAAAACCAACATGAAGCCTTCTCGGACCCTGATTCAATAGTTCAGTGCAACCAAGCTGGCGCGTATTGGAACGAGGCTCTGCAGAAGTTACGTCCGGAAAGGCGCACGGTCATCATCATGCGAGCAATCCACGGCATGGAATATAGCGATATTGCGCGAATGTTGGCCATACCGGAAGGGACCGTGAAAAGCCGGCTCAATCGGGGCCGAGCCGATCTGCGTCGTTTCACGCGTCCGACGGCGACGCTGAAAACCAGGAGAGGAATGTTATCGGCTTTATTGCAATATGAGCTACCGCCTTTCGGCGATGTTGCACATTCCCGGCGATGTCCGCGATGCTATTGCGTTCTATGAGCGGGCGTTTGGCGCTACCACCGGCTGGACCACGCCGCCCGGCGAGGATAGGGTGGCCCAGCTTTTGGTTCATGGCGCGGAGTTCTGGGTGCATCCCGCCGACGAGGCGATTGGGAATCCGTCGCCACATCCGGGCGGAACAGCGGTGCGACTGATGCTCATCGTAGACGACCCGGATGCCGTGTTTGATCAGGCCGTTGCTGCCGGTGCAGCGGTTCGGTCCCCTATGCAGGACCGCGAGTACGGATGGCGTGATGGCTCAATCGTAGATCCGGTAGGGCATCGCTGGGAGATCGGTAAGCCGCTCTAGCGCGCATCGACAAACGAGAACCAGATCTCAGGACTGCGTCGAGAATCGATCCCTCCCGGGGAATTACTCGCGCCTAACGGCCAAGTACAGAGTATGGCGGGCATTCTGACTGAAGGCGGCGCAGGAGGCCGCCCAGAATGCCCAAACATCGAAGAAAGAGGAGACCCCCGAAGCGATCTCTCGCCCTACCCGATCTCGAACAGACGAAGTCTGCTGTACTGAACAGCCTGACTTCGAAAAGCGGTCAGCGGACCTATGATCATGCGATCAACGAATTTGTCGATTGGTACTGCTCGGAACCACGACTCGCTTTCAATCGCACAGTTGTTCTTCGATACCGAATCCACCTAGAACAGCGGCACCTCGCTCCCACAACGATCAACCTTCGGTTAGCCGCGGTCAGGCGCGTGGCGTACGAAGCAGCTGATTCCGGCTTGCTCAGTCCAGAACTTGCCGCCGGCATCCGCCGCGTCAAAGGCGTACGTCGGATCGGCGTGCGACTGGGCAACTGGCTCACTGCTGATCAGGGCTGCTCGCTGCTGATGAACTCTCAAGGCGATAGCCCGAGGAGCAAGCGCAACTACGCCATCCTTGCTCTTCCGATTGGCTGTGGACTGAGGCGCGGAGAACTCCTTGCCCTTACGGTGACATCTATTCAACTCCGAGAAGACCACTGGGTGATTGCCGACCTTCATGGAAAAGCCGGGCATATCCGAACGGTGCCCATTCCACTCTGGGTGAAGGAAGCGCTCGATAAGTGGACTGAAACAAGTGGAATCAAGGACGGCTGCCTCTTTAGAGCAATCAACAAGTCAGGAAAGATCTGGGGCCACGGCATGACACCGAAGGTGCTTTGGGAGATTGTCAAAAGAGCAGCGAAGGCCGCCGGAATAGACAATTTGGCACCCCACGACCTGCGTCGAACATGTGCGCGTCTCTGTCATTTGGCCGGAGGCGAGCTCGACCAGATCCAATTCCTACTCGGCCACATCTCGATCCAGACGACGGAACATTACCTCGGCTGCAAACAGAAGCTGCGATTCGCCGTGAACGACAAAATTGGCATCGAACCGTGATGGCAAGGGACGGATTACCCGTTCCTTTGGGACTACACATGAGTAATCGAGGACGCGTCGCTGTTCAACGTGCCAACGCAACGACCTTTCCTCCCGAAACATTCCCGCCGAGCCGATTCACGGAATAATCCGCGGGGTGAGGTGTTGTCACTAAGTAGCAATAACCTCAGGAGGTAAGGAATGAAGTCTTCGCCTTCCGCAGTGGTCACCGAAGTATCGACGGGGCAGTTCCAGCGCTCCGTACTTCGCAATTCGTGAAGATGAGATACCAAATCGTTGGATCCGAAAGGAATACGACCACAAAATGAGTGAGACAACTTATGCGCTTGGACATTCGGCGGCTGAGATTCAGCGTCTGAAGAATCAGGGGGCCATGTTACGACCCATCACCGAGCGTCTCCTGCGCAACGCGGGAATGGACTCGGGCATGCGGGTCCTGGACTTGGGCT
>DATAYL010000340.1:0-15113 GCA_036272575.1 Bryobacteraceae bacterium | reverse complement strand
TACATCGCGGCGAAGAAAATCATTGCACCGGTGCTGAATACCTTGCTCGCGGGAGCCTCAAAGGTCTTCGAATCCTCTCACGGTCAGATCTGGGAAGCGATTCGCTCGTTGGTAAAGCGCGCCATCAAGAGCGGCGACATACGAAAAGACCTCGACCCGCTTGATCTGCTCCGTGCCCTGATCGGCGTGTCGAATGTCGCCTCCAGCCCCGACTGGCAGCAGAGCGCCAAGCGACTGGTGGACATTCTCATTACAGGCTCGCGGCCAGTCAAATAAGTTCATTGCGCGCCAATCGCAATTGTGCGGCTCGGCGCGCGTCGGGGAAGCGCTCACTCACCTGAAGTCATAGCCTGCGCGATCCAAGAGTTCGCCGCTTTCCAATTCAATTCCTGGGTGGCGATGAAGAGGAAACCAACTGCCGATGGTGATGCCCAAATTCGTTGCTAGAATGCTGGTCGATGGGAAGATCGTTCGGGTTCCGCACACTTCTCACGATCTGCGGCGGGCTGGCGGTATTGCTGGCTGCTCTGGCGGTTGTGCAGTATCGCTGGTCTACGCGAGTGGCAGCGGCCGACGCCCAGCGCGAGAAGGAGCATCTCGACTCGGCAGCTTCGCTGTTCGCTAATGAGTTCGACGGTGTTGTCGGGCAAGCGGTGGAGTTCCTGCAGAATGAAGCGCGGCCCGCGCTGCAGTCCAACACGCGAATAACCGCGCTTCCGAAACTGATCGCTCAGCTCTTTTACCTCGATACCACGAAACACGGCGAGCGGAAAGTAAAACGCCTGATGCCGGATGGGATGTTCGCGCCTGCCGGCATGCCGCCATGGATGGAGAGCCGCGGGTGCGCTGCGATGGGCATCGAACGGCCACCGGCAGTGGTCATTTCCGTTTACGACGAGGTTACTTCAGAGAACCGTGGTGCAGCCGGAGTTCACATATTTAAAGCCTTCAGCCGGCGCACGGACCGCTGTTTCGTCGCCGTAATCGATCAGAGCTATCTGCGCAATGCCCTCCTGCCACAACTGATTCAGGACAGCTTTCGCGAGACGACCGCGCAGCAATACGACTTCACAGTAGTTTCGAGAGCGAGTCCGCACGACATATTTTATGGCAAGCCCGTGCGCGCCGATGTGCAGAAGGCTTTCTTTTCGATCCCTCCGCTGCCGGCGCAGCCAAGACCACTTGCCGCAACTAGTGACAGACCGCCCAAGAACGGGATATTCGTTGAGCGCTTGCAGGTCCCCGACCACGGCCGTCTACCGGATTTTCCGGAGCTGTTCGGACCTGGTATTTGGCAACTCGAGATTGCGCATAAGGGGCTTCCGCTGGCCGCCGCGTTTGAGCGGACCAGGCAGCGCGATTTGCTGTCTGGCCTGGCGGTGGAGTTGCTGCTGGTGGCCGGTATTGTGTTTCTCATGATCGGAGCCCGGCGCATGCAACGTCTCGCCGATCAAAAGATGCAGTTCGTCGCGGGAGTTTCCCACGAGCTTCGTACGCCCGTATCGGCCATCGCCATGCTCTCACGCAATCAAGCCGATGGTCTGGTGACGGGCGCAGACAAAGTGAAGCAGTATGGCGAGCTCATAAACCAGCAGAGCCGGCGGTTGAACGACATGGTGGAGCAGGCTTTGCAATATGCCGGAATTCATTCGGGCCTGCGGCGACCTGCCAGGAATGAGATCGATCTCGGCCGTCTTATTCAGGAAGCCGTGGAGGCGCGAAGTGAGGAACTGGCGCGCAACGGGTTCGCGGTCGAAATGGCGCTCAGCGCAGATTTGCCGCCGGTCGTGGGCGACACAAGTTTGCTCCGCACAGCGTTCGATAATCTGCTGAGCAATGCGCTGAAACATGCCCATGGCGGGCACTGGATTCAGGTGGGCGCCCAGCATGATGTTTCAGAAAAAGAGGTGCGGATCAGCGTGGAGGATCGCGGTGCCGGCATTGATGCGGAAGACCAGGCGGAGATCTTCGAGCCGTTCTCGCGCGGTCGGGCGGCTGTCCAGGCGCAGATCCCTGGCTCGGGCCTTGGATTGAGCCTGGTGCGCAACGCGGCTGAAGCGCATCGAGGCAGCGTGACGCTGGTGAGCGAACCGGGCCGCGGCAGCAAGTTTACCTTGCACCTGCCGCTATGAGTCGCATTCTGTTTGTGGAGGACGAGGCGGCCTTCGCGGTGGGCACCATCGACCGGCTGCAATCGGAAGGCTATCACGTTGACTGGGCCCAAACCGGTCCGGCCGCCTACGAAATGGCATTGCGGCAACCCTTCGATCTGATCGTGCTCGACGTGATGCTACCGGGCAAAAACGGATTCGATATCTGCCGCGATCTCCGGCGAGAGGGCGTGAATGCACCAGTGCTGATGTTGACAGCGCGGGGCGAGGTGGTGGATCGCGTAGTGGGTTTGAAACTGGGCGCCGACGATTACGTACAGAAGAACTGCGAGCCTGTTGAACTGATGGCGCGGATCGAAGCGCTTTTGCGTAGGTCGCGAACCAGCCATGGAGTCACCCCCGACCGCGCCCAGTTGGGTGATGTTCGTGTCGACCGGCGTAAGCATGAAGTGACACGCGCGGGAAAGCCGCTGACCTTATCGCCGGTCGAGTTTCGATTGCTCGAGTACCTCATCGAACGCCACGGCGCACTGGTAACCCGTGAGGAATTGCTAGAGAATGTCTGGGGCCTGGATGGCGACACGCTCAGCCGCACGGTGGACGTGCATATCGCCGGACTCAGAAAGAAAATTGAAGCCGATTCGCGCTATCCGCGGCTTCTTTTGACGATCAAGGGCGCTGGATACAAGCTAGCAGTTTGATCTTACATTCCTTACATACATTTTGCGCACCGAACACGCCATTCGGGGCATGCTTCAGGTATGAAACCGCAGATTTTGTGGGCGCTCTTGCTTCCGTGTTGTGTAGGTTTCGGTCAGCAGTCGCCTGCCAAGCTCGCATTTGAAGTGGCCTCCATCAAGCCGGCACAGCCCATGACAATGGGCCGTATGCGCGTTGGCATGAACTCGGATGCCGGCATGGTGCGATATACCAACGTTTCCCTGAAAGATTGCATTCGCGTTGCATATCGCGTGAAGGAGTTCCAGGTGGAAGGCCCGGATTGGATCGGGAGTACGCGCTTTGACATCGTCGCAAAGCTCCCGTCCGGATCGTCCAAAGACCAGGTTCCGGAGATGTTGGAAGATCTCTTGGTCGAGCGGTTCAAGTTAGTGGTGCATCGGGATACTAAAGAGCATGCGATCTATGCGCTGGTAGTGGGCAAGGGCGGACCCAAGCTCAAAGCAGCCGACGTTTCGGCAGGAGATCGACCACCGGCCGGGGCAGAACCATCTCGAAGCCCCGGAGAGTCAGTTCGTCAGAGAGGCGACGTACCCAAGAACGCGCTGATGATGATGCGAATGGAACCGGGCGGCATGCATCTCATGGCGCCATCGGCGACGCTGCCGCGTTTTGCGGAAATGATTTCGCATTTCTGCGAGCGCCCCGTGGTGGACATGACGGGCATTCAGGGCGAATATAACTTCGACTTGGCGTTTGCGCCGGAAACCATGCGCGGACTACCGCCTGGGCCGAAAGGAGAGCCGATGCCGATGCAGATCCCCGATGGAGGCAATCCTGGGCCAAGGGCCGGTGGGGGCAATCCAGCACCGATGCCTGGAGGCGATCAGCAGACCTCCGACGCACCGACACAAGCGGCTGGATCAATTGTTGAAGCGGTGCAACGTTACGGATTGAAACTGGAACCACGGCGGGCGCCCATGGAAACTGTGGCGGTGGCTCATATCGAGAGAGTACCGACGGAAAATTGATCGCCGTCTGAATGAATCGGCGGAGTCGGCGGGTGATGGCAATGAGAGGGCGGTGTCTCGGTCAGTATTTTTGGCTCTGCCTCATCCTGTGTCTTACGGAAATAGCTGCGGCGGCTTCAGAGTGCCGGGGGCAGGTCACATTTAAAGGCTCGCCCGTGCCTGGCGCCACTGTGACGGCGACTCAGAATGGCAAAAACGTCGCCACCATCACCGACCTGCAAGGCGTGTATGTCTTTCCCGATCTGACGGATGGAACCTGGACCATCGATGTGCAAATGTTTGGTTTTGCCCACCTTGCACGGAACATTACCGTCGCAGTGACTGCACCTGTGGAGAAGTGGGAGCTGAAACTGCTTGCGCTCGATCAGATCAAGGCGGCTATCCAGCGCCCAACCGCACCTCCGGTCACCTCCACCGCATCGACCGCGAACGAGCCGCCGCAGAAGAAGGAGCAAACTCCTGCCCTTCAATCGCCTGAGGACCTCAGCCAGCGCGCCGCGGACGGTTTTTTGATTAATGGCAGCATGAATAACGGAGCTGCCTCCCCGTTCGCCCAGGCGCCCGCGTTCGGAAACAATCGCGCGGGCGGCAGAGGCCTGTATACCGGCGGAATCGGTATCACGTTTGACAACTCGGCAATTGATGCCAAGGCATTCTCATTGACCGGCCAGAACACGCCGAAGCCGGCTTACAACCGCTTGACAGGATTGTTGACGCTGGGCGGTCCACTGCAAATTCCGCACGTTTTCAAGAATGGACCATTCTTCTTCGTCGGCTACCAGTGGACCCGAAACAGCAACGCTAGCACCCAAACTGCTCTCGTGCCCGACCTGACGGAGCGCGGTGCGGTCTTCTCGCACTCAGTGCTGGATCCGCTTACTGGGGCGCCGTTCCCCGGTAATACGATCCCCCAGAACCGCATTAGTCCTCAAGCGCGGGCCTTGCTGAGTCTATATCCTCTGCCGAACTTTGCCAACAGTAGCCGCTACAACTACCAGATTCCCATTCTCAGCCCCACACACCAGGACGCTTTACAATCGCGCTTCAACGAGACGCTCAATGCGAAGAACGAGCTTTTCGGCCGGTTTGCTTTTCAAAGCACCCGCACCGATACTCCGAATCTGTTCGGCTTCATGGATAAAACCGATACTCTGGGCATCAACACGAGCGTGACCTGGTCGCACCGCTTCAACCAGCAATGGCTATTCAACGTCGGATATCAGTTCAGCCGTTTTGCCAACCACGTAACGCCGTACTTTGAAAATCGGGAAAATGTTTCGGGCCAGGCCGGAATCACTGGAAACAATCAGGATCCGATGAACTGGGGTCCGCCCACCCTCACGTTCGCCAGCGGCATCGCCGGCTTGTCCGATTCGCAAAGCTCGTTCAATCGCAATCAGACGAGCGGTGTGTCCTATTCGATGCTCTGGAATCGGGGCGGTCACAACGTCACGTTTGGGACCGATTTCCGCAGGCAGGAATTCAATTATTTGTCGCAGCAAGACCCCCGCGGCTCGTTCACCTTTACGGGCGCTCTCACCGGCTCAGATTTCGCGGATTTCTTACTCGGCGCGCCGGACACAAGCTCTATTGCGTTCGGCAACGCGGACAAATATTTTCGCGAGTCTGTCTACGATACCTACCTCAACGACGATTGGAGAATCGCTCCGGGACTCACGTTCAACGCGGGCGTTCGCTGGGAATACGGGGCGCCTATCGCCGAGTTATATAACCGTCTGGTGAATCTCGATATTGCGCCAGGCTTTACGGCAGCGGCGCCATTGCTGGCAACGAACCCAGTCGGCGCACTGACAGGCCAAGCATATCCCAACTCGCTCGTACGGCCTGATAAGCGCGGCTTCGAGCCGCGCCTTGGCCTGGCGTGGCGTCCTCTGTCTGGCTCATCCATGGTGGTGCGTGCCGGATATGGAGTTTACTACGACACCTCCGTTTATCAGACGATCGCGCTGCAGATGGCGCAGCAACCTCCCTTGTCGAAGACCTTAAGCGTACAAAACAGCGCCGCGAATCCGCTGACACTGGCGAATGGTTTTACCTCCTCTCCATCGCTGACGACCAACACCTTTGCAATCGATCCGAATTTTCGGGTTGGCTATGCGCAGAACTGGCAGGTATCGGTGCAGCGCGACTTACCTGGTTCGCTGCAGATGACCGCAACCTATCTCGGCATAAAAGGAACGCGCGGAGTGCAGGAGTTCCTGCCCAATACTGTTCCTCAGGGCGCGGTGACTCCCTGCGCCGCATGCCCAAGTGGATTCGCTTATCTCACTTCGAACGGCAACTCCACACGCGAGGCGGCGCAAATTCGATTGCGGCGAAGACTGCACAGTGGGCTGGCCGCGACGCTGCAATACACGTTCTCGAGATCCATTGATGACGATGCGGTACTGGGGGGGCAAGGTGGTTCAAGCGGGTCTCAGAATACCGCCGGACAGAATGTATTCGGCTCGGGCAACATCGTAAATACAGGAGCAGGGAGCTCGAGCGGATCAGGCCCGGGCAGCAGCGCGGGCTCGTCAAATCTGGCCATTGCGCAGAATTGGCTGAACCTGAGCGCCGAACGCGGGCTTTCCACGTTCGATCAGCGTCACGTTCTCGCTCTCCAACTGCAGTACACCACCGGTATGGGCCTCGGCGGCGGAACACTTCTGAATGGCTGGAAAGGCGTACTCTTCAAAGACTGGACGTTCGCCACGCAGGTCCTGGCCGGCAGCGGTTTACCTGAGACGCCTGTTTATCTCGCTCCGGTAGCGGGGACTGGGGTGACCGGAACCATCCGTCCAGACTATACTGGTGCTCCGCTCTATGCAAATCCTCCGGGCCTCTTCCTGAATCCCGCCGCTTACACGGCGCCGTTAGCGGGCCAATGGGGAAATGCAGGCCGAAATTCCATCACGGGTCCGTTCCAGTTGACGGTGAATGCCTCATTGGGACGCACGTTCCGGATAAGCGATCGCCTCAACCTGGACTTGCGCGTGGACTCCGCGAATCCTCTCAATCACCCCACGTTTACGGCCTGGAACACGACCATAAATAGCGCGCAATTCGGAGTGCCGGCCGCCACCAACGCCATGCGCAGCATGCAAACAACACTACGCTTGAGGTTCTGAAACATGCGCTGGACGATTACCGTATTTTGTCTATGGGCGTTCGCGGCCATGGCGCAGCAGGTCGGGCAAAATACATCGCAGGGAAGCAGCGGTTCTGCTACCTTCTCAGCTGGCACGCAATTAGTCGTCGAAACTGTAGCGGTGAAAGACAAAAATGGCAACCCGGTGGAGGGCCTCACCGCGAAGGACTTTGCCGTGAGCGAAGACGGTGTGCCCCAAACGATTCGTTTCCTGGAATACCAGAAACTGGAACCTGCGGCCGTGCCCGCAACGCCATCCGCGCCGCCGCACATCCACATCTACGACAAGCTTGCTCTAACGCACATTGCGCCCGAACCGGCTGGCAAGACAAGCTACAAGGATCGCCGGCTGCTGGCCCTCTATTTCGATATGACGGCAATGCCACAAGCCGATCAAATACGCGCGCTAGCTGCGGCGGAGAAGTTTATCCGGACCCAGATGACTTCTGCGGATCAGATGGCCATCCTCCAATATTCAGGCGGCTCAGTGGAGGTACTGCAAGATTTCAGCGGTGATCGTGACAGACTGCTTAGCATTGTCAAAACCATGATCGTCGGAGAAGGACAAGGCTTAGACGAATCCTCATCTGATGCCAGCGCTTCCGATACTGGCGCCGCTTTCGGCCAGGACGATACCGAATTCAACATCTTCAATACCGACCGCCAGTTATCGGCTCTCCAGACGGCCGCCAACATGTTGGGACAGTTGCGTGAAAAGAAATCGCTCATTTATTTCGCCAGCGGCCTGCGCTTGAACGGCCTGAATAACCAGGCGCAACTGCGCGCCACCATTAACGCCGCCATTCGTGCGGGTGTGTCGTTCTGGCCGATTGACGCTCGCGGTCTGGTGGCGCAGGCTCCTTTGGGCGATGCGACACAGGGCTCGCCGGGTAACGTGGGAATGTATTCCGGCACCGCGGCGCTCGCCAACGCCGCCAATTTTCAGCAATCGCAAGACAGCCTGTATTCGCTGGCTGCCGATACCGGAGGGAAGGCATTGCTCGATTACAACGATCTGGCAAAAGGCATCCGGCAAGCCGAGCGATCCGTGCCCAGTTACTACATCATCGGGTATTACAGCGCGAATACCGCACAGGACGGCAAATTTCGTCGCATCAAAATTTCGCTAAACGGGAATATGTCGGCGACTCTCGATTACCGCCGAGGCTATTTTGCGGGCAAACGGTTCAGCAAATTCACTACTGCCGATAAAGAGCGGCAACTCGAAGACGCACTCATGCTGCCCGACCCGATTACCGATCTCACCATTGCGATGGAAATCGATTACTTCCAGCTGAACCGGGCCGAATACTTCGTTCCCCTGATCGTCAAAATTCCCGGTCGCGAGCTGGCCCTGGCCAAGCGCGGCGGCGCTGAACGTACGCTCATCGACTTTATTGGCGAGATCAAGGATGCATACGGCACGACGATCATGAACGTGCGCGACAAAGTGAACGTGAAGCTGAGTAACGCAACCGCAGCGGAACTCGCGAAGCGCCCCATTGAATACGACGCAGGTTTTACGCTTCTTCCGGGAAGTTACACGATCAAATTTCTCGCGCGCGATGCCGAAACCGGCCGAATCGGGACCTACCAGACCACGTTTCTCGTCCCCAATCTAAACCACGAACAGACGCGGCTCGCTATCAGCTCTGTCGTGCTGAGCAGCCAGCGTGTCGATCTGAAAGAGGCTCTGTACAACGCCGTAAAGGGCAAGGAGCGTGCCGAGACCACCAACCCGCTGGTACAGAACGGACAAAAGCTGATTCCTAGCGTGACGCGCGTATTCAGCAAGACCCAAAATATGCATATTTATTTGCAAGCTTATGAACAAGGAGTGCCCAGCACTCAGCCTTTGGTCGCGACGGCTACTTTCTACCGCGGTCAGGCGAAAGTATTCGAGACCCAGCCAATTGAAGTAACGCAAGCATGGAACAACCGCCTGAAAACCATGCCTCTTGAATTCAATATTGGCTTGAGCAAGCTCGATCCGGGCAAATACGACTGCCAGGTGAAAGTACTGAACCCGATTGGAGACAAGGTGGCGTTCTGGCAGGCCCCCGTAGTGGTCGTGCCGTGATTTGTTCACAAGCGTACAAGGCCGGCCACCGGGAATAACTGGAGACTCGGATTCCTCCTCACTACTCGTTTTGAACACCAGTTCTGCTAGAGTTCCTTCGTTATGGAAATCACCTTTGATTGCCTCAAACTGAGATTCTCCTGCCGATCGTCGTTGCTCGTCGTCACGCTGTGTACTGCGCCAATTCTGCTAGCTGCGCAACAAACTCCCGCGCCCACAGTTCCCGCCGTGCCGGACTGGGCTCAACCGGGCTCCCCTACGCACAAACAAGTTCCTCCACCCCCGGATTTTCATCGGCCGAGCAGGAACTTCAATTCGCCCATCGGCTTGTTTCAGGGGCAATCTGACGTCGGCGCCGCGCTCGTGCCGGGCAGTGCCAGTTATGATGCAGACACAAAGCAGTACACCATCAACTCTGCTGGCTACAATGTCTGGTATTCGCGCGACGAGTTCCGGTATCTCTGGAAGAAAATGTCAGGCAACGTCTCGCTCGCAGCCGACGCCACGTTTCCTGATCCAAACGGCTATAGCGATCGTAAGGCGCTCCTGATCATTCGCCAGAATCTCGACGACGACTCCAAGGAAGCCATGGTTGCAGAGCACGGTACGGGCATGATTCACCTCGCACAGCGTCCGGATCAAGGTGCTCTCATCACCGACATGCAATATCGCTTCGGCGGCACCCTGGCCAAGGTTATGGCGAAGCGTATCGGCCTCGAAAAGGATGGCGATTCAATCGCGATCTTCATCAGCCTGAAGGGCGAACCGATGCACCAGTTTGGACCGCCCATAACCCTGCACTTTGACGCGCCTTTCTATGTCGGTATTGGCTTCTGCTCGCATTTGCCAGACAAGTCGGATACAGCTGTGGTTTCTAATGTCGTTCTCGAGAACTCGGCAGGCAAAGTGCATTAGCAAATGCCTCGCCAACCCGCCCGTGCAGCGCGGAGAGTTGTTACGCTAATTGCGATGCGTCCTCAACCTCTCCTCGCTGTAACCGATGTGGAAGCAAGTAGCCGTTGGTATCAGCGTCTACTCGGTTGTCAAAGCGGTCATGGGGGCTCAGCCTATGACCAGTTGCTTTGGAATGGAGAAATTGTCCTTCAGTTGCACAGCTTCGAAGTGGAGCACCATCACGGCTCCATTGGTGACCGGAATGACAAGCCATATGGAAATGGTGTATTGCTGTGGTTTGAGACAGATGATTTCGATGCGGTCATGCAGCGCTCCGCCGAGATGGGCGTTGAAGTCGTTCTACCTCGACATCGAAACCCTCCCGATGGCGACGGCGGTCCAAATCACTGGGAGTGCTGGATGCGCGACCCCGACGGCTACGTGGTGGTGGTTGCGAGTCCCTACGGGACGGCCGACGGAACATGGCTTCCCGGCCCATAATAACTCAAAAAACAACCCCGCAGTTATCGAACAAACCAGCTCAGCGCTGGGGCAACGAACGCCAGCGTCTTTTACTCGACCGGGAAGTTGGAGAACTAAAAAGTTAATCGAGCGCAACTGGTTCATTTCTTCAACTCCGGGTGCTCTGAGATGCTCAAGATATTGCCGTCGGGATCCTTGAACCAGGCCACCTTCGCACCGGAAGGCGAAGTCCAGATGCCGAGCTCATCTTGAGACATACCCTCATAGCGCTCGAAGCGGACCCCGGCCTGCCCCAGGCTCCTCACCGTCGCGGTGATTTCTGGGACCTGCCAACCAAGGACCGTGCCATGGGCTGGTGGAAGCTCCTTAGCCATGCCAAGCCGCAGCATGATGCCATTCGCGTCAAAGACCAACGCAAACGGTGGTTCTTCCGTCACCAGCCGAAGACCGAGCGTATCCCGATAAAAATCCCGTGCGCGTGATACGTCAACTATGGAGACGAATCCAACGATGTTGTATTTGCCGAGTCCTGTGGGCTGTGACATGTGGTTATGATGAGCCCGTTTTCAGGTTGTCGCAAGAACGCTCGAGCGTCATAATGTATCTCTATTGCGACAAGCCAGGATTTTGACAGAATACGATCCGAAGCGTGGTGTTTCAGTTGCGACGCTCGCCTATGAATACCCGTCCAGCTATCAGGTGGGCGAACACGCACATGGGTCGGATCAGCTGATCTACGCAATCAGCGGCGTCATGGAGGTATCTGCCGGTCAAAGCGTGTGGTTGATCCCGCCGCATTTTGCATTGTGGATTCCAGCACGAACCCGCCACCGCATCCATATGCCGGGCCCTGTTTCGATGCGCACACTTTACTTGCGGACAGGCTTGACCGCGCGAGCGGACCCGCGTTCCGCTGTCCTGGCGGTGACTCCGTTGCTACGCGAACTCATCATCGAAATCGTCCGTGTCCGTCAGCTTCGGATACGAAGTCGCTACGAGTGTGCCCTTCGTGACCTGCTCATTCCTCAGCTGGAGAAGGCCTCCCCGATACCCACCTTTGTAACGCTGCCGCGGGAAGCGAGAGCACTTGCGGTGGCTCAGGCGATATTGAAAAATCCGGCTGAATCGAAATCGCTCGCCACTCTATGTGCCGGGGCGGGTGTCAGCGTCAGGACCATTGAGCGAGCCTTTCAGAAGGAGGTTGGAATCAACTTCGAATCCTGGCGACGACAGGTCAGGTTGACGAAAGCCGTCGAGTTACTGGTTTCCGGATGTTCCATCAAAGAGGTGGCCTTCAAAATTGGTTACCATCAGTCAAGCACTTTTGTCGAAATGTTCCGTCATACATTTGGAACAACTCCGAAGGCGTGGGTCTCAGTATTGGAAATCTTTGGCCAAAGATCCACCGAACCGGAGGCGGAGCTTTCCCTTTCGCGCGATGCTCAGGGAAGACTTAGGTCGTGCCCGCCTCGACCACCCTGCTAGCCTAGCCGATATGCCGCCGCCGATGTACGTCGAGCTTGCGTAGCAACTGAAATCCAACTTCATTATTACGAGGCAACAGATGGATCCTGAGAGTTCGAAAGCCGTATCCCCCAATAGACGGGGCTTCATCAAGCGAGCGGGCGCAAGTCTGAGTGGCGGTCTTCTAGCTTCCTCTGTTTGCTCCGCTCAATCCCCTGCCGCTTCGGATCCGATTTCTCACGCGGGTGCTCAGCGCCCCCTGTCGGAAAAGGAGAAGGTCGCGCGAATCGCTTCAAATAGCTGGCCCATTCGCTACATCTTCAAAGCGCGCGGTGTCATCCTTGCACCCAAACCCGAAGTAGAGCAGATGAAAAAGAAATACGGTGAGATCACGATGCTCGATTTCCCGGACTTCACCAAGAAAACCTTCCCTGGCGTACGCGATATGGATCTGTTCTCCGGCCTGTTTGGCGATGTGGGCGACGACACGCAGTATGTCAAATCGAGCTTTATCGGTAACGACGGCGCCTCCCATGAGGTAACCGAATTTGACCCCTCCAGCACTGCAGGCAAACGCTGGCTGGAGAGGATGGCAAACAAACAAGTCGTTACTGGAACCAGATGTCACCACATCTCGAACAATGCGCCTCGAAATATTTGCGATCTGAGCGCGGAAAAGAGAAAACAAGGAATTCAGGTTGCCAGGAAGTGGCTGGACGGCGCCGCTGTGTTGGGTGCAAAATCGATGCGTGTCAACAGTGGCGGTCCACGCATCGCACCGATTCCGGTAGCAGACCCCAGCTCATATCCAAAGAATCCCGAACTCGCTCAATATTTAACCAACTGCATTGAGTCCTTCAAAGAGATGGCCGATTACGGCGGAAAAGTAGGCGTCAAAGTCACTCTGGAAAACCATTGGGGGCTAACTGCGAATCCGATCAATATCCGAATCATTATCGAAGAGGTAAACCATCCCTTTTGCGAGGCCTCGCCTGATTTCTGCAACTGGGAACATGAGTACCTTCTCTTTCATGCGCTACAGGACTTAGCCCCATACGCTCACACCAACGTTCACGCCAAATACTGGAATCGCTGGAAGGATCCAGATGTTCAGCGCAACGTTAGAATTATGCTGAACTCCGGCTACACCGGCCTTTTTGCACTAGAGTACGAGGAAGGACCCTGGGACGGTGTCGAAGGTGCCAAATATCTTTACGATCAAGTCCTGGCTGCTTTATAAGGAACTCTTCATTCGTTCGATGAGACGGCAGTCCGGCAGGTCAGTGAGTGACGTTGCTCACCGTGGCTTTGCGCGCCACGAGACGGTCGGGCCCGGCCAGTTCTTTAAGATCTTGCAGCTCCATCGCTAGTCGAACTTGCGTTTTTGTATCGACCTTTGAGCGAGAGGGCGGAACGGTTCGGAAATACTTCAGAAGCTCCTCGCGCACGTCGGGTGTCACCGTTTGGTATTGCTTCGCGGCCAGCTGATGGAGCCAGAACGCGTACGTCTCGTCCTGTAGCGAGTAGACTCCAGGCTTCACAACTTCTCCCAGATCGTAATTGGGATTCGCCATTTTGATAGTTTTTGCCCGTGCCTGGTCCACTTGCACGTCGTAGTCCGCGAGAGATTTATCGAAGCTACGCGTGAACAGCGCTTCCACTTCTGGCGTAGGCATTCTGAAATGCAGCGCACGTAGAGAGCCGATGGGAGGAATCAGCTTCAAAACGACCGCCGCTATTCGATCGCGTATCGTCGGGCGGTCGTACTGTTTTCCCCAGTCCCGTTCATAGCTGGAGCGGCTCATCAAATAAACGAATTTCGAGCGCGTAATGCCTGGTCGCGCCTCTCTGATGTCGCGTTCGCGCTCGGCCCACGCGATCCGGGTTGCAGCAGGTATGGTCTTGCTCACCGCATTGCGATAGGAGCCGATGCTGCGGCCCATATCCGGAAAGAGATCCGATAAATTGAGTCCGTACGTTTTCTGGAACCCTCTATCCAGCAATGGCTCGGATACGCCGAAGCCGATGAAGCTGTGATACGCCTCCGGTGCGAAGTTTCCCTTCGCTACTTCGAGCACATCGAAACCGAACTCGGTCTTCAAATGCGCAGCCGGATCCTGTTCGTAGGTGATCACTGGCCCAAATTTACGCTGAAGCCGCGGATAGAGTTTCGCTTCGCCCGGATTTGTAGCGAAACGGTGTACCTCAGTATCCGACGCATAGTGAGATAACGCACCCAAGGCGAAAGCGAGCTCGTTCAGATCTTGCGCTTCGTTTATCAACGCCATCACGAAGTCGCCAGTCCTCACGTAATGAGTCATATCGCTGAACCGCTTATTGCCGTGGGGATAATAGCCGAGATCCTGAATGATAGCGCCGCCATAAGCGTAGCCATGAGCGGTTTTGAGATCGTCTGGGGAGGCGTGCGGGAAGCGTGCTCGCAGGAGAGGCTCGACTTTTGCGGACCACGCGGCGTCAACGAGGGCTTCGTGAGAGAGCACCGAACAGCTGAAGCCGGAGCCTACAACTCCGAGTGGCAGCAAGGCCATCGCCGCGACTTTGGAGACAGACTTGCGTTTCGACACTCAACAATACGTGAGCGTTTTGATTGGATCTTCTCACCGGCCCCGTTTGCTTCGCAAAAAGTTTCAAAATCTTCGGCTGTGGCGATTCCTTTGAGACCTGAATTCGTTTTGCTTACGGCGGGTCGTGAAATCTGCCGGAAAACATAGATTTGCCTGATCAACCCGAGTTCGTCATGACAACCGACGAGATCTTCAATCAGCTTTGCCCGGCAACCGCCAGCGGCTTCGCGACCGCTCCGGGCGCATTCCGTGTCGTGGGAGTGTTTCGCAAATGATCGCAAGGCTGAAGCGCATTTTTGAGGACTGACCGGCAGCACTCACAAATTGTAGTCTGGTCTATGACCCGATCAGCTGTCAGGGTTGAGGCAGCTTGCCGAGGAAGTCGTTCATGGCCCTCAGCACTTCTGCTTCGTTGGAACGGAACACATAGTGACTTGCGGTACGCAGACGGACGACCTTAGCTGAGGGAACACCTGCTTCAAAGGCATTAGACACTCTGGTGCTTCTCTCGAGGTCGGCTGCTACGGCTGCGGCGTGGCGAGCGGCGTCGCCCGGGAAGACGGCCCTTAAGTCATGCGGTAAAGCGAAGATTGCAAGGCAGGGTACCTTGATCTCGGTGTATTTACGCTCGCCGCT
>DATAYL010000339.1:0-5562 GCA_036272575.1 Bryobacteraceae bacterium | reverse complement strand
TCCTGATAGCAGCGATGGGAGTCCCCGTTTCTGCGCAACAATGCAAACCAGTCGTCGGAAGTTTCGAGGCCGATGTTCAACCCGCCAACACTTGTCCAGGCCCGCTCTGCACGGCGGGGCACGTATGGGGAGGCATTCAGGGCGATTATCGGTTCACCATGGACAAGATCATTGCAAACGGCGAACCCGAGGTGCCAACGATCTCCTTCTTTACCGGCCACAGCATCATCACCCTAAAGAATGGCGATCAACTCTTTGGGACAGACACCGGAACGATCGATCTGCCGCCCGGACAGGGTGGGTTTGCTTCGTTGATCACGTTTACTGGCGGCACTGGCGGGATGGCAAACGCGACTGGACAAATCCGATTGCGTGGAGAGTTCGATCCGATAGCCGGTACTACGAGCGGCGAGTACATCGGTACTGTGTGCACCCCGCAGTGAGAACGATTCGCAGAAGGAGCAGTGCGGCCCATGTTCGACCGAACAACAGGAAAAGATAGCGCCGGCAACCCCGGCTCGGGGAGGAAAAACAAATGAAAACGACCTATTGGAAGTTGGCTCTGGCGACGGGGGCGATGGCCCTTGCAACGGTGTGGGCGCCCAACGCCCAGGCAGCATGCGGCGGAGTGCCGGCGAAGCTGGCAAAGCCGGCGAGTTGGAGTCCACTATACGGCAATCTGCGATTGATGCCGGCAGCGCTCGACGATGAATCGGAATCGCGCGCCCGTGCTCCCATCGTGGGTTTGTGGGATGTAGTTTACACCGGAACTTATGACAGCAATTTCCCGCCGGGACAGCCTGCGCCACCGGTGCCCTTTCCCTTCCTCGAATCCTTCAAAACCTGGCACGCAGATGGAACCGAATTTGAAAACGCGTTTCTGCCGCCCACGGGCGGAAATGTCTGCTTTGGCGTTTGGAAGGACATTGGCCACGACACTGTCAAGCTCCACCATATCGGGCTCATGTTTAACAGCACGGCCGGGGACCCGGATTTTGGGAAAATCTCAGCGATCTTTACCGACGACGAAACAGTTGTGGTCGCTCCCAACGGAAAGACCTACACAGGCACCTTCGATTTCAGAATCTGGGGCAACACGTACGCGAGCGTCGGAGTCGGAAGCCCAATCGCAGAGGTCAAGGGAACAGTGGCGGCGACGCGGATCACTGTTGAGTAGCTCTCGAAGGTCAACAATCGCACGCTGCATCGGTGGCAGAGGGGATAGCACTCCTCTGCCACCGGCCAACTCAGCAATTTGCTTTAGACCGGTCAGCACACGACCAGACCGGGAATTTGTGGATCGGAAGGGGACGTGGCTAAGTCCCGTCCCCTCCACTTCAAACGGATCTTCACGTCAAGCTCGGCTCGAAAAGGCGGGACAGACGGGACGTCATCTTTTGCGATATCTGCTATTACAAGTAAGTAAACGTTCCGTCTGTCCCGCGTTTGTTCCAAATCACGCGGCCCGAGTGCACCTGTTCGGGTTTAAGGATGCAGCACGACGTGTTGGATTGGGAGAGTTCCGTTTAGACTGGCAGCGCATCGCAGGCTGATTCGGCTGATGTGCGGAAGGTGGAGAGTCTGGCGTGACGTTGACCTATATTCTCCTTCACCAGGTCCTGCAATCAAAACTGCGGGACGTTGGAGAAGGTCTTCAGGGTCAACCTGCCCTTGGGTCAAGAAGATTTTTCCGCAAAGCGGACCGATCGCGTGGGTGCCCCACCGGCGGCATGGGCGGGACAGTCAGTGATACCGGAAGTGGCAGCGTCGTCGCGGCAGTGGCTGGATGAGCAGCTAGATTGGAGTGGCAACCAGCCGTCGTCTGGCGGCGAAGCGCCAGGACAAGGCCGGAGGTTGTCCATCGCTTTACGACGTGTGTCTTCGCGCACTGACCACAAAGCCAGAAAAACTTGCTGGGTAAAGAGTTCATCGCAAATGCACTATCGTCGGGCCGGACTCGACCGTCAGAATCCGATTCCGATTCCAATTCGAGCAGCTCGAGCGTTCCTTCCCGAAAATACAGCAGCTCTCTAGAACATTGTGGATTTGCGCACTGCATGGCCGAGTTGTGCTTGCGCCCTAGAATGCTGGGTTGGTTGGGCGAGGGATTGTGGACATAACATTCATTTTGCAAACTCATTGCTCCTCTCGTGTAGTCGCATACCTACACCTGGAATCGGCTGGAGCATCGCTGAGGCTGGAGACGAGGAAGGATCCTTGCGGACACCTACAAGTCTACGCTCTTACGGCTGTGGTCGCGTGTACGACGCGCGGCTAGGGCAACCGTCGCGACCTCAAATGCAAATCTTTGTTGAATTGCCTGGCACCCGGCGGATGTCGTACTCCGAATGCTGTTTCTGGGTAGCAAACACACTTACGGGGGCGGCGGATTGGACTAATGTTGCCGACCCATCGCGGCTGGGCTGCTTTCCAGTCCGCGAGGGATCGGTCGGCCCATTTCAAATGAAAAAATTCGGCAACGTCCTTAAAACCTTCTTGAAAGGATCATCGTGTCGCCCGAACCGGAGTTTCTCAGGCTACCTGCTGCTTTGGTTTAGCGATCTTCTGACCGAGGAACTCCAATAGCTCACGATTCACTTCCTCCGCGTGGGTCCAGGTTATGCAGTGCGGACCATCCTTCACCACGACCAGCTGGGCTCCCTTGATCAGCTGGGCGGTACGGCGTCCCGAGGCCGCGATAGGCAGAATCCGGTCCGAATCACCGTGAATCACCAGGGTGGGTACGTCGATTTGAGCCAAATCCTTGCGGAAGTCCTCGTGCCACGTCGGCACGCAGGCGAGACTAGCCGTGGCAGAGGCGCCGGCTGCGATATTCCAGCTGGCCTGGACGGTCTGTTCGCTCACGCGCTTGCCCAGCAGGAGGTCTGTGTTATAGAAATTCTTGAAAAAATCAGTGAAAAACGCGTAGCGGTCCGCGCTGACGGCCTTCTGGATCCCCTCGAAGACACTGCCGTCCACTCCGTCCGGGTTATCCGGCGTCTTCAGCAGGAACGGCGGCACCGAAGAGATGAACACCGCTTTGGTAACACCTTTCGATCGGTATTTCCCCAGGTAGCGCGCCACTTCGCCGCCACCCATTGAGAAACCGACCAGCGCGACATCATTCAGATCGAGGTGCGTCACCACTTTGTGCAGGTCTTCAGCGAAGGTGTCGTAGTTGTAGCCCATGGTTGGTTGGCTGGATTTTCCGAACCCCCTGCGGTCATAGGTGATTACTCGGTGACCTGCAGCCAGAAGCACCGCGACCTGTTTCTCCCAGGAAGCGCCGCTGAGTGGGTATCCGTGGATAAGGACGATGGGCTTACCAGAGCCATGGTCCTCGTAGTAGAGATCGATGTTACCGGAATTTTCTTTTCCGGCAGTAATATATGGCATTGAGATTCTCCCTTTTCGGTAAGTTGATTGTTGAAGACCTCGACAAGGCGGCCGGGGAGTTGGAAGCCCCGTCAACTCAGAGGAGCTGCGATACGCCGGCGAGTGAGCTGCAAAAGCACTCTGAAGACGCGCTCCTGGCTGATATCCTGGTCGCCCACCATCTTCCTGGGTCGCGGTGTTTGCCAGCGGCACGTCGGGATCGATAGCAGCCACGGCATTACTGGCGATACTAACAACTGGCAAGCGGAATGCCAAACACAAGGCGCGGGAAACAAGAGGGTTATTAAACGGGCTCCTCAAGTTACAGGCAATTTTTACCGGCCTAAGGAAGTCCCGCTATGGTCGGGCGGCTTCTACGGGATCGGTATTTGGTCCAAGCACTCTGCCTGCGCGGCCCTGGCTTGTTTCCATCGGAGCCTTCAGCTCCGAGCTGATGACGGGCAAACCGGAAACAATCCAAATGGACGACAAGTGGGCATCCAGCACAGTTGACCGGTTGAAGGATGCTGTCGGAGACGTACACGCTCTTGCCTGTGGCGGTTGTGGTTTGCGGAAGTGGGGTCACGGGCTTTTCTGTTTTTCAGTGTTTACCCAATTTTCCTCTAGTGATCTTCAGCTGGTCACGGCGGCAGAGAGCACAACCCTGTTGGTGGGCAGTAAATTTGCGAGAAGCCTCATTGCGAGCTTCAAAGGCAGCTTGCTTTATCTGATCCGCTTTGACACCTACTTCGCCTTCAGACCCAATCTGAGATGAAAACATAGACTTCCCCCATTGCCTCAAAGCTAGGTCATACTCTTGTCTTAAACGGATTGCCTCTGAACAGGTCATGGCAGGACTCTTGCGGAACCGAAGTTTAGATGCGGCGGAAAATGTCGGGGAAGTGGACTGGCGTCTTTTGTCTCAATCTGGCGAGCAAAAAGCATGTCTCGCCTTTGCGCCAGGGCGGAGGTCTGCCGATCGAAGAGCCTCTGCCTGATCCGGATGGCCACGAGCTGTGTTTTCTCGGCCGCTGCATGAGTCCGCTAACAGAGTGTATTCAGATGAACTCTGTGCAGCGTAATGCTCGATCTTCAGCGCCCTACGCGATTGTGCCTGGATCACGGGCTACTCGCACGCTACTGTCTGGTAATTTCCGGGTTGCCGACCATCCGCTCGGAACCGGGACGATAGCGCATTATCTGGGGGTTGTTCTATTCCAAGGTGATTACTACTTTTCCGCGAGCGTGCCCTTCTTCCAGATACCGGATAGCCCCAGGGATCTCACTCAGCCTGTAACGCTTGTCGATGACCGGTGTTACCTTTCCGGTCGCCATGAGCTCGCGCAGGATGATCAGGTCCTCTTTGCTCGGTTTCGCCAGGAACGTGACCAGCTTCTGGCTCGTCAACCGCGAGAACACAAGCATCTGGACCAAACGAGTCAGAATACCGATCCCACCCCCGGTCGCCGATGCACCAACCCCGACGTATATCCCTCTGGGGTTCAAGGCGCGCCTGCATGCCGACAACGGATGGTTGGCATAACAGTCGAAGATCAGGTCGTAATGTTGCCCACTTTTGGTGAAATCCTCTTGGGTGTAATCAATGACCTGATCTGCGCCGATGGATCGGACCATGTCCACATTCCCCGTGCTGGATACTCCGGTCACATCTGCGCCGAATGATTTGGCGATCTGCACAGCGAAGGTACCGACACCTCCTCCTGCACCATGAATCAAGACCTTCTGCCCGGGCTGAATGTGTCCCTTGTCGCGCAGACCCTGCAATGCGGTGAGTGCGGCTACAGGCACGGATGCCGCTTGCTCAAACGTCACGTTATTCGGCTTCAGGACCAATATCGACTCGGAAACACAAGCATACTCGGCAAAGGTTCCCTGGTGATGGACCCAAACTTTGACACCCGAAACTTGCGGGTTGCTGATACACACCCCGAAGACCTCATCGCCTGGTTTGAAGTGGGTTGCGTTCCTGCCGACGGCCTCAACCTGGCCAGCCACGTCAACGCCTGGCCGAGCAGGCCGTGTGGCCTCTGGTTTGCGCAGCCCAATGGTCAGACTTTCCCGAAGCCGACTTCTGGCCCCGAATAACTTCGAGATTGTTCGTCATCCAGCGCAACGAGTTCCCCCCATTTGACCTGACTGCCTCGTGGCGGATCTATTTTGTAACCT
>DATAYL010000338.1:0-11591 GCA_036272575.1 Bryobacteraceae bacterium | reverse complement strand
GCTGCGCAAGTGGACCTTCAGGACGCCATGAAAGCAGCGGGTGCGACGCAGAGTGGAAGCCGCGGCGCGATGCGGCTTCGGCAGGCGCTGGTGGTGATCGAATTGGTAACCTCGGTGACCCTGCTATTAGGCACGGCGCTCCTGGCGCGCAGCTTCTTGAAACTTTCTTCTGTCCCTCTCGGTTTCGAACCAACGAAGCTAATCACTCTTCGTTTCAATCTCCGCGGTCGACCTTATGCGAGTTCGTCCGCGCAGATAAATTACTATCGCGATGTGTTGGCACGCATCAAGCAACTGTCCGCGGTCCGAAGCGCTAGCGTTGCCAGCGATGTTCCGCTCGATGAAGCACAGCCGTGGAGCGAATTGCGGTTTCAGATCGGCGGCCGCCCTCCGGCGCCGCTGGCCGAACAACCCCGCGCCAATACCAAGCTGGTGAGTGCTGGATACTTCGGTACACTGGGAATTCCGCTCAAGCGCGGCCGGTTATTCAGCCCGTTCGACACGCCAGGCGCGAGCCATCCAGTCATTGTGAACGAGGCCCTGGTGCGCCAGGTATTCGCTCATGAGGGCCCCATCGGAAAGCAAATCGTTTTTGGCCATCCGGGAAACGCGCCCTGGACGATTATCGGCGTGGTCGGCACGGTGCGCGGCAGCCATTTAGCAGCGGAGCCGCCGGCATTGATCTATGACTGCTTGTGCCAGAGCCAATCGCCATTCCTGACGGAACTGGCGCTTTTCGTTCGCACGAAAAGCAATCCGCATCAAGCCATACACGATGTAGAGGCGCAGATCTTTTCGGTCGATCACAGCCAGCCATTGTCCGATGTGCGCACCATGGAGGAGCGGCTCGCGATATCGCTCGCTCCGCAGCGATTCCACCTCACGTTAATCGGCTTCTTCGCCGGAATCGCCTTGATCCTTTCCGCGCTTGGCACCTACGGCGTTCTATCGTACTTGGTCGCAAGACGCCGCCGCGAGATCGGCATCCGGCTGGCCATCGGAGCGCAACCTCCGCACATCGTCGGCATGATCGTTCGTGAGAGTTGCGTCCTTATCGCCGTGTCGCTGTTCATCGGGTTATCGATCTCATGGGCGTTCCGTCATTATCTGCAGTCACTGCTCTACGGCATTCCTACTTCCGATGCGGTCAGCTTCGTGGCCGCGCCGCTCACTCTGGCAGTCACCGCCTTGATCGCGTCCGCCGTGCCCGCCCGGCAGGCCGCGCGCATGGACCCAATAACAACCTTGCGCGACGAATAATCGAATGCACTGTTAGTAAGATAATTTGCGGCTCTTATGTCCCGCAAATTCGCCTGTCTTATCTTGCTGCTGACTGTTAGTGTGTATGCGCGGCAGTATACACTTGGCCCTGATTCCCAACGCAAGGAGGGCGTTCCGCGCGGCTCGGTTACCAAATTCAGTTTCACCGGCCACGGCGGACTTTATCCCGGCATCACTCGTGATTACTGGGTCTACGTACCGGCCCAGTACAATGCCGCAAAACCAGCCTGCCTGATGGTGGTTCAGGATGGCGAAGGCGCGATTAAGGAAACCGGCGACTTACGCATCCCGCTTGTGTTCGACAACCTGATCCAGCAGGGCCTGATGCCTGTAACAATCGGCCTGTTTGTGAATCCGGGCGTTTATCGCGCAACGGAGAATGTGGCGAGGGCGAATCTCTTTAACCGCAGTTACGAATATGATACCGTCGACGATCGTTACGCGCGCTTCTTGATGGAAGAACTTCTGCCGGAGCTGAGCAAGCACTGGAATATCTCGAGCAATCCAAACGACCACGCCATCGGCGGCTCGAGTTCCGGCGGTATCGCTGCCTTCACAGCCGCCATGCTGCGGCCTGATTTCTTTCGACGTGTTCTCAGTTTTATCGGCAGCTACACCAATCTGCGCGGCGGCAATCAGTGGCCTGACCTCATCCGCAAGCTGGAACCGGCTCCGTTGCGTGTCTTCCTGCAGGACGGCAATCACGATCTGAACATCTTTGCCGGTGATTGGTGGATGGCCAACCAGGATATGGCGAGTGCACTCACGGCGCGCGGCTATCAGCTGAAATTTGTCACCGGAATTGAGGGCCATAACAGCAAGCAAGAGGGCGCATTGCTGCCGAACGCACTGAGTTGGTTATGGCAGGGCTGGCCCGCAACAATACCCGTGGCGACGAAGACGCTCACCAGTAATTTCGGCGACCTCGAGAATGTGCTCAATCCAGCATCCGGTTGGGAACTCGTCGGCGGAAGCTACACGTTCACCGAAGGACCTGCAGCCGACAAGCAAGGTAACGTGTACTTTGTCGATGTACCGGCTAATCGCATCTATAAAATCAATGCCGCCGACAACGAGGTGAGTGTTTTCAAAGAAAACTCGGGCGGGGCCAGCGGTCTGATGTTTGGCGTCGATGGACGGCTCTACGCAGCGGCGAATGGAGCGAAGCGCATCGTGGCGTATGAGGCGGACGGACGCGAAACCGTGCTCGCCGATCACGTCGGATCAAATGACATTGCGGTTTCGAGCAAGGCGCCGTTTATTTCACCGATCCTTCAACAAAAAGCGTTTGGTTCATCGACCACGGAAGCAAGAAGCAGGTGGCGCATGACGGTCTGCAGTTCCCCAATGGGCTGCGCTTCAGCGCCGACGAGACGCTGCTCATGGTGGCCGACAGCGCCTCTCGTTGGATCTGGAGTTATCAAGTGCAGCCGAATGGCGATCTGGCGAATGGGGAGCCGTTCTACCGGCTAGAACTTCCCTTAGCCAACGATGGGAAGCTGGTAAACGCCTGGGCCGATGGAATCGCCTTTGACGCGAGTGGCGATCTTTACGCCGCTACTAAGTCAGGTATTCAGATTTGCGATCAGGTTGGGCGCGTGTTCGGCATTTTGCGCAAACCGTCCGCTGCCGATCCGTCGAACCTGGTGTTCGGAGGAAGTGATTTTCAAACCCTGTACGTCACTGCCAAAGACAAAGTGTTTCGCCGGCGGCTGCAGCAGAAGGGCTATCTGCCGTGGGCGCCGGCCAAATGGCCGCCTGCGCACATGTAAGCCCTAAACTTTTTGGGCGAAGAACACCACGTTTCCGTTTGGCTCAAAGACTCCGATCTCTCGCATGCCGTAAAAAGTGACACGCTCTTCCATCGCCCAGATCTTCTACCTCAATGAACAGCGTGGCGCCGCGCTTTTTGTTCTGCGGGACTAATCGCGGCGTGTCTTTTGCCACGCTTGCAACGGTCTGGAACATCAGTTCCGCCCCATCACGCACCAGAATTGCAAAGCCGATGTGTCCTTCTTCCGGCGCTTCGACGATCTTCTCGAAACCCACGCGATCCACCCAGAATGGGAGCGCTTTTTCGATCTCTTCCACGACCAGAACACTGGTAATTTTCACGTCTTTCAGGATGAGGCCAACCGAGTTTCAGGTATTGGATAAAACGGACATTCCCGGAGCGGTACCGGCGAACTCCGCTGGAAATGCCAGATGGCGCAAACGAACCACGGTGCGGTGCTTGCGCATTGTGTAAACTCTCCAAAAGCCATACCCCAAAAGCCGTTTGGCTAGTCCCCACGGCGATCGCTTCGAAAATACCAGCAGCGTATGACTGTCCTGCCAAATCGATCTGCCGCTTCGTGTAACACGGTACGCGAGTTCATCATCCTGATTGCGCGCCGTACTCTCTGCGTAGTACGTATGCGCATCCATGCGAACAATGATCGAGCAGCGGCTCAATCGAATGTCGGGCATTCAGGCCAGTGCTGGAGATTCGGCCTGGATTATCTATCACGCGAACCCATGGCCGGCTTTTGGCAATATCATCCAACACGGCTCTGGTTCCGTCCGTACTCGCGCCGCCGCCACAATCAGCTCGAGAGAAAAGCCGCTTCGAATCTGCGAGGCGAGCGACTCGAGAAATGACCGATCGTGCGCCTCTCGTTACGGCAGCAGCAAACAATTGATACCAGCTCCACATCTTCTTCCATTGTGTACATTGAACTGAGTGCACACCCCGAGATCGATGTTGAGCACTCGATGTTACAGATAAATGACACTCACCAAAGGTCCAGAATAACTATTTTGTAATGGCTACTCAGGTTCGTGTTCTCTTGCTGGTTTGGCTGGCTAGTGTTCTATTTGCGCGCGCCCAGGATGTTCCCGAACCGAACGCCACGCCCCAGCCCACCACCAATGAGCGCTGGAACCTGTTTTTTCAAGCGACGTCCGTAGGTCAGTACCACGGCACCTTTCGTTCGCCCTATTCGGATGCCTTCAGTTTGCAGAGTTATAGCGAACGCGATGTGTCTCTAACCACCACCCTTTTTTTTGGTTTGCGGCTTGACCAGAACACCCAGATGTATTTCGATCCCGAGATCGCGGGCGGCCGTGGGTTCAGCGGAGTTAACGGCTTAGCTAATTCTTCAAATGGCGAACTGCCTCGCGTGGCCAGCGCCACTCCCAAACCATACCTGGCGCGTCTCTACTTGAGCCACGATTTCGGCTTCAGTAAAGAAATGGAGTCGTTTGAAAGCTCGGAGAATCAGTTGGCGGGGCAGCGTCCGATGGTGCGCTATACAATCACCGTTGGGCGATTTACCCTCACCGACTTTTTTGACAACAACGCCTATTCACACGATCCACGCACGCAATTTCTGGGATGGGCGGTCATGTACAACGGCGCCTGGGACTATGGCGCTGACGTGCGTGGCTATACCTGGGGATGGGTGCACGATTTTCACACGCGAAACTGGTCGTTGCGCTATGGAAGCGGCGCCATGCCGCGAGTGGCTAACGGCCTACGGTTCGATCGTCGCGTCCTCGAAGACCGCAGCGACGCGTACGAGGTGGAACGGAGATACGCGATTCGCAAGCACGTAGGCGCCCTCCGTGTGATGCCCTACGTGAATCATGCCGATGCGGGCACTTACCAACAAGCCATTCAGCTGGCTGAACAAAACAAGACCGTGCCGGACATTACAGCAACGCGCCGTCCAGGCACTCTGAAGTACGGCGTCGGCGTCAACATGGAGCAGGAAATCACAAAGGACGTCGGTATCTTCACGCGGCTCGGCTGGAACGACGGCAAAACGGAAAGCTTCGCCTTTACAGCTATTGACAGGCTCGCAACCGGCGGTGTGGCCGTCAATGGACGCCCCTGGAACCGCAGCTTCGATACAGTTGGATCCGAATTCACCGCTGCAGGATTATCCGCTGTCCATGAGCAATACCTAGCGACGGGCGGCCACGATTTTCTGATCGGGGACGGTCGTCTGCAATACGGGCCCGAGTGCATTTGGGAAAGCTACTACAGCGCGCGCGTGGTTCCCGGCTTCTTCACCTCGTTCGATCTGCAGCACGTGAACAATCCCGCTTACAACCAGGCGCGAGGTCCGGTTTGGATCTATTCGCTGCGGCTCCATATCGAGTTCGGTAAGGAAACCTTCACCAGGAAATTGCCTTAATTTGGCCATCAACAACTTGTCCGCCGTAATCTGCAGTCGCGCACGCGTATACCCGTTGCATGGTAGATTGCATTGACCACCGCGGCTGCTACACCCGTAATTCCGATCTCGCCAATGCCTTTCGCGCCAATTGGATTTACCTGCTCGTCCTTTTCATCCACCCATAGAGCTTCAATGTGCCAGATATCGGCGTTGATCGATACATGGTATTCCGCCAGTTATTGTTGACTCAACGCCCCAGAGGTTTATCGGTAACGGCTTCCTCGTAAAGGGCCATGCTAATGCCCCACACAATGCCGCCCATGAATTGGCTCCGCGCCGTCTTAGAATTCAGAATTTTGCCCGACCCAAAACATCCGACCATGTGCAAAACATTTACTTGACCGAGGTCTGCATCTAGCCGCACCTGTGCGGATTGCGCACCAAACGCATACATCGAATCGCTTTCTTTTTCGGCGCCCGGTTTGGCGCCGCCCTTGGCCTCCAAATAAGGTTGCCCGCTACGGTCAAGGAGTGCTTGGAACGTCTCGCCCTTCGCGTGATCGCTCTTCGCATACAGCTTGCCGCCATCGAGCACGATATCCTGCGCGCTGACGCCACGAAGCGGCGATTGCGCATCGCTCAGCGCCCTCTGGATCAATTTTTCACGCAAAGCTTACGAGGCTAAATAGACAGACGAACCAGTGCTCGCGGCAGTATCCCCCCGGAGACAGGCGCTTCCGGCAGCAGTGTATCGTCCAACCGACACTTCACTTTCTCCTTTCTCCGGAAGAACACCGAACCATTGCGCGGCAATCTGCGTCATGATCGTGTACGTTCCGGTTCCGATGTCTGCGTTCCGGCGTCTACCGAAAACGTGCCATCCGCATTCAGGCGGGCCGACGCATTCGATGGGCATACGGCGTGTCGGATACACCGGCGACGCCATTCTCCAGCCGGTAAGCGTATTGCCCTCCTTCATGGAACGAGGCTCCATTCGCCGCCTCGCCAGCCGAATCTTTCAGCACGCCGCTGATAACATTACCGCAGAGACTTACTCGACCACGGCTTATTGTCCTGAGGATCTGTCTCCGCATAAATTCTCAAGCGAAACTCAACCGGATCCATTTGGAGCGAGTAAGCCATTTCATCCATTGCTACTTGAAGAGCATAGGTGCCGGTTGCTTCGCCGGGAGCCCGTACAGGAGATTAGATCGCGAAAGCGTAGCGATGGCAACAAGTATGGCGCAGCTGCGGGCGATCGAACTAGCCAACTAGAACTGAGCTGGTCGCGTCTGCTACTTCGTAGCCGGTCTCGGCTGCTTCTCCGGTCTTCACAAACGCGCGCAGCACTTCGGCCACACTCCACGCCTGCGCACAGCAACCACGAGGTGTAAAGGGCGGTTCCGCGTCGAAGATCTCGCTTATCGAACCTACACAGGCGCTCTCAAGGTGGCCGCGAAATCCTTGCAGGAAACCGCGCGCGGACTCCAGATCGCCGGGGTTCACCTTTAACCAGGCATCGATAAACGGTCCAATTAGCCAGGCCCACACGGTCCCCTGATGATAAGCGGCATCACGCGATCGCAGGTCGCCGTCGTATCTGGGTTTATAGTCGCGCTCGCCTGGCGCGAGCGACCGCAGCCCATATGGCGTCAATAATCGCTCTTGCACTACCCGCAGCACTGGCTCCCATCTCGTTTCGTCCAGCACTGGATTTTCTAGCGAGATGGCGAAAATCTGATTCGGCCGGCAGCGCTGGTTGTTTTTGCCATTGTCTGATTCCACGACATCGTAGAGATAGCCACAATCTGCGTTCCAGAACTTTTCATTAAACGATTTGCGCGCACGCTCAGCATGCCCGGCAATAGCGTTGGCTTCATCATCGCGCCGGAACTTTCGCAGCCAGCCTTCGAGCAAACGCAAAGTGTTATACCAGAGCGCGTTGATTTCAACTGCTTTGCCCCGCCGCGGAGTTACCACCCAGTCATCTACCTTGGCGTCCATCCAGGTGAGTTGCAGGCCAGGCACTCCTTGCACCAGTAAGCCGTCCTGTGGATCGACATGAATGTTGAACCGCGTGCCGTCCATGTGATGTTTAACGATGTCAATGAAATACGGGAGCAACTGCTTCATCAGATGCCGGTCGTCGGTGACCTCAAAGTAACGATTGGCGGCATGAAAGAACCATAACGTCGCATCCGCGGTGTGATAAAGCCCGTCGTTTTTTCCCTCTGGGAACATATTCGGGATCAAACCATCACGAATGTAATGCGCGAATGTTCGCAGAATATAACTTGCTTCCACCTGGCGGCCCGTCACGAGAGTGAGTCCCTCGAGGCTGATCATCGTGTCCCGGCCCCAATCGGTAAACCAGTGATAACCGGCAATTACCGAACGAATTTCGTCCCCTGCGGCACGGGCGCGCGTTGTATCATGCTGCCGTCCTACCGGCCGGAACAGGAACTGATCGGCTCCCCACACAAGTTCGCGCCATTCCAGGTCGCGGGCGTTCGGATGACACTCTACAAGCATCCGCCGTTTGCGATCGCGCTCGGCGTCCCACGCCTCCTGCGGACTCAGCGTGGACAAAACATCCCAGCTTTCCGTTGACGCAACCAGGCTGACATCGTGCCCTGCTTCGACTTGCACGGTAAAGTAGCCCGGGCTCCACAGATTGCCCCGCCAAGTGTAACCGCGGCTTCGTTCAATGTCATACACCACGTTCGGAATCTCTTGCGCATCGACCGTCACTGAGGGATGCTTGGCCACCAACTTCAGGCGAAGTGGAGGAATATCGTTGAGCGCCTCTACTTCGTAGTGGTGGTCGCGAACGGTGAACGTGTATTCCGCCAAAGGATGATCCACCGAAGCTTCATGCTCGCGCATGTTTACCAGCGGCCGCAGCTGGAGGTCGACGCTGGCGCCACTGAGCACCCGGTAGGTTAGGTACGTGGTATTTTGACCATGTGGCACGCACAAGCGCTTTTCGATTACCGTGCCCTCTATGTCATAGGTCCAGACCGGCAGCCCGGATTCGAGTCGGAAAGCAGTCAGATGTTCGGGGACCCTCGGGTAATCACCGCTTTCCACTTCGAGCCCGTTCAGAGGGATGAATCGATCATCGGCGGTCGAAATCGATTCGAGAACATCGTTCAAAATCATGGTGCGCCCGAGCGGTGCGGGGAGCGCCGCGACCAGGTATCCATGGAATACCCGGGTCAATGTGCCGCTCAGTGTACCAGAGGCGTAGCCGCCCATGCCATTGGTGACAAGCCACTCCGTTTTCAGCAGTTGCTCTTGCTCACCGGGCGTGAGGGGCGAGTTTATGGTTCGCGCAAAGATAGTGTTCATCAACAAAGATTTGTGCCAAGGCCAAAGGATAGCTATGCGCCAATGGTAACGGGCAATAGTACGATGGCGGCCTGACCGGGAATTCTCCAGTTCTCATCCACATCGATCTCGGCCGTACCGCATCCACCATAAGGAGCATCTTGGGATGACCATAGTTTCCTCCATTTTGTCCCCCTGGGCGCAGCCAGCAGCGGTTCTGGGGAGGGTAGCAAGTCCGTGTCCACCCCAAGGTTGACCAGCAGCAAACGGTCGTTGTTAAATCCAGGTGAGAAGTACCGCATGACAAACGCCGAAGGCGTGAGAATGGCCCCATCGATTCCATCAGCACCCTGTCTTGAGAATACCGGGTCTTCGCGGCGCAGACGTAAAAGATCTTTGTGAAGTGTGTAAATTTCGGCGTGCGTCTCTACTTCTTCAAAGTTCAACTTCGATGACTCGAAGGTGGATTTTAGGCATGGATCGAACATGCATTGCTTCATGTCGGGCGTGCGGAGTGAGCGCCACTGCTCCAGGAACTCTGTTCTGCCCAGGCGAATGAGCTTGGCCAGTTCCGGTTTATGGTCGGCAAAATACAGGAACGGCGATGATGCGCCAAACTCCTGTCCTTGGAACAGCATCGGGGTGCCAGGGCTAAGCAGAGTGAGCGCGGTGAGTGCTTTGTAGATACCCGGTGAACTGAGTTCGCGCGCGCGCTGCCCGCGTGCGGAGTTGGCGACCTGATCGTGATTCTGAATGAACGTCACCATGGCAGCCCTTGGGCGTCCCAGGTTCGAACTGCCCCGCCGCTTCTTCTGCCAGCGGTACCACTGCCCTTGATATAGATACCCGTATTTGAGAGCCGAGACAAACTCCTGCGGTGTGCCCCGGTAATCGCAGTAATATGCGTCCGCCTGACCGCTGAGCGCCACCATCGCGGTGTGATGAAAATCGTCGTTCCACAAACCGTCGAGTCCGTATCCACCGGCCGCCACTGGCTCAATCAGGCTGGTGTCCTGCGGCTCATTTTCTCCAATCAGCAGGATTGACCGGGGACTGGCAGCCGCGCGCGTAGCCTCGCCTAGCTCCGTTATGATGTGCGGCTGGGAAGAATCGTGGATGTCCTGCGTGGCGTCCAGTCGTAAACCGTCAAGATGAAATTCACGAATCCAGTAGGCGGCGTTCTCGCGAAAGAACTCCCGCACCGGTCCCGACGACTCGCCATCGAAGTTAATCGCCCGCCCCCAATCTGTTTTGTATTTGTCGGTGAGATAGTTTTTCGAAAAGTGCGGCATGTAATTGCCGTCAGGTCCCAGGTGATTGTAGACTACATCGAGAATCACCGCGAGACCGAGCGCATGCGCCTCATTGATAAATGCGCGCATTTCGTCCGGCGTCCCGTAAATCGAAGCCGGCGCGTAAGGCTGCACGCCATCATATCCCCAGCCGAATTTCCCCGCGAAATCCGCAACCGGCATGACCTCAATTACAGTAATACCGGTTTCCTTCAGGTACGGCAGTTTCTCCACCGCCGATCGCCAGGTACCGCCGCTCGTAAAAGTGCCGAGGTGCATCTCGTAAATAACCTGTCCTTTTAGCTCCACGCCGCCCCATGCGCTATCGGTCCAGGCAAAAGAGTGTGGATCCACAATCTCAGAGAAACCATGCGGGCCCGTCGGTTGAAAACGTGAAGCGGGATCCGGATAAGCATCTGCGCCATCCAGCGAAAATTTGTAGCGAGTGCCGGCCGACGCTTCGGCGTCATATGCTGAAAAATAGCCGTTTGCTTCCGCTGAAAGTGCGATGACGCGGTGCTGATTTTCAAAGCGTACCTCTACCTTGTCATGGTCGGGAGCCCAGACCCGGAAGTGCACGCCCTCACTTGCGGACTGCAACTCAGCGCCGATCGGAACCGACCGCCTAAAAAGTTTCGAACCTTGCTCTGAAGTAGTAAATGTTTCCGAGTTGGGCATTGCGGCGAGACCGAGAGGCCTCTCAACATAGATCATCGCGCTGCGCGCTTATTTCCGAAAACCGTCAGAGCCCTAATTTATCTTTTAAGGTTCGGACGCGTTCGCGAGCCACGGTGAGTTCTGTGTCCTTACCATCGTTCACGCGCAGCATCATTCGATCGGAAAACCACGAATACAGCTCGCGCACATAATCTAAGTTGGCGATGGTCGCGCGATGAATGCGCACGAAACGCGCGGGGTCGAGCAATTCTTCCAACTCGGAGATGGTGTAGTCCACCACAAAATCTTTCTTCGGCGTGGCGGCGTAGGTCAGCTTGTCATTCGCATAGAAATGCGTTACACGTGCGACGTCCACAAATTCGATGCGCTCACCCAACTTCGAAGGCAGCCGCGCCGGATAGCTTTGTTTTGGCGGCAACGCAGCGGTTAAGCGTTCAAGCAATTGCTCCAGGTTCGGTTTGGGCTCGAGTCCACCTCGAATGCGATCGAGCTTTGACAAAGCCCGATCAAGCTGCTTTTCGTCGATTGGCTTCAGTAGATAATCAATCGAATTGACTTGAAAGGCTTGCAGAGCGTACTGCGAATATGCCGTCGTGAATACCACCAGAGGTTGAGGATCGATACGCGTCAACATTTGGAAGCCGGAAAGTTCCGGCATCTGAATATCGGTAAACAAGACATCGCAGTCGGCCGATTCGAGCTGGCGTATTGCTTCGACCGGATCGGAGCTCGTGCCCGTTACGGTCACGCGTTTGGTGCGTTCAAGTAGTCGGGCTAACTGCCGCAGAGCAAGCGGCTCATCGTCTACCAGGAAAGCGCGTAAAGGAGTCATGCGCGCACGGAGGCT
>DATAYL010000337.1:0-20829 GCA_036272575.1 Bryobacteraceae bacterium | reverse complement strand
CGATCCAAGGTCGTCAGCAGCGGCCTCTTCCGCTTTCGTTGAAACGCTGCGATCTGCATTCTTAGCGCGGCGTTCTCGATGGCCACGGTCTGATGTCCGCTGAGGAGCAAGCGGACGAATCGAAACACGAACACTAAAAGCACTGGCATATCTCCGATTCTTTCCATCCATCCGTCCTGCGAGTCAACTAGTTACACACGGACAGAATATTGGCGAACGACAACCATTTAGTTATTTCTTAGCTGCCGTTACGACTAACTTTGGCTTTGGCTTTTCAGTGAAGGCGTCCTTTAACACGTTAGTTAAGCGTTCCTGCCGTTCCGAAACCCAGGCGGCGTAATGCCTGCGAACCATCTCTTCCGAATTTCCAAGCAGTTCGGCCACATCCCTAACAGATACGCCCGGCCGCTGTAGCAGGATTCGCGCAAACGTGTGGCGGAAGCGATGTGGAACGGGCTTCTCGGACCACGGCCCGCAAAGGTTCCATAGGCGGTTCAGTTTTCTCCGCCAAATATCGGTGACGACATTCATGTCCTTGGTGGAGTGTTCGCCAAAAATGAGTGGACCGAACGTGCTGGCGCGCGCGCGGATACGTTCCTGCAGCCACTCCGGAATCCAGGTGTAAACTTTTCGACCGGTTTTCGTAGTACGAATATGACACTCTCCGGTCTCTTCTAAACGGCCCGTATCAAAGGTACTCACATCAGAGATGCGCAGCCCGGTGTATACGGAGATTGCGATGAAATCGGCCAAGTCCTGCCCCGTCCACTTATACCTGTAGTTCACCGTCATTCCTGGTTCCGCCGCGTGATGATGACTCGTTCGCGACCAGCGGATGGGCCGTTTACCGTAGAGACTTTCACAAGCTTCGAACATCCGCTTCAGCTCCTCGTCGCGGAATGGATTACGCTGTTCGTTACGAGTATCCGCGCCAGCACGACCTCGGGGGTTTTTCACCAGGCGTGCTGGATTCCGAGCAATCCACTCATTGCTCAAGGCAAATTCAAAGAAGGATTTTACGATACTCAGGTTCTTGGCGGCTGTCGACGGACTCACGCGCCAAGCACTGCGGAATTCACGAACATCGATGGGTCCCCACTGTTCAATCAACACGTAGCCCTTGGCCGCGGAGTAGGCTTTGAGCTTGTCCATGATTGTCCGGCACTTTCTCTGGGTGTTGGGCGCAGAGTTTTCCGCGTGTTCAGCCAGGAAAGCTGCGGCTGCACGGTCTATGGTCGTGTTGGGTGAGTCCGGTCCAGTTTTCGGATTCGCAGCTGTAGGTACGGGTGGCTCTGCGGTCTCCTCAGTACCCCAACAGTCGGCGGTTTCCCACTGCACCGCAATCGCTTTAGCTTCCGACCACGTGGATTGCCTCGTGTTCCTACGATTGAATTTCCCGCCTAGAGTTCCGGCGGCATAGATCGGGCACCGGCATTTCTTCCATCCGCGCCGGAGTTCGTCGGTCTCGTAGCTGCGGGAATCAGGCTCGTAACCGCCGGTACACTTTCCAGAAGCGCGGAAGTGCCGTCGATACAAATTCACCGGCATGGTGGCGATTGTAACATTCATTGCCCACCATTGCCCACCAAAATCAGTCTATCCCAGTAAGCTATTGATTTTAAACTGGCGGAGAGAGTGGGATTCGAACCCACGTTAGAGTTTCCCCTAAACACGCTTTCCAAGCGTGCGCCTTCAACCACTCGGCCATCTCTCCCGGAGGACATCGGTTCGCATTCCGGTGCGCGCGGCACTATTCTCAAACCCTGACGCGTACACCCAACCCGTTCCGAAGAACGAACTCAGTTTAACATTCAGATAAGAAGTTCCATTTGCGCCAAGGACGCTGGCTCACGTCCTGGGCGCCTGCTCTCGGTTCTACCCGAGATCGAATTTCTGATGATGCAGCGTGGGATCGCCCGTTACGAGAACCGGTCTGCCCAGGATCTCCTCGAGCTCTTCCAGGTACTGATTGCTGCTTGCCTTCAGCACCTTCGCGACTTCGGGATGAACCCGCAAGACAACATCCTTGCCCTCGATCGCACGTGCAATCTTCTGGGCTTCGACCAGGATCTCGCTGATTACGGTTTGCACGCTCTTGACATACCCAGCCCCCTCGCAATACGGGCACGGCGCGCAGAGCGTTCGCTCCAGGCTTTGCTTCACACGTTTGCGTGTGATCGCTACCAAGCCGAAATCATTAAACTGTAAGATTTTGTAAGGCGCTTTATCGGCACGCATGGCCTCTTCCAAAGTCTGCATCACCTTCTGCCGATTCTTCCGTTCATCCATGTCGATGAAATCGACCACGATGATGCCGCCCAGGTCGCGCAGTCGAATCTGTCGGACAATTTCTTTCACCGCCTCCGTATTGGTCTTGACGATCGTATCTTCCAGTCGGTTCGACTTACCCACATACTTGCCAGTGTTAATGTCGATTGCTACTAGCGCCTCAGTCTGATTGATAACGATGTAGCCGCCCGACTTTAGCCAGACCTTCGGACGCAATGCCTTTTCCAACTCTTGCGTGATGTTGAAAGCGTCGAAGATCGGCGCCGGTCGCGTATACATCTTGACGCGATTCACCAGCGCCGGCTGAAACCGCTGCATAAAGGTCAGAACGTTTTCGTAAAGCTCCTCGTTATCGACCCAAACAGATTTAAAGTCCTCAGTTAGCTGGTCGCGCAAAATACGCTGTACCACGTCGAGATCGTAATGCAGGAGCGCGGGCGCCGGCTTCTTCTCTGCCTTCTGGCGAATATCCAGCCAGAGGCTGTAAAGGAAATTCATATCCGCTGCGATTTCATCTTCCGGCACGCCTTCGCCGGCTGTGCGCACAATAAAACCGCCGGTTGTTCCCACTCGATGTGTCTGCAGGATTCGTTTCAGCCGCTGTCGTTCTTCCTCGGTCCCGACTTTGCGCGACACACCCAGATGATTGACACTTGGCATGAAGACGACAAAACGCCCAGGTAAAGCGATATGCGAAGTGATACGCGCGCCTTTCTGGCCCAGCGGCTCCTTCGCAATCTGTACGATAATCTCCTGCCCGGGCTTGAGCAGATCCGAGATCGATGGATAAACCCGATCCGCCCTATCAACCCCTATTCGCTCATCACTTCGCTCGTGTGGCGATTCCGCGAGAGGCTCCGGAGCCACTGCTGTTCCCCCCGCCGATGTAAGCAGCGTGGTCTCTCTCCTCGGTTCTGGGCCAACCTCTTGCGTGGAAGGACCGGAACGGTTGCCGCCGCGTCGCCGGCGCATACGGCGCGAGGCACGATGCATGTAACGGCCGCCCTGTTCCCGTAGGCTGGCGGTCTGAACTTCTTCACTTGATTTGCCAATAGAGGAATCTGGCGAGGGGACAACGCTTTCCTCAAACTGCTCCAATGAAGGCTCATCCAATGAGTTGCCGACCAAGCCTGAGTCGTTCGGCAAGCTCTCCTGAATGGCAGCCATCTCAAACTCGTCTAGCGGTAGTGGAGTTGGCGAAGGGAGAGGCGCATCGCTTGGCTCATGTCCGAGTTCCGCATACGCCGGCTCGAAATTCACTCTTTCCTTGGACGCTGAAAACCTTTCCAAATGTGGAGTCTCAAGTGTCTCCGTCTGTGCGTTGACTGGGGCAGCCTGTTCCGTTTCGACGCTTAGGTCCCCTTCATCTTCCTCAACTTCGGCAATCCCCTCCTCGACTTCGGCTGGACTGAGGCTGCCATGGTGCGCAAAAACCTTATCTGCCATCGAGAGTTCGTCAGCTTCACTCGCTAGTTCTTCTTTCGTAGCGCTATTGATACCGCGCTCTCCGATCGGCTCATCGTGTGGCGGTTCGGCGCTTTCATCCGCATCTACCGGGGATGCCGCCCGGGAGTTTCCGCCCTTGTTCCGATACTTGGCCAACGACTCGCCTGGCAACAGGAGCACTTCAGAAGATGTTTCTTCCAGCGCATTCCCGGTCGCCGCGAAGGGCGCGCCGGTCTGCTGCTGGACGGGCGCAGTCGCCGGTTCTCCGGTCGAGGGCTGCGCATACTTATTCTCTGGAAAGCCTCGCCCGCGTTGCCGTCGCCGGCGTGAGCGGCGGCCCCGACGATCTCCACGGAAGCCGCGATCGGCGCTCTGTTCCGAACTGGAATTGCCTTCGGCCGGTTCTGCGGCGCTCACCACCGCTTCGGGCGCTGCATCGAACTGAGCTTCCTCCCGGTCCTCCCGGTCGTCGCCCTCGTCTGGTGGTTCCGGGAGGATGACCGGTTCCGGCTGCACCAATATAGGTCGTTCAACCTCACGTCGTTCTCCGCCGCTGCCCGCGCGCTGGTTGCCTCGCTCGCGCCGCTCCGGCCGAACAGGCTTCTCGTCGGAGACGGTATCGATGTCTTCGTTTTCCTCGAAAAAATCGGACACATAAAGGAACGTGTCACGCTCCAGTCCGAGGTCAACGAATGCCGACTGCATACCCGGAAGAACACGGGTTACGCGCCCTTTGTGAACACTACCTGCAAGCGAATACTCGTTCGCTCGTTGAAAGTAAACCTCTACGAGTTGATCATCCTCGAGGATGGCTACCTTCGTTTCGTGGCGATTGGACCCAATCACCAGTTCTTTACCCATTGATCATTGCCTCATACGGGCTGATCACGGAACTGCCAGAATTCCAGAGTTAGCTGCAGCGGATGGCCGCCACTTAGAGGCCCTCCGCAAATCGTTGCGGCTCGCGAGTGGAGACTTACTCAAAGACACCCGCGCTTTGCACCCCGTTTACATCGTAATTAACCGATAACTGAATTCGCCTGCAATCCGAAATCTTTCAATTCCTCAGCCCGGCTTTCTTTTAAAGTCGAGCCGGCCTTCTCAAAAGAGAGACCGACTTAATTTACAAATCTCCGTAGCCTGACGCTATGTACTAAACCCAGCATCAGGAAAATCGACCAGGTATTAGATCCCCCGTAACTCATCAGAGGAAGTGGGATACCAGTGATCGGCATCCGGCCAACAACCATCCCCACATTCACTAATACATGAAACAACAGAAGTGCGGCCACGCCCATACAGACATACAGTCCTGCCCGATCCGTCGCCGTTTGCGCGTTCTGCACCACCTGCATAATCATCAGGAAGTACAAGACCAGCGCAATTACAATTCCCACAAACCCGTGCTCTTCCGCGAACGATGAAAAGATGAAATCCGTATGTGGCACCGGCAGGAAGCCCAGATGTGTCTGCGAGCTATCCTTTGCGCCGCGGCCCCACATGCCGCCGTTTCCAACAGCGATTCTTGACTGGATCACCTGAAAGCCAGTTCCTTTCGGATCCCGGTCAGGATACACGAAGCTGACCAGTCGATCTTTCTGATACGGCTTAAGGAAATGATACCCAATCGGCAATGTAACAACCAGCACGCCGGTAATGATTAAAAAGTACTTCCAGCGCAAGCCTGCCATCAGGATGCCGCAGATCAGAATCGGCAGGTAAGTTAGTGAGGTTCCCAGATCTGGCTCCTTCATTACGAGAACCATCGGAATTGCGACCAACCCCGCCAGTTTCGCCAGATCACGCCACACGAGGGATTCAGCCTTTAAATCTGTCAGGTACTTAGCCATTAGGAGGACCAGTACGATTTTCACGAACTCCGAGGTTTGCAGCGTAAATCCACCAACCTTAATCCAGCGCGTGGAACCAAAAACCTTGTTGCCCGCGAAAGCCGTTGCCAGTAATAAAACGACGGACCCGATGTAGAGGTAAAAAATGCGTCCCAACAAGGCGTGATAGTCAATATTGGCTGCCACCCACATCATCAGTAATCCGCTCGCAATCCAGATGATTTGCTTCCACCACGCGTCGCCCCATTTCGTAGATAAGGTCGCGCTATAAATTTGCAGCAAACCGAGTCCGCACAGTGCGAGCGACACGATGATTAAAGGCCAGTCGAGGTCTCGAATCGAACGATAGCCGAACACTATTGAATAAATCCCACCGGAAGGAGCGGCAATGTAGCCGGTGCCGGAAAATTGAGAAGCTGATGCTCCGCTAGCCGCCTGAGAGTTGCATCTTCTACCGCGGCCTTGTGTTCTCGCGCCTTCTTGTCGAAATAAGCTTGCAGAACGTCGCGCACAATGGGGACGGCGTAAGTGCTCTCTCCGCTGTTCTCGTACAGTGCAGCGACCACAACTTCCGGCTTGTCTGCCGGCGCAAAGCCGACGAACCAGGTGTTATTTGCCAGCGACGTGCCCATCTTCGCGCCCTTGGTTCGGGCACTCGATGCCAGTTGCGCCGTGCCCGTCTTGCCCGCTACTTTAACTTCTGGCAAAATAGCCCCGCGTCCTGTTCCGCCCTCATTTACAACGCCGTACATCCCCGAGATTACATCCTGTAAATTCTGCGGATTGAAATTTCCTCGCCGCAGTAAAACAGGCGCCTCGTCTTTTTCCAGATGCGGTTTGTACCATTTGCCTCCATCACCCAAACCGCCCAATGCCGCCGCAATCTGCAGCGGAGATACTGTTACCGCCCCTTGCCCAATTGCTACCGAAATTGTCTCGCCCGCAAACCATTTCTGCCTCGATAGCCGCATTTTCCACTTTGTGGAGGGCATCGTGCCCTGCGTCTCATTCGGCAAATCGATTCCCGTGCGATGTCCTACGCCCGCGAGCTCGGCATAGTGCGCCAGCCGGTCGACCCCCAATCGATTTCCTACGTTGTAGAAGTAAACGTCGCAGGATTGAGCAATTGCCCGATGCAGTGAGATCGTGCCGTGACCGCTCTTTAGATGGCATGCATAATAGTGCCCGTAAAAACTCGCTCCGCCGCTGCAATGAAAATCCGTCTCGTCGTTGACCACTCCCGTTTCCAGCCCCGCAATTGCCACGATCGGCTTAAACGTCGAACCCGGCGCCAGCTGCGCCTGAATCGCGCGATTGAGCAGCGGCTTATGCGGATCGGTGGCGATCGTATTCCAAAGATTATGACTGATTCGGCCGGTAAACTGATTCGGGTCGTAAGTCGGGCGGCTCACCAGCGCAAGCACCTCTCCATTGCGTGGATCGAGCGCTACTACCGCGCCCCGCTTGTCCTGCATCGACAGTTCAGCAACCGCTTGTAAGTCAAGATCCAGGGTGGTGTGCAAGTCCTTTCCCGGTACGGCCTCTTGCGCACCTTGCATCTCCCGTTCGCGACCAGTATTGTCCACCAGTACGCGCTGCTGTCCGTCCACGCCGCGCAACGTCGAATCGTATTGACGCTCCAGGCCATCCTTGCCGATGATGTCGCCCTGATGGTAGTCCATGAATTGCGGCGCATCCAACTCTGATTCGCTGATTTCACCCACATACCCGGTGACATGCGCGGCAAAACCGTCCTGCGGATACTGCCGCCGCCAGGCCCGCACAATCTGCATTTCGGGATAAGTTGCAGCGTCCTGGTGCGACTCAATCCAGGCCATCTGGTCACGCGTTAGCTGATCTTTAATGATGATCTGCGGTGTTGCTGACATGTGCCGGATCTTAACGGTCAATTCTGGGTAATCCAGCTGTAGCGCGTCGGCAATCGCGGGCAGATGCTCAGGCTTAATCTCATCGCGGTTGAGCAGCAATGAGTAGGACGCTTTGTTGTCGACGATGATGCGCCCGTCCCGATCGAGAATCTTGCCGCGAGCAGCCAGAATCGGTGTGCTCTTAATCCGATTGCGTTCCGCCGCCTCGCTATAAACGTCCGGATTCTGTACCTGCAACCGCCAGAAGCCGGAGATTAGAAAAACGAAAACGGCCACAGTGAGGTATTGAAAGATCGCGATCTTTCCCGACGACTTTTTCGGATCATCGCGCAGCAGACTGTTAGGACTGAGTTCCTCGTCCCGTTCGCGCTCGCTTTCAATTAACGCCACTTAGCAAGATTCCGGACTACGGGCAGTAAAAAGGTACGCTCCTATTGTATCCGGCTTGGCCCGCGGCTCGGCTGGCTTGCGATCAAGTCCCTGACAAACGCATCCGGTCAAGAATAAGAAATAGTGGGAGCGCCACAATGCTGTTCAGCGCGCCGTGGATGAACACCTGCTGAATGTCGAAAGGGACGATCTGCCCTAGCAAAGCCCGCCGCATGATCCAGTAGAAGAATTCATGGAAAAAAAAGAAGAAAAAACATAGCACCAGTCGAATAAATGAGTTCTCGACATTGAATCGCAGGCTGACTGAAGCGGCGAAGTACCCGACCAGCGTCTTTGTGATGCCGTACATCCCGATGGGAATGTTGGCCGGAGAAAGCGAGTCCTCCGCTAAGCCGACAAACGCGCCAAAAAACAAAGAAGCGATCGGGCTACGTCTCATCAGGCCGAAATAAACGGTCATCAGTAGCGGCAGTTCCAGCCACTCGGTGTGGGGAACCAGGCGCGGCAAATAGAATTTGCCAATGATGCCGACCAACGTGATGGCTGCCAGTGCTACCACCTGAAAGCGGCTGAACCAGCTATCCCGAACCGGCGGCGCTAATAACTGATCCCCGATCTCATTCATTTGGTGTCGTTCATTGCGGAGCAGCCGGCGCCGGAGCGGTCGGTTGCGCTTCTGTCTTACGATGCGGAGCTCCCAGAGGCAGCACCGGAGCATTGGCGCCGGCAGATGCTTTCGGAGCAGATGCGGCGGCCTGACGTGTCAACCCGGTATTCGACGTGCCCGTGGAGGTCTGCCCGGGCCGCGCACCAAGCAGCGGCGGTGGGCCAGATGGCGCAACAGACGATGGCTTCGGGGCTGGCACTGTGCCGCCGTCATGTTGTTCCGATCCTTTGGCAACCGCTGCTGTCTTGATATTGAAATTCGGTACTGGCTGCCCGATCGTCCCGTATTTGTGCCCCTCTTCCTTTCCAAACGCGGTATATTTTTCCAGCACCTTGTCTGCCGTCGTCTGCCGGCGGGATTCTACTGGCGCATCACTTCCCGCTTCCGCCGGTGGCGGCATCAGGTCCGCGCCTGCCACTTGCTCTGCCGGCGGCGTGGTTGGAATCTGTCGATGGACGCCTTGCAAAATCACCAGCACTTCCTCGGCACCGCCCGGCGCGCCGCTGAGATTGATTTTGACCTCACGCATACTCGGACCCGTCTGGCTCGCTGTGACTTTCCCCACCGGAAAGCCTTTCGGAAAGATGCGGTCTTCTCCGGATGTGTAAAACCACTCGCCTTCGTCCACCCTGTCTTCGTTCTGAATCTGCTCCACAACACATTTGCCGCCGCCACAATTAAGCACGCCGTGAATGTGCCCCTTCTGTGACTCCACGCCCACCTTGAAGGTTGAATCCGTAATTAAAAGAACCTGCGAAACCAGCGGATATACCGCTACCACCTTGCCCACAATTCCTTCGGGCGTGACGACCGCCATTCCGTCCTCAAGGCCGCTAGTAGAGCCACGGTCAATAAACACTGCTTTGGCGGACGCCACTGTGCTGTTACCAATCACGCGCGCCGCGATGGTTTTAGAAGGCGTCTGCGCCTCGAACTGAATCAAAGCCTGCGCATGCTCGGCCGTGCTGAGCTGATTACGGTAATAAATGTTTTCCATCTGCAGTCGGTCGTTAGTGGCCTTCAGCTTGCGGTTTTGCTCCCGCACATCGAGCAGGATGAAATAATCTTCCAGGAATCCAATCGTGTTGTGGCGAACTGCTTCGACTACGCCCGCCATCGGTGTAACGGCTGTTACCGCCCATACCCGAATCAGGCGTTCATCACGCTGAGTCTTCACTTGGTAACCCAAATAGAGCAACTGAGCCACAACGGCAAACAGCAAAACCGTGAGATTACGAAAACGGCTGAGCAGAGCTTCCATGACGTCCTGTCTCTACTGTAAAAGGGGCGCTGGCGAGTTTTCTAGGGCAGCTTCGCCACTGGATCTTTTTTATTCGATTGCGATTCGGCGTAGCAGTTTGAAATCCGTTAACATTTTACCGGTTCCGAGAACAACCGAGGCGAGTGGATCCTCGGCAATTGAAACGGGCAGGCCGGTCTCTTCCCGAATGCGCCGGTCTAGATTTTTGATCATTGCTCCGCCACCGGTTAGAACAATACCACGGTCGCTGATATCCGCGCTCAATTCCGGCGGAGTTCGCTCGAGCGCCACACGAATCGCATTCAGAATGGTAGCTACGCAATCCGACAACGCCTCGCGAATTTCGCTGTCTTCCACGGTTACCGTCTTCGGCACGCCTTCGATCAGGTTGCGGCCTTTGATCTCCATCGTCAACGGCCGGTCCAGCGGATACGCCGAGCCAATCGTCATCTTGATCTGTTCGGCGGTACGCTCGCCGATCAGCAGATTGTACTTGCGTTTCAGATAGCTCATGATGGCGTCGTCCATTTCGTTGCCCGCCACGCGCACTGACCTTGAATAAACGATACCGGACAGCGAGATGACGGCCACGTCGGTAGTGCCGCCGCCAATATCCACTACCATGTTCCCCGACGGCTCCGTAATCGGCAGCCCTGCCCCAATCGCCGCCACCATGGCCTGTTCGACCAAATGCACTTCGCTTGCTTTAGCGCGATAGGCTGATTCGCTAACCGCTCGTTTCTCCACTTGTGTGATCTCGCTCGGTACGCCAATCACAATTCGCGGATGGACCAGCATTTTACGGCCGTGTGCTTTCTGAATAAAGTAGTTGAGCATCCGCTCGGTCACTTTGAAATCGGCAATCACGCCATCTTTCATGGGCCGTATCGCCACAATATTGCCGGGTGTGCGGCCCACCATTTCTTTGGCTTCTTTCCCAACTGCCTCAATTTCGCCATTGTTCTTATTGATGGCTACAATCGAAGGCTCATTGACTACAATGCCTTTCCCTTTCGCGAATACCAGCGTGTTGGCGGTCCCCAAATCAATGGCTAGATCGGAGGAAATAAGGCTGAAGACGGACCTGAAATTCATGAATAGACGCTACTTCTGGAGAAAGACAAATTCCGAGGGTAACATAAGGTTGTGCCAGCCCGTTTGGCATCCCAAATGTTTTCTTTTCAGACGGTTGCGTTTTGTCATCACTAACGCGGCGTGAATATCTCGTCGCTACGGGGCTCTCCTTGGCCGCCGCCTGCGGACGTAAACACGGCGCCGGATTCCCGGGCTATGCGGTCATTGCTACGTCGGGGGACAACAGCGTCTCCGTTGTGGATCTGGCCCTATTTCGTTTAATGAAGCAGGTGAATGTCGGCAGCTCCCCGCGCGCTGTCTTGACCGGCGGCCCGGACGAAACCTGCTTCGTCCTGACGCCCAAAACCGGCAGCGTACATACGCTCGACAGCGGCTTCGACCGGGTGAATTCGCGCCGCCTTGCGGAACAAGTTTCCGATTTCCGGCTCTCGCACGATGGCAAAAGCTTATTGGCGATTAGCGCTCCACAACGCGAGTTGCTCGCGGCCGATTGCCGTACCTTGCAGATCCAGCAACGCTGGAAACTGCCGGCAGCGCCCGTTTTTCTGGATGTCTCGGTCGATGGATCGGTAGCTATCAGTTCTGGTCCGGCCGGCACTGTTCATTTCGTGAATAGCGTCACCGGCCAACAGTCGACCTGCCATCTCAGTGGAACGCTTGGCGAGATCCGCTTCCGCGCCGACGGCAAACTGCTGCTGGTGGCCAACAGGACAGAGCACAGCATCATCCTGCTTTCGGTGCCGACTTTGCAAGTGATTGTGGACCTTCCGCTTGGGATGGAACCGGAAAACCTGTGTTTCGACTCCTACGGAGGCGAATTATTTGTATCAGGCAAGGGAATGGACGGTGTTGCCATCGTCTTTCCGTACGATACCCTCCAAGTGGATCAGACCGTGCTGGCAGGACATTCGCCGGGCCGGATGGTTTGCTCCGAACAGCCGCCCTACCTGTTTGTGGCGAGTTCTGGCGGCTCGGATGTGTGCATCCTGAGCGTCGATAATCGCAAAATGGTCGGCATTGTAGAAGTAGGTCAGCAGCCCGGCTTTATGGCCGTCACGCCCGACAGTCAGTTCGCTCTGATACTGAATGAAGCTTCCGGGGACATGGCGGTTATTCACGTATCTTCTATTGCCGGCAAACTCAGCAATGCCGCCATCATGCGCAGCAAGATGGCGGCCTCGTTATTCACCATGTTTCCCGTCGGCAGCGACCCGGTGCATGCCGCGATCGTCAACCGCAAAATCTAATGGGCAAATAGCCAGGCGGCCCGGATCACCGCCAGCCCGGCGATCCCGGCCGTTTCCGCACGCAACACGGTAGGCCCCAGCGAACACGCTGTCCAACCGGCAGCCACCGCTTCTGCCCGCTCTCCATCCGTCCAGCCGCCTTCCGGGCCGAGCATCAGCAGCACCCGATCTTCTGACGTTCGGCGTATGGGAATTACCTCCAGTATCGGTTTGGCGCTTGACGCTTCGTCGAGCAAAAGCCTAACTGTTCCTTCCAGTTGTAATGCCTTTGCTAAAGAAAAGGTTTGATTGATCATCGGCAGGCGGGTCCGCCGCGACTGCTGGCTGGCTTCGCTCGCAATCTTCTGCCAGCGGGGAGTTCGTTTGGCAGAAGCGGCCGCTAAACCGCGTTCCGTTCGCGCCGCCTCACATGGCTGAATAGCCGTGACCCCCAACTCCGTCGCTTTCTCCACCAGCCACTCAAATCGATCGAACTTGAAGAGCGCCGGCAGAAGGGTTACCGAAACAGAAGCCGGCTCCGAGGGTAGTTGCTTCAAAACGCGGAACGTCACGCCGGATTTCCGGGCACTTTCGATTTCCGCCAGGTAGACCGAATGATTATCAGAGAGCTCGAAAACCTGGCCGGCTTCGACGCGCAGCACCCGTACCAGGTGCTCAGCATCCGCGCCCGTGAGTTCTGCCAATCCGCGACGAACCTCCGGTATGAAGAAACGACGTCGAGCCACAGGCATAGTGTACGGGAGCGGTTATCCTACTAATGGCTTGCTACTTAGAACATGATTGGACACTTGCGAGGCACCATCCTCGAGAAACATCCAAACAGCGTCATCGTGGAGACATCTGGCGTCGGCTATGACGTGCAGATCCCGATCTCGACTTACACTACCCTGCCGGATTCGGGCGCTTCGGTCACGCTGCGCATCCACACTCACGTGCGAGAGGACGCGCTGGTGCTCTTCGGCTTCTCCACCCCCGAAGAGAAGGCTGTCTTCGAAAAGCTGATCACGGTCAGCGGTATTGGCCCTAAGCTCGCACTTACCGTGCTCTCCGGGCTGCCGACAGCCGATTTGATCGCCGCCATTCGTAACAGCGACGTGGCACAGCTGGTGCGTATCCCCGGCGTCGGCAAGAAAACCGCTGAGCGCATGGTGCTCGAACTTAAAGATAAGTTGATTTCCGTTGATCTGCCCGGTCGGATCGCGGCGGGTGAGCCGCAGACCGGGCCGACGTTCTCCGAACTTGAGCGAGATGTACTTTCCGCATTGCAGAACTTGGGCTGCTCCCGGGCCGCCGCCGAGCAGGCCATCCGAAAAGTAAATGAGCGCGGCGCGCCGCATAGCTTTGAGCCATTCTTTCGCGCGGCTATGGCGCTGGTACGTTAACGTGGAAACGAATGCCTGAAGAACTCGTAGTCTCTCGGAAGTCCCAGGAAGACGAGCGTGAGTTCGAGGCCGCTTTACGCCCGACCAAACTGGCGGACTTCGCGGGCCAGCCCCACGTCCGCGAACTGCTTTCAATTGCAATCGAAGCAGCCAAACAGCGCGGCGAAGCCATGGATCATGTCTTGCTCTGCGGGCCGCCCGGTTTGGGCAAAACTACTCTTGCCGGCATCATTGCCCAGGAGCTGAATGTTGCGCTCGATCAAACCGCTGGCCCAATTCTGCAAAAGAAGCTGGACCTAACCGGCATTTTGAGCAATTTCCGCCCCCATCAGGTTTTCTTCATTGACGAAATCCATCGCCTACTGCCCGATATTGAGGAGATTCTATACTCGGTGCTCGAAGATTTCCGCCTTGACATTCTGGTGGGCACGGGACCAGGCGCCAGAACGCATTCCTTACCGCTTGCCCCCTTCACGGCCGTCGGTGCCACGACCAAACAGGGCTTGCTGAGCGCGCCGCTGCTCGGCCGCTTTGGTATCGTGCTACGGCTCGAGCCATATGACGAAGAGACACTGGGTAGCATCGTGGAACGTTCGGCACGCTTACTCGAAGTCCCGATCGAACCTCAGGCTGCGCGGGAAATTGCCAGAAGAGGGCGGGGAACCCCTCGGATTGCGAACCGTTTATTGCGCCGCGTTCGAGACTTTGCACAAGTGCGGGCGAACGGCCGTGTCGATTCTGCCGTTGCTCAGGCGGCTCTCGATCTGCTCAAGGTGGATCGCTTCGGACTCGACTCAGTCGATCAAAAAATCATGATGACCGTGATGGTGAAGTACGGCGGCGGCCCAGTCGGTTTGAGCACCATTGCTGCTTCTATTGACGAGCAAACTGACACTATTGAAGAAGTATACGAGCCCTACCTGATGCAGTTAGGTTTTCTCGACCGTACACCCCGCGGCCGGATCGCCACCGATCGGGCCTTCGAGTATTTCCAGCTAAATCGTCATGCCCGGTTTGCCGTCGGCTCCGAACAGAATCCGCTGTTCTAAATGCGTTTCAAAGATGTGTATCTGTCGCTTGGGTCAAACCTGGGAGATCGTCCGGCGAACTTGCACCGGGCTCTTGCCGCGATCGACCAGAAGGGCCGCTCTATAGTCCGGCAATCGCCGGTGTTTGAAACAGAACCGCAGGACATTGCGGGCCAGCCATGGTTCTTGAATATGGCTGTGGAAATAGAAACCAATTACTTTCCGCGGCAGTTGTTGAAGTCATTACAGGAAATCGAGCGCGATATCGGTCGACTGCGCGGAGGCCAACTGAAGCGCGGCCCCCGCCTCATCGATATTGATATTCTCCTTTTCGGCGCAACACAGATGACCACGGCCGAACTGACGATCCCGCATCCGCGAATGTGGGATCGCCGTTTTGTACTTCAACCCTTGAGTGACATTGCGCCGGGTTTACGCGTTCCTGGCCAGCAAACCACTCTGGGACAACGTCTCACCCAACTTCCCGGTCAGGAAGTCCGACCGGCTCGGCTTTAAGCACCTACTTTTTCCCGTACCTGTGTCTTTGCGTATTGCTCCAGCTTTCGCGCGTCCGCGTTGAACTTCCGAATGCCTTCCGCCAGTTTGTCGGTCGCCATGGCATCTTCGTTGTGCAGCCAGCGAAATGACTTTTCGTCCAGGTGAATTTTTTCTTCCGTGCTCGCCTTGGCCTTCTCGGCCGTTAGTGCCGCTGGAATTTCACCCTGGGTCTTCTGCATTTCTTCGAGTAGATCGGGACTGATCGTCAAAAGATCACAACCTGCTAAGTGCGTAATCTGATCCACTTTGCGGAAGCTGGCGCCCATCACCTGCGTCTTGTAGCCGTACTTCTTGAAGTAATTGTAGATGCGAGTCACGCTGGCAACACCGGGATCTTTATCGATCGGAATATCTTTGCCACCGTTCTCTTTTTTGTAGTAATCGTAAATGCGACCTACAAACGGGGAGATAAGTGTCACGCCAGCTTCGGCGCAGGCTACGGCTTGCGCAAAGCTAAAAAGCAAAGTGAGATTACAGTGAATCCCTTCCTTTTCTAACTGCTCGGCGGCTCGTATGCCTTCCCACGTGCTCGCGACCTTGATCAGAATACGATCTCGCTTCGTGCCGTCCTTCTCGTACAGCTCAATCAAGTGGCGGGCCTTGGCCAGCGTTCCTTCAGTATCAAAGCTCAGCGAAGCATCCACTTCTGTAGATACCCGACCTGGAACGACCTTTAGAATTTCGCGACCGAAGCTGACGAAGAGCCGGTCCATAAAGGCTTCGGCCTGCTGCTTTGCATTCCCGCCTTCTTTGTCGGCGTGTTCGATTGCTTCTTCGACCAGCCCGTGGTACTCCGGACGTTGGGAGGCGGTCAAAAGCAACGATGGATTCGTCGTGGCGTCCTGTGGTTTCAGGCGTTCAATAGCCTTAAAGTCGCCCGTATCAGCGACCACGATACTGTATTTTTTGAGGGATTCGAGCACTGTCATTGGACTGATACTCCTATTTTAAGAGATGGCGTCTGGTCCCTTGAACGTAGCAGATTTTCTGCATCGATGGGCGAAGGGCGATGCGAGAAACTAAATCCTAGAGTGCTCTCGTTCTGCAAGCTACTGACTTTGATGAGTAAACTTCCTACTTTCCCGATTGCTCTTGCTATCCTCTGCGTTGGGTGGGTGGTCCCCGCCAACCCATCGGCGCCCGTTTCTGTCGACCAAGTCATTCATTGCTACGTGCAGGCGATTGGAGGAGAGGCGGCCCTGGATCGCGTAACCACTCGTGAAGTGCACGCGGCGCGTCATCACGGGCCGAAACTCACCTATTATTGGCAGAAACCGGACAGCGTTCTGCTCATCGAAGGAAAAGCGAGAATCGGCTGGGACGGAGGCAGCGGCTGGATGCTATCTAGCAAAAAACGGGTTACGAAACTCTCCAAAGGCTCACAGCGACCTTTGCAGATCGACGCTAATCCCCTTCGCTATGCGCAGTTGAAACAGCTTTACCCGGATGCCGAAGCTGCTCCCGGGGAGCAATTCGACGGCCAGAAAATGGACGTGGTGCAGGCCCCGAACGACCGCGGTGTTACAAAGCTCTACTTCGACAGCAGCACTCACCTGCTGCGGCGGATCGAGGAAACAGGAGATTCCTCCGCCTATTTCAAGCACGTGACTGATTTCCTGGACTACCAGGATGTTGACGGTCTGAAGTTTCCATTCCGGATCGTACACAGCTCGAACGAGCCGAACGCCAAACCAGACGACGTGCGGATATCCAAAGTCATGCAGAACGTTCCTTTGAAGCCCGGATTATTTACAAAGCCGTCTACGAGTTCCGTAGTGTTGGGCGGAAAGCGCTAGTCCGAGTCCCGCCGGAAGCGAGCCGCATCGAACTTCTGCATGTTACCCATTCGCAAACTAGGAACGCAGGGATTAGAAGTATCGGCAGTGGGACTTGGTTGTATGGGAATGAGCCAATCCTATGGCGCCGCCGACGACCAGGAATCTATTGCAACCATTCATCGCGCTCTCGAATTAGGGCTCAATTTCTTCGATACGGCGGAAGTGTACGGCCCTTTCATCAATGAAGAATTGTTGGGGCGCGCGTTGCAAGGCCGGCGCGAGAAAGCTATCATCGCTACCAAGTTCGGCTTCAAAATTCAAGACGGAAAGATCAACGGCACCGATAGCCGTCCCGAGCACATACGCCAGGTGGCGGAGGAATCGCTGCGGCGTTTACAAACGGATCGCATTGATTTGTTTTACCAGCATCGTGTCGACCGCGACGTGCCGATTGAAGAAGTTGCGGGTGCTGTGGCGGATCTCATTAGGTCCGGTAAGGTGCGCTATTTTGGCTTGTCCGAAGCCAGTGAAAGCACCATCCGGCGCGCGCATGCCGTTCATCACGTCTCTGCTCTGCAGAGCGAGTACTCACTGTGGGAACGCAACCTGGAAGCGGCCATCATTCCGGCTCTGCGGGAACTCGGTATCGGCTTGGTGCCCTTCAGCCCGCTCGGTCGAGGCTTTCTGACCGGTACAACGAAACGTGCTGAAGATTATCCGGACGGCGATTACCGCAAGGGCGATCCGCGCATGCAGGGATCCAATTACGATGCCAATATGCGGGCTGCTTCAGTGGTTCGCGAAATCGCCGAAGCCAAGCACCGTAAACCAGGGCAAATTGCATTAGCCTGGCTGTTAGCCAAAGGCGAAGACATCGTGCCGATTCCGGGCACTAAGCGCCGTACTTATTTGGAAGAGAACATCGATTCTGTCGCGGTCAAGCTGACGGCTGATGAAATGGCGAAGCTCGACTCTGCTCTTTCCCCGGAGAGCGTAGCGGGTCCGCGCTACGGCGCGCGCATGATGGCCATGATCGATCGATAGAGATGATCGATCGATAGACACGATTGATCGATAGACACGATTGATCGATAGAGAAGAGGGAACCTGCTACGGCGGTTCGGGCCGTCGGAGCGGTTTGCTTATCAACAACTTTAAAGTAAACTTGATCGAAGATATTCCATGATCAAGAACATCGCTGCTCTATCCGTTCTGGCCGCTGTTGCAATCCTTCCGGCGCTCGCCCAACAAGTAGATGTGAAGGCGGCCATCCTCAAACGTTTGAAAACTTCGGAAGACTTCACGCTCAAAGTCGCCGACGCCATGCCGGCCTCCGACTACAGCTACAAGCTAACTCCCGAACAGATGAGCTTTGGACGGCAGATGACACACTTAGCCCAAAGCTTTACCTATTTTCTGTCTGCTTTCAGTGGCACCAAACCCAATCCTACCAAGCCTGCTTCCGACAGCAAAGCAGATGTAGTCGCATTCGTGAAGAGCTCCTATGAGAAAGCCATCGACCAGGTTTCGCAGCTGAGCAATGAACAGCTCGCCAAGACTTACGGAAGCGGCGAAGAAAGCAGAACGGGGCTTGATGTCCTATTAAGCATGCTGGCTCATGCCGATCACCATCGCGCCTCTGCCGAAATGTATCTGCGCGCCAAAGGCATCACGCCGCCAAAATACGAGGACTAAAGTCAGCCTTCATTGAGCGGATCGGGAACCTGATTGGAATCGATTTTTTCGATCAGCACGGTGGCGATCCGGTTCCGCTCCATGTGGGTGATCACAAAGCGCCGCCCATCGTAGTCAATCGAGTCTTTTGTTTTGGGAATGTAGCCAAATTGAAACAAGAGAAAACCGGCTAGGGTTTCGAAACCTGCGTCGGCGGGCAGGACAATGTTATATCGTGTTTCCAGATCGCGAATCGTTGTGCTGCCTTCAAGTTGCAGGACGTGCTCTTGATAGGACTTCGGTGGGCTCACCACGTCGTGTTCGTCACTGATATCCCCAAACACCTGCTGCAGTACGTCTTCCAGCGTAATAAGACCCGTTACCGTACCGAACTCGTCCACCACCAGAGCCATGCGCGTATGGCTGGTGCGAAACTCGTCAATCAGTTGGTTCAATGGCTTAGTTTCGGGTACTACCAGCGGCTTGCGTACAAAGCGGCGCAGTCGAAACGCGCGCGATGGGCGGGCTCGACCATAGCCTGACCGGCGCTCTTCCAACACACGCATCAGATCCTTGTAGTGAATGATGCCAATGATCTGTTCGGGGCGGCCTTCATACACCGGCATGCGCGTGAACTGATGTTCGTTCATGACGTCCATCACCGTATCGAGATCCGCATCCACCGGTAGCGAAACAATATTGTGCCGGGGCGTCATGACCTCCCGCGCGTTGTAGTCGGAGAGCTCGATCAAATGCTGGATGGCATCTTCCTCGAAGCGCTCGAGTTTGCCTTCATGGCGAATAGCCTGGATGATGTACTTTAACTCTTCCGCCGAGTGCCCTCCCCGTGCGTGGCCGCCGGAAATTTGTAATGCACGAAGAATGAGCGCTGACGTTCGTTCGATGATGAAGACGAACGGTTGCGAAATCCGGTAAAAAAGCAGCAGCCCGGGCGCAACCAGAATCGCCAGCCGGTCTGCCTTTTGAATCGCCAAATTTTTCGGAACAACTTCGCCGATAATCACATGACAGTAGCTGATGAGCAAAAAAGCCAGACTAAAGGCGACTCCGTGAATGAGCGTCGCCGGCGCTTGTACATGCAGCGGGTCGAGCACGCCGCGGAACAGTTTATAGAGCGTATCTTCACCGGCCCAGCCCACACCCAAACTGGCCAGCGTCACGCCAATTTGCGTGACCGAGAGCAGACGGCCAGGATTGGCAAGTAGATTTAAAGCGCTCTGCGCGCCCGCTTGTCCGCTTTCGGCGAGCTCGTGCAGCCGCGATTGCCGGACGGAAACAAGCGCCACCTCGGAAGCAGCAAAAAATCCGTTAGCCGCCAAAATTAACACCAGTACCGTAAGGCGAATAGCCATACTCAAGCTGCGGTTGGAACACCTCGGCCAAATGGTGCTTGCTGAGGTGTGCGGTCCAGCTTGGTCAGCCGCTCAGATACCGGCAAAGTAAAATTGATCGTGCTGGCTCGCGTGGTGCGCTTCATCAATTGGGGCGTCGCATTCCTTCTTCTACTCATTGTTCTCGCTGTTTATTGGTACGCCTATCGGCCGCTGCCCAAAGTCTCTGGTGAGCTGAGCGCTCCGGTTGCCGGTCCGGCAACGGTGCGGCGGGACGCACGGGGGACGCCTCACATCGAAGCTTCTTCCTGGCAGGATGCCATTTTCCTGCAGGGTTTCGTGACGGCCCAAGACCGATTGTGGCAGATGGATGTTCTTCGCCGGTTTGGCGCCGGCGATTTGGCCGAAGTATTCGGACCGCAAGCACTGCCGGCGGACGAGGAATCGAGGCGCATGCGCGTGCGAGCCATTGCCGAGGCCGAGGTGGCTACCTTGCGTCCGTCGGACCGCGCGCTTCTCGTGCAATATGCGCGTGGTGTGAACTACTTCATCGACACGCATCACGGAAACTATTCGCTGGAATTCTCATTGCCCGGACATTCGTATGATCCTCGTCCATGGACCTTGTCCGATTCACTCATTGTGGGGCTGGTCATGTTCCGGGATCTAACCGACAGCTGGAAATTCGAGCTCGATAAGAGCGCCTTCTTCGCCAACGTCGCCGATCCTGACAAGGCGAGAATGCTCTTTCCGGCGAGGCAGGGGCAATATGTGAGTCCGGGTTCAAATGCCTGGGCTGTTTCGGGCGCCCATACAAGCGACGGTTCGCCGATAGTAGCCAACGATCCACACCTTTCCTATGGCATTCCATCGACCTGGCATCTGGTCCACTTAAAAGCGCCGGGACTGAACGTGATCGGCGC
>DATAYL010000336.1:0-15927 GCA_036272575.1 Bryobacteraceae bacterium | reverse complement strand
CAACTCCTGGATTTCACCGGCCTTCACACCCTCGCGAAGCACCTGCTCGATTCCTTGCGCGAGCTTGAACTGTTTGTCTCGGAATTCCTTGTTAATCGATGCGGGATGCGTGACGTTGACGAACTCGGTCAGGTAAATCTTAAAAAAATCGCGGTTTTCCTCCGCGTATTTCACGCGCGTTGCGATGATCGCCCGCAGTTTGGCTCGGACACCGGAGGCCTCCTGAATGTTCGTCGTCACTCGATCAAGAAGCTCGGTGACTCCCTGCTGGAGTGTTCTCAGGTAGACGTCGCGCTTGGATTTGAAATAGAGGTACAGCGTTCCCTTAGCCAAACCGGTAGCAGCCGCGATTTCGTCCATCGTGGCGTCCACGAACCCCTTTTTTGCAAAGACTTTGCGCGCGGCCTCCAGAATCTCGGCACAGCGAAATTCCGTAACGATCTCCTGTTTGGTCTTTCTAGTCGTCAGTTGCATAACAATGACTTGGCAGTCATTTCAGTGTATTATGAATCAGTAGATTGTACAACCGGTCCACTCCTGACGGCTATCGCTTACATGAGGCATCTGCGAGCCTGACGTGCTTCCCAGAGTCCAAATGGGTGTGAGGTTTCGGGACGCCTCCGAGGCTGTGCGGAGCAAAGTGAAGGCGTTCTAGAACGATGCCTGGGAAGGTCAGGGTTTGATCATTCGTTTTCATAGCATCTGAAAATTTTCTGTCGCCTTGACCCACAGTGACTGCGGTCTCTCGGGAGTAGATGTTCGGGTGAAACGAGAGTTCCTGGCCATCAACAAGTCATAGACGCGGAAAACGGCCCGTCAACGGAGTTGCGGCACTCGGAATCACCCAACCCGTACACGCTCTAAGAAGATACAGCAGCTTTTGGAGGTGAACTTCTTTGGTGTGGCGCGAGTCATCAGCAGTGTCTCGCCGAAGAGATCCAGATAAGACCCGTGCTTGAGGAACTTCCTCGAGAAACCCGCGTACGGACCGAAGAGCAGAGAAAGGTGTCTCTTGACGTGACGCCAGTCAAGATGGGGTACCGAAATCGGAGGCGATCCAACTGAAGCTTTGCCGTATACCTTGGCATCCTGGCGAGAAGAATCTCGATTTCGTGCAGCAGCGGCAGTGATCCGCCGCCTGCGCCGATGAAGACGAAGTTAGCTTGCACATCCCGGTGCACTCCGGCCCTTTCGTTTCTAACCGTCACACTCCATCCATCCCCATCCCGGCGCAGATCCAGCACTCGGTGCGAGAAATGTATCGAGTACCCGTCCTTTTCGAGTATTTGTCGGGAAAAACTGTACTTCTCAGCCTGCTTGTGGTGAATGCTGCGGTTGCTCTTCGGGCATGCGGGGGAGCGGTCGCTCCGGCTTGAAGACGACTACGCCGAGCGGAGGGAGTACGATTTCGGCGGATGCCGGCCTGCCATGGGAGGGCGTTCCTTCTGCATTTATCGTGCCGCCGTTGCCGAGATTACTGCCGCCGAACATCTTGGCGTCGGAGTTGAAAATCTCGCGGTGCACACCGGGTTCGGGGAAGCCTATCCGGTATTGTAGATGGGGCGTGGGCGTGAAATTGCACGCGAAGATCAAATAGTCTGCCGGATTCTTGCCGCGGCGCACGAAGACGACAATCGAATGATCCGCATCGTGAAAATCAATCCATTCGAAGCCCCGGTAATTGAAGTCGATCTGGTAAAGAGCTGGCTCGTTCCGGTACAGCTGATTTAATGCGCTGCAGAAAGTCTTGAGCTGTTGGTGTACAGGAAATTGCAGCAGCCACCATTCGAGTTGGCTTTCGGAGTTCCACTCCGACGTCTGCCCAAATTCCGCGCCCATAAAGATAAGTTTCTTGCCGGGATGCCCGAACATGTAGCTCAAGAACGCCCGGTTATTCGCGAAGCGCTGCCATTCATCGCCTGGCATTTTGTCGAGGAGCGCTCGTTTGCCGTACACTACCTCGTCATGCGAAATCGGCAGTACGAAATTTTCGGTGAAGGCGTAGACCATGCTGAAGGTGATCTCGTTCTGGTGGTAGCGGCGGTACACCGGATCATGCTCGAAGTAGTGAAGCATGTCGTGCATCCATCCCATGTTCCATTTCATGGTGAAGCCGAGTCCGTTCAGGTAGACCGGACGCGATACGCCGGAGAAGGCGGTGGATTCTTCCGCGATTGTTACTGCACCGGGCACCTGGTGCACTAATTCGTTAGTCTTGCGCAGGAAGCTGATGGCTTCCAGGTTTTCATTGCCACCGTAGATGTTCGGCAGCCACTCGTTTGATTTGCGGGAGTAATCGAGATACAGCATAGAGGCGACGGCATCCACGCGTAACCCGTCGATGTGGTACTTCTTCAACCAGAACATCGCGTTCGAGATGAGGAAGGAGCGTACCTCGTTCCGGCCGAAGTTGAAGATCAGGGTGCCCCAATCTCGATGTTCGCCGAGGCGGGGATCCTGATGCTCGTAAAGCGCGGTTCCGTCGAAGAAGGCCAAGCCGTGCGCATCTTTGGGGAAATGCGCCGGCACCCAATCCATGATCACTCCGATATTGGCCTGATGGCAGGCATCCACGAAATACATGAAATCCTGCGGCCTTCCGAAGCGGGAGGTGGGCGCAAAATACCCGGTAACCTGATAACCCCAGGAGGGTGCGTAAGGATGCTCAGCGATCGGCATCAGTTCAATGTGGGTATAGCCGAGATCCCTGACATACGGCACCAGTTCTTCGGCTAATTCGCGGTAAGTGAGTGGCTGGTTGTCCTCTTTGCGGCGCCAGGAGCCAAGGTGAACTTCGTAGACCGACATAGCATTCTCGAGCAGATTGATTTGCCCGCGCTGCTCCATCCAGCCCTCGTCGTGCCACTCATGTTGGGAGAGATCGGCCACCAGCGTGGCGGATTTCGGCGGAGTCTCCATCCAAAAACCGAACGGATCGGATTTCTGCTGGCTGTATCCGCGGAAGCGGGATTGTACAGCGTACTTGTAGGGACTACCGGGTGTAAGGCCGGGAATGAAGATCTCCCAGACGCCACCGGTGCGAGCGCGCATCGGGTTTTGCCGCGTATCCCACCCGTTGAAGTCACCCACCACGCTCACTACAATTGCGTTCGGCGCCCAAACTGCGAAACGAACGCCCTCGACGTCTTCGACAGTGGCGAGATGGCTGCCGAGCATGTTGTATTCCTCAAAGTTCGTTCCTTCGGAATGGAGGTGGAGGTCGAAATCCGAGATCACAGGCGGAAACCGATAGATATCTTCCATCTCGAAGGTCGTGCCGTCCTGCGTGGTGGCACGCAGCCTGTAATGATCAGGGCGGTCGCTCATCGTGGCGACAAAAACGCCATTGGGATGCTTGCGCTCGGCTCTTACGGAGCGGCCACTCGTGATAACGTCCACCTGCTTCGCTTGCGGTAAAAAGACGCGAACTTCCCAACTTCCTTTAGCGCCTTTCTCAGCAGCGTGAGGGCCCAATACGGCGAACGCGTCCCCATGGTATCCACCCGCTATTGCTTCCATCTCTTGGTCAGTCATCGCACGTTTATTATGGCAAGGGAGTGTAGCTGCCCCAAGCGTCTGGTGATTCTGCCAGGTCAAAAAGTGTCCTGACGCTACCATGGGAAACGGATTGCCGACAAACGTAGAGAGCGGTGAGCCGAACCTTCAGGAATTTGTACGGTCGCTGCCTAAAGCGGAGCTTCATATTCACCTGGAAGGCTCGGTTCAGCCAGAAACCATCCAGGAACTAGATCCGGCGCTCACGTTGGATGAGATTCGGACTAGGCTGCACTACTCGGGATTTGCCGGATTCTTGAAGGCATATGTGTGGGTTTCGCAACGTCTGAATTCGCCGGAGGCTTACGCGTTGGCGACTCGGCGGTTGCTCGAACAGCTGTCGGCCCAAAATGTAACGTACGCCGAGATCACGCTTTCGGTTGGAGTGATTCTCTGGAAGGAGCAGCAGGTCGAGGCCATTTTCGAGGCAATCACCCAAGAAGTACAGCAATATCAGTCGATTGAGGTGGGCTGGATATTCGATGCGATCCGCCAATTCGGTGCCGAGCAGGCCGGGCGCGTGTTTTCCATCGCCAAAGAGTGGAAGGACCGGGGTGTCGTGGCGATCGGCATCGGCGGCGATGAGGAGCGGGGTCCGGCTCGCTGGTTCGAGCAACTCTATGTTGAAGCAAAGAATGCCGGTCTGGGACTGACTTGCCACGCGGGTGAGATATCAGGTGCACAAAGCGTCTGGCAGGCGATCAGCATCGGCGCACAACGCATTGGGCACGGCATCCGTTCGATCGAAGATCCTGAATTGATGGCGACACTCATCAAGCGCGATATACCGCTGGAGGTTTGCCCGTCCAGTAACGTATGCACGGGAGCGGTGGCCAGTTTAGTGGAACACCCTCTGCGTAAATTGTGGAACGCCGGCGTCCCGATCGTATTGAGCACGGACGATCCCGCCTTGTTTTTTACCGACATTTTGCATGAGTACACGCTGGCAGGGGAAATCTTTGGATTCTCGCGGCAGGAACTGATTCAGCTGGCGCAGAACAGCTTCAATTATCGCTTCTCACCGAAAGCCATGAATGGATTTCAGCCGCGGGCCTGACCTACTCTGTCGTCGAGCAGCAATCGAAGCAATGCTTCGAGTTCGTGAATTCGATCATTGAGCTGCTCCAAATCAGCCGGTTCAGATTCTGCGCTGGCGGCTACTCGCCCGTGCTCGAGCGTACCGAGAGTTTCGCCTCGCGTTCGCACAACCCGTCCCGGAATTCCCACCACCGTCGAGCCGTTTGGAACGGAGTGCACGACCACGGAGCCTGCGCCGACTTTTACGTCGTCCCCGAGTTTGATGTTGCCGAGGACCGAAGCGCCCGTTCCGATGACGACACGATTGCCGAGCGTTGGATGCCGCTTGCCGCACTCGTTGCCGGTACCGCCCAGCGTCACGCCCTGATAGAGCAGCACGTCGTCGCCGACTTCCGCCGTTTCCCCAATGACCACGCCAAGTCCGTGATCAATGAAAAGACGTTCGCCGATGCGCGCGCCCGGATGAATCTCTATGCCGGTTAGGAAACGGGCAAACTGCGAGACAAATCGACCGGTGGTGAACCATTCCCGCAAATAAAACCAACGAGAGACACGATGGAATAGCACAGCGTGCAGCCCGGGGTAACACAAGAGAACCTCCCAACTGCTCTTGGCAGCGGGATCCTCTCGTTTAATGGCGTTGATGTGCTCGCGCAGCGACACTCTCTTATTGTCCACTACTAACACTATCTGGGTTGATGGCGCTTAGAGCGCTAAGGGTGCGAATGATAGGCCAATTAGGACCAGGCCGGCAGCAAAACAGGCGATACTGGCCGCTACGAGGCTCTTACTCGTACGTAGTCCGCTAAGCTCTTTCCAGCTGTTAGCGCCGATGGCAACACAGACAAGCACGAAAATACCCGGAATCAATAGACATAGAAGAGAACCGGGAGCCTCCGGCCCAGAGATATTGAGCACCAACAACCAGCAAAGGATACCGAGTGCGACCAGCATACCCGCAACGAAGCCTGCTATGTGCGGTGGCGCGCCGCCCCCAATGTAGTGCCTGTAACCGATCTGATTCCCGATCACCTTAATGTTCATGAAAAAAAAGTTGAATATCGGCGTCCCAACGAGGATCCCGACGGAAAACATAAGGACGATGGCATAGGGGCCTGGTCCAAACTCGGGATCCAGCGTGAGTTTAACGAGCGCCGGAAAGGCGCCTAATGCCAAACCTCCGATAATCGTGAGAATGATGCCCTTAGTCGACCGGAAGCGCTGCTGCGGTTTAGCTGCCGCTCGACTTGCCACGCTCGCCAGGAGCAGGCAGAGCAGGGAAGCCGCGCCGCCCGCTAGCGCCAGGTTGAGATGGCTATCGCGTATTTGAAAAGCCGAAAAAACCAACGCGCCGGTGCCAAACTCAATCGGGAGCGCAATGGACAACCCGAGTAGGCTGATACCGGCGAGCAACGTCATATTGGCAAACCCGAATAAAACACCAGCCGCGATCAGGATGGCATCAGCGGTTCGCCCGGCAATCAGCATACGGTCGATAAACGACATCTCACGGCCGAGGGTGCCAAGTGTATAGGCGGCCAGCAGAGAGAAGAGAACCGCGCCGAGGCCGAAATCGATTTCGAATAGCTCAAATCGCCAGCCAGCTACCGCCGCGCGCTTATAAAGAATGGGCCAAATGCTAAGGCAAAGCAGCGTAACAAGCAGCAGGGCCAAGCCGGCGGTGTGAGTAGAGGGCAGCAGCACTTGGGCTACGGTAGGTTGCCCGGTGGGAGAGAAACGAGTGCTAGCGGTGTGGCAGCTTCTTGTTGATTAGCCGGGATTGGTGTGAAATAGTTCAACTGCGCCAGATTGTGGTAAACGTTGCCCGCGATGCCCGAGGCAATCGGGCCGCTAACTCCGCGGCCGCCAGTCAGGAGAACGACGACAACAAGCTTTTTATTCCCAAAATCATTGAACGAACCGAACCAGCCGAGATGCACGCCCGGTTGAGCGGTGTCGGTGCAGGTACCCGTTTTGCCGAGAATCGTCTCGTCCATGTTGCTATAGCTGGCGCGCCGGGCAGTTCCGTACTCGACCGCGCCCATCATGCCGGCTTTGATCGCCGGAACTAAATCGGTGATTTCCAATTCCCGTTTAATGCGGGGCACGAACTTATCCGCTTCTTCTTTGCTCTTGGGATACTGCAGGTAGTACATCGTGCCGCCATTTGCGATGGTCGTCACGATGCTGGTCAGTTCGAGGGGCGTCAGGCGGATACCATCACCGAAACTAGTCATCATTCCGATACCTGAATCAGGAGTTTGTTCGGCCAGGTAGCCAGCCTCTTCGCCGGGAATATCCAAGCCGGCCTTTTCGCCCAAGCCGAACAGCTTACCGTACTTCTCCACGCGATCGAAGCCCAGTTCCTCGCCCAGCTTGGCGAAATAGAAATTGTTTGACATGGCCAGCGCGCGCGTCATGTCCATCGATGTGCGGCGGGAAATGCGCACGGAAGAAGCTGGATCGATGATTTGCTCCTTAAGCGATGCCAGCGAGACGACCATTTTCACGGTAGAGCAGGGCTGGTAAGCGCCTTTCAAGGCAAGTTTCTGGTTTACGATACTTAAAACCCGACCGCTTTGGGGGTCCGCCACGACGACAGTACCGTTATAAGGACCGAGAGCATCGACGGCCGCTTTCCGTACGGCCAGATCTTCGCCTTCGACGTTGTCGCCGATGGTGGAATCGGCGTAGGTGGGCTCGGACCATGGATTGTAGAACACGCGGCGCGTGCGAACTCGGTGCCGCAAGCCAGCGGCGCGCAGGGTAGCGGCCGTATTCGTATGAATCACGCCCGCCCGGGTTCGAGTACGAGAAACTGTCCGTCCAGTGGTCCGGGAGCTCACGACGACCGACTTCACCGGAACGTGACGTCGCCGCACATGTCTGTGGACAGTGGCCGTTTGAGCTGAGGCAGTGCGCGACAAAGCCGATTGAGCGCCAAATACGGCAAAGAGTGAGGTGACAGCCAAAAGCGCAACTGTCCGATAGCGGGAATGCAGGCTCATACCGCCATCCGTCCAACGTTGAATAAGAGTCCCATCAACAAATACTTGCCGGCAATAGCCGCTTTTTTACCAAACGAACTGGGAACACAGGAATTGTGCAACAAACTCCGCGATCCAGGTATCTCCATGGTATTTTCTTCCTGCTTTTCCGTCAACTAAAAGATTTTACTAGGTTTAAATTTTTACAAAAGATTTTACGCGGCCGTCCAGCCCCCATCGATTGTCACGACGGAGCCGTTCATAAAGGCCGCTGCCGGGGAGCTGATATAAACAGCCAGGTCCGCAATTTCGTCCGGTTGTGCTAGCCTCCCCATGGGTTGCCGCTGATTTAGTTCGGCGCGCACCTTGTCTTTCTCATGTCGATGGTATTTCTCGAGATATCCTTCAACGAAGGGAGTATCAACGGTACCGGGGGCGATGCAGTTCACGCGCAGTTCGGTTGGATAATCGACGGCTAGCTGGCGGGTGATGGCGTGGACGGCGCCCTTCGTCGCACAGTAAGCAAAGCGCCGCTTCACCCCCACCATGCCGGCTACCGAACCCATGTTGATGATGGAGCCATGGGATTTAAGAAGCAGTGGCAGTGCGGCCTTTGTGACCAGAAAAGTACCCTCCACATTAACCCGGAAGAGACGCTGCAGGTCGAGCTCTTCCGTTTCCGTAATACTACCTACTAAACCGATACCAGCGCAGTTGATCAAAATGTCCAGGGAAGCGATTCGGGTGAATAGCTGATTGACCTGTGCGGAATCGGTTATATCGCAAGCGAACGGCTTCGAGCCGGCGATTTCGGCCGCCGTCTGCTCTGCGCGGGCTTTATCGACATCCACAATGAGTGCCTGTGCGCCGACTCCAGTGAACCTGGAGGCTATCGACCGGCCGATACCGCTCGCTCCACCAGTAATCAAAGCAGTCTTGCCATCTAGCCGAAAATTGTCTGTCATGAGGGCTATTCTCAAAGTAAGCTACCAGCATGGCGACCTCTGCTAATACCAGATTGTCTTTAAAGGAATTTCGCTGTCGTTATGCCGGGGAGAAGCCGAGCTACGAATACTGGTTTGGGGAAGCAATCCAGAAACCGATGCCCACTTGGTTGCACACGATCCTTTGCCGTTTACTTGTTGAGCGCTTGAGGGGGGCGGGTTACAAATCGGGGCAGGAAGTGGAGCTTCGCTTTTCCGATGATTGGTGCCCAGTGCCAGATGTGATCGGCGCTCAGAGAATCGAACAACCCTACCCAACAACCGCCGTGGATGTAGTTGCCGAAGTGCTTTCGCCCGAGGACCGGATGCAGCGAATCTGGGAGAAATGCGAACACTATGAAGGGATCGGCATTCCTACGATATTCGTGCTTGACCCGAAATTACGGCGGGCGTGGGAATGGAATAGGTCAAACAAGAATTTGGAAGTGATCGAACGTATGTCGCTTCCGAATGGCCGCGAGATATCGGTCGAAGAGCTGTGGTTAGAGCTCGATCAGGATTTAAGTTCGGATTGATCGTGGGCCAGCAAGCACAAATCGGCGACGGCACCATAGGTGGCGCAGAAGAGACGAGAACCAGACAACGAACAATCCGGGTAAGTACTTTCATCGAAAGCCCTACGTATGCCGCCAATGAACACACAGCGACAAAAACACTCAAAACAAAACCTCAACAGAGCGGCAGGCTTTCATACATTCAGCTTCAGCACCGCCACGGCTGTGGTCAACGAACTGGTTGAAGCCAAACACAGCAACTATTGAGGCGGGGCTTGGGACTTGGGACGGCGCTCGCGTTACGAACTGATCCTTGACGAGCTGGGCCCCGTGTTCTTAGCGGAAATGCGCGTCGAGCTGCTGTTTCAGGCGGCTGCGGATCACGCTGAGAAGGCGTCCGTGAATGCCAGGACCTATCGGCCGTTTTCCGAACGGCCGCAATGTTTCGCAGTGCGCCAAAAAAGAACTTATGACATCACTCGCCAGCGCGCCCCCGACATGATATCCAAAGTCAAAAGTCAGGGCGGAGTTCTCGTTCCGGTCATGTAAAATGTCGTCGAACGGAACAACTTGACAGTTTTTCGCAAGCCATGCGAGGTGGGATTCAAAGCGCCGGGATGGGGCGCGAACGAATTTGCCGACGAACCAACCGAGTGGTAGCCCAAGATCGCGAGCCGCTTAGCCTCAACTCTCGTCAAGAAGCGCCCAATAGCTTCAGCCGACCATCGAAGGTTTATCTGCTACCCGCGCGACAGCGGGTGGAAAGATTGACGGAACAGGCGTGGCTTTTGAAGCTAAGTCTGCCATCCTTGACACGAGAGTAACATCCGATCTTCACTAATAGAAAGACTTGGCTCGGCCAACCTTTGGTTCCAGAAATACGTCCAGTCAGGACGAAGATACAGCCAGACCTTCTAGTTTCTTATAACTGGAAAGGCGTCCTTCTTCCCGCAGTTTTTGGGAGATCCAGTTATAAGTCCTACTCAACCCCTCTTCCAGCGAAACGGCTGGTTCCCATCGAAGCATCTCTCGCAAACGAGTATTGTCACTGTTGCGTCCCCTCACTCCTTGAGGTTTAGTCAAGTCATGTATTCGTCCGATCTTTTTCCCGCCAATTTGCGCGACCAATTCGACCAGCTGATTGATCGATACCATCCGATCCTGTCCGAGGTTCAGCGGATTCCGATGCTCGGACCGCATCAAGCGAAAAATACCATCGACGCAGTCATCGATGTAACAATACGACCTGGTCTGCTCGCCGTCCCCCCATACTTCGATAGAATCGCCGTTAGCTGCTAGCGCCACTTTACGGCAGATCGCCGCCGGTGACTTCTCCCGGCCACCATCGTACGTCCCAAGTGGTCCGAAGATGTTATGAAACCGGACGACGCGGGTCTCCAACCCGAAATCCTCATAGTAATGGCGACAGGAACGTTCGGCATAGAGCTTCTCCCATCCGTAACCGTCTTCTGCATCGGCCGGGTAAGCATCCTCCTCTTTAAGGGGTGTAACATCGGACTTCTTCTGTAGATATCCGGGGTAAATGCAAGCACTCGATGTATATAGATACCGGCGCACACCATTGGCTCGAGCTGCTTCGAGTGAGTGCATGTTGATCATCGTGTTATCGCGCACGATAGTCGCCTTATTGCTCTCGATGAATCCGATGCCGCCCATGTTCGCGGCCAAGGCATACATTTCGTCAATGCCTTCGGTGGCCTCTAGGCAAGGTTCCCAATAGCGCAGATCACGCTGGAGAAACTCGTCCGCCGCGCTTGGCTCATACTGGGGCAACGCTATGTCAACTCCTCGCACCCAGTAGCCCTTTTGCTTGAGGAATGTTGTTAGATGGTGTCCGATGAAACCACCTGCGCCGGTAACCAGCACCTTTACTTGATTAGACATGAAATAACCTCGCTTTTGTTTTACAAAGTTCTTAAGAGTCTACCTGCTCTTACGTGCCCTCCGGTACAGGCGAAAATGCCACGTGCTCCGCCGAAAAGCGGATGAAGAAAACGAAATATCCCAAGTCTCTGAAGTGCCCAAAGCGGCAGGAAATTGGTGTAACAAGCAGATAACGTTTCCATTAGTCGGCGCGGTTCAACGCTTAACCGGAGTAACCACTCAAGGCCGGACTTTCTGCGTGCGTCGAGGGCTTGCGGCGGCAAACCAGCATGAAAATCAAAAGCCGCGCCGGCGCCCACCAGACCGGCTCCGGGGAGCCGATCGCGATGGGCAAACATCCAGCGCTCCTGCTTAGGCGTGCTTAACCCTACCAAGATGACGCGTACTCCGGAATCGAGGATTCGCTGCACGGTGGTTGTCAGGATCTCCTTTTTTGCCGGGTCAAGCGAACGCGCCGGTTCCTTGAGATCGCCACGTAACGGTCCGTAGCCTATATTCGGAAGCCGTCCGCATTTTCTCTGCGAGACGATTTTCCAGCTTCTCAGCAAAATGTCAAACCCTTTTTCGAAGCGAGCCACCCGCGAATAGAATCGTTTCCGATTCGGACGGAAGGTGCTGCGGAAGGGCAGCATCTTCTACGAAGTCGGTTTTGACAAAGATCTTTTTCCGCATCGACGTCACCCGCGATGAACTTCGACCTGGAGGTCTGCATTGCAGGAACGTCGGGTGGTACTTCCGAGCGCAGATGCTTTACCATGCCGTACGACGTCCGAGACCGTGTTGAATCGATACCGAGTTGCACTGTTTCCATCATCCTGGAAGCATGTTTGTGAGTTGCACGTCATGTATGTCAACTCCCTGTTTACGCAGCGGCGCGGTTTCGTAATCGATAACGGCGTCTTCACCGGCGTGCCGGTATTTGTTATATCAGAAGATAGTTTTCATCGTAGCAGCTCCAAGACTGCGACCGAATGCTGAGACCGTGCACTTGCCCCCGTTTTCCGGGCTTGCGGTGCAATGTAGAGACTCGATCAAGTGACACGAGGCCCTTCTGCGTTTCGCAAGGTTGGACTTACACGGAACAACAGCGCCAGGTCTGGGGGGAGAAATGGGATCAGCTTGTGCCCCCTGATTCGTCGGAATTGTTTCTGGGTTATTGACAGACCGGAGCCAATCCAACGCCCCGCTGATCTACCGAAAATTCGCTACCGATGCAAGAAATGCATGTAATAATCGGTACCGGGAACAGGCTGCCAGCCGGCATCAGCCCGTGTGGGCGGCTGTGGCGTAATCACCGCCGCAGCGCCTGTGTTGGACAGAGTAGCCAACACCGTCTTCATGGTGTCCTGGTTAGCATCCAGGAAAGCTCGTTTCTCTTCAACTGGTATCTCGGCAACTATCCGAACCCCTGCCAAGTGGGCCCAATAGGCAGTAATAGAATCGCCCACGTAAGCTACGCTCGCGCTCCCGGGTATTCCGGCACGTTCCAAGCCAGCGGCCATCGCCCGGTCCTCGTTGGTGGAATGAGTTGTTGATGACGTGGAGATGCCCCGCTCGGCATGGGCCGCATCCGTCGCAATCTGAAAGATCACTCCAATAAAGAGTAAAGATGCGCCCGCAACTAGGAGCGACCGCAAGACGCGAGGATTTTCCTGGTCATAGCGCGGTCGAATACCTCCTAGGAAACACGCCCATAAGACCGTCAGGTGAGGGGCAATCAGCCGCCCTTGGAGATTGATCGATAAGTTCAGCAGGATAAGGGCAGCGGCGGGAACGATCAGGACCCACTGCCTGAGAACGCCGCGGAGTACATTGCGGGTATCTTCTGTTAAGAGAAGTAACGCAAAGAGAGCAACACAAAGCGGCGCCTGCCTCAAAAAAATGATGTTCGAAAGCATCTTGGTGTTCTTAAGCAGTTGCCACATTTGCCCGATGGGTGAAAACCGCACCTTGACTCCGTCGTACCAGTACGAAGTGTCATACCAGATCGGACACGAACCGGGGACCGGGCCGACGAATTCGTAAATAGCAGGCTTGCTTAGTATTAGCCGCGGCGGATGTTTGAGGATTGATCCCGGGGGCAGCCTCACTCCGTGGGCATAACCGTAAGGCAGGCCGCCAACAATGAACAGGTACGTCAGTGGACCGTTCTCACCGATGGTAAATCGATGTTCCTTCATTGAGACGAGACCGATGTACGGTCCAGCAATTAAGGAGAACACTAACAACGTGAGCACAGGGAGTTGAAGCGAGACCTCGTGCCATCGGCTGGCCACCAGAGTCACCGCCATGACAATCAGGGCGAAAAACAGCATGACGGGCTTGGTCAGATAGCCCAGACCCAGCAAACAGCCGAGTAAAACAAAATACATCGGCCTGCATCGTGCGTCAGGAAGGTATATCACGCGTAGCAGGATCCCCATAACGGCAAACACTATGACCGCAACTAGAAGGTCAGCCGAGACGAGCGTAATAGTAATCAGGTCCAGCGAGCACGAGATGAATAGCGCGGAGCCGAGCAATTCCCACACCCAAACCGGAACGTCGGAGAAAGCCGAGACCGGGAAGAGCGTTCGTTGCATTCGCAGTAGTCCAGTGAAAAAGAAGCGAAAAGAAAGAAGTGAAAGAGTGAAGATCAGGAGGTTCACTACGTGAGCCAGTACAAAATCACGGACTCCCGCAGAATGCTTCAGGGCAAGTGCGGGAGCTAATAGTGAAGGATAAAGTGGATTCCAATATCCATTAATGGCCGCTCCCCAAGCGTGATGAACATAGGCGGAAGCAACTTCGAGATAAGAAATGCCGTCAGGATTCATCTCGTATCGGCTGGCCCAGGTCTGCACCAGCGCTGTTAGAAAGATCAGGGCCAAACAGAACCCATGCAGGACGAGTATAGGACTGCGGTGACGTTTGGTACGGAGACCAGCCGTGCCGGCCGAAAGAAGATCCGCACCTAGGCTTGGGGTTTCCACTTTGGACGTAATGAGACTGTTCGAAGGCCGATTCAAGTGTAAGTTTCTCCTGCTATAAAGAACGGCGAATGATCGAAGCGCTGAGCCGGTGTTAACAGTCTGTGATTGGTCGTGCTGGCAGTCGCTGAGATGCGGATGAAATGTTCGCTTCCATGTCCCTCAGAACACGCGCAGCACCCGGCTGTGATCGGGATGCCACACTTACGCGAAACCTAAGGGCCCGAGCACAGCTACCACTGTAATTTTCTCCAAAGCCGGCGCTTCCCACTCTTGGCGGGACGCCCTAGTTTCGGTTAAAAGTAACTGCCCTTGAATAACTCACTTTACGATAGCTTTCCGGCTTCCGCAAGGTTGAACTTATACCGAACAGCAGTCGCCAGTGCTGTGAGGAGAAGCGAGATTAGTGTTCCCTTTGATGCACCTGGTGCGTTTTCCGTCCGCTCTGGCCCGATCGTAGCTGCCTGGTGTCCTTTGTGGTATGTGGCGACTCCCTCTTCAGGGTTATGCTCTCAAGTTTCCAGCCAAGTGGTGCGTTTACCGCACAGACGGGCGATAGCACGAACTTTGACGGAGAGGATTAGCCGAGAGTCGAAACAGCATAAATGGGTAGCGGGCTCGACTGACTGGTTTTATCCGCAGCGCACTCTTTGCGCACGCCGGATCTACGCTGTCGGCGTGTGCGGCTTAGATACACCGAAAGCCCGTGTGAGGAGCAGTTCGTTTGGGAGAGTAAAAGTCACAATAGATTATTGTTTGTGCCTTTTGCAATAAGATAATCCTAATAAAACCCACCGTAGCTTACTAACTAGCTTCATTGTGTCAATAGCCCAGCAACGCTTCGAGATCGTTGCGGTGTACGCAATGCTGGGCATTACCTCCCAAATAATTCAGAATAAGTCCTTGCACCAATTTATCGGCTAGCCCAGCAGGGGGCCGGGCGCTATTCGTGTGCGCATACAAATCCTTGGTCTTGGCTCTTCAACTAATTTTCATAAACAGTATTTTGATTTCAGAATAAATCGCCACCGTTCCCACTTTGCAGTCATAAGGCTCGACAATTCCCCTCCTTGACGCAGCAGCGCGTGTAATCCCGCTGGCTGAAATCCTCCGAATTTCGATGGGGCCCGGGGAAGCACTTGCCGAAAAAACCAAAAAAAGGATGTATTCGTGAAAGAAAACTTCAGTTTGAGAGGCCTCGGCTCGTCCATTGCACAAGCGGGTTTGCCAGTTGGCCAGATTGCAACACGGGCGCTGTTGCGCGTGAGGAATAAAGTTCTCGTTAAAAAACTGCCGGCGGCAGTTTCTGGTTTCGGATTGCTCGCCCTGGGAATGTTAGCAGGCGCAGTAAGCTCGCAAGCGCAGACCTATTTGGCAGCGGCGGGTGGAAACGCTCTATCCGGGAGTGCCAGCATCGGTGCATGCGGGGCGGCCTGTCCGGGCGGCCTGAACGCGCAGAACTTAGGCGGTCCAAGATATGGAAACATCGTATTTAACCATATCTCTGCGCCGGCCCCTGGCAGCTACAAGGTCAGCATCACCTATGACAATGGAACCAACAATAATCTGCCGGCCGCGGTTTCGGTAAACGGCGGCACCGCTATCCGCGTAGATTTGCCGCCGACAGGATCATGGAGTATAAGCAAAATCGTTGTCGCAAACCTTTCGCTCAGTGCGGGATCGAATGCAATCAAGTTCGCTGGTGTTGGAAGTGGCTGGGCAGCCGAGCTCTGCTCATTAACGGTTTCGGCGCCGACACCAAAGCCGGTACCCACGCCGACTCCGACTCCAACGCCCCCTCCGACACCGACTCCAGCACCTAACTCGGTGTCTGTGAGCACATTCGGTACGGTAGGACAGGGTGGGGACGACACGCAAGTATTCCAGTCAGCCCTGAGTGCCACGGCGCAGTCAGGTGAGCAACTGGTGATTCCAGCGGGAAATTACAACACCAATACGCTTACCATTTCGAGCG
>DATAYL010000335.1:0-6044 GCA_036272575.1 Bryobacteraceae bacterium | reverse complement strand
ATGACGAAAATGCCCCGGAGGAGGCCAGTTCCTTCCGGCTTTGCCTCGACCGCCGGTCGGGTCGCACGCTAGTGCGGCACTCCCAGAGGAAACGGGGAGCAAACAGATAGGCTTGACCTTCGAAACACCGCGCCAGTCCTCGACCCTCCGAGTTGGACTTTCTCAAAAAAAGAGCTGGCCTCCTCGACTGACAAACGCCCATGGATCGATCCCGCTCATTGGCGGCTGACCATTCAACGGCAATGCGAGTTGTTAGGAGTGCCGCGTTCGACCTACTACTACCAGCCCCGACCAGAGAGCGCGGAAACCCTGCGTCTACTGCGTCAGCTCGACCAACTGTATCTGAAGCGCCCGTTCTACGGCAGCCGCGAAATGGCTGTCGCACTGGAAGTGAACCGCAAGCGCATCCGGCTTCTGATGAGTATCCTCGGCATCGAGCCCACTATCCAAAACCGAATCTCAGCCGCCCGGCGCCAGGGCATCAGGTCTACCCATACCTGCTGCGCTGCGTGGAAATCCTCCGACCCAACCACGTCTGGAGCACCGATATTACTTACATTCCAATGCGTGGCGGCTTTCTCTACTTAGTCGCGGTGATGGATTGGTTCAGCCGCTTCGTGCTCAGTTGGGAACTCTCCAACACCCTCGAAACCAGCTTGTGCCTGGCTGCGCTCGATGCCGCGTTCCGCTTTGGCCAGCCCGAAATCTGGAACTCCGATCAGGGCTCGCAGTTCACCTCCGCCGAATTCCTGGCTCCCCTCCACAAGCGTGGCATCTTGATCAGCATGGATGGCCGTGGCCGCGCCTTCGACAATGTTTTTATCGAACGGCTGTGGCGCTCGCTCAAGTACGAATTCATTTACCCTGGCGATTTCGCCACAGGACTCGAACTCTTCCCAGCACTGAAAAGTTATTTCCACTTTTACAATTATCTGCGTCCACATCAGTCATTGGGATATCAGACGCCGGCAGATCTCTTCGCGCACAGATCCATAAGGAACAAGTCATTGCCACCATGAGGGCTCTGCCCTCAAACTCCCGGGATTTATCGCTGTTGCTGCCAGAATGGATGCTTGCGCTTTACTGCGAACGGCCCTATACCGTAAACTCGAAATGCTTGCTAGGGGGACAAGGCTCCGCAGGGATGCGACCTGAGCACCGATGCAAGTCCGGAATGGATGGCGGCATCACCGCCGCCATCTTGGTCAGTACGCCACACCATCTAAGGACTGCCGAATTTTTGTCCAAACGATGGGGTCCACCTCAGATGGCGGCCGCATCGGCCGCCAAATCGTAAGCTATCTCTTCATTGAGATCGATGGCGCTGTTTCCGTCGCCAGAAAGGCCATTGCATATTTTTTCTAGTCTCCTTGCGCCGGACGCATCACGCGAGTAATCGCGCTGACCAACAGCTTCCATTTCGACTGTTCGGTCTCCGCCGAACTTTGCCGGATGGCCTGCCCGATGCCGTATCCATGCTGCGGTCCCCATTGGACGGTTCGCAAGATCAGCATGTCGAGCGTGCTCTGAAGCAGCTCGATCCATTTCGCCTGGGGTCATTATGCTTAGAAGACAGCCTAGTAGAGGACGTATTGCTTGTCTACTCGACCGTCTGCTAGAAGCGGGAGCCGCGCACGGGCCGACGGAGCCGTGGTGTGAGGTGTACTACTTTGCCCCTCGACCCTGGCCAGTACCCACTGCGGGTTCGTTTACGAAACTCGCGCTGTCTTTAGCCGCCTTGGTTTCCACGCCCGGTTTTTGCAGAAAGTCGAGATCGCGGAACCAGTCGATAAAACGGTACTGCCAAGTGCCGAACGGCGTATCGCGGCGGTCTGTGAGGCCGCCCGTCATGTGACTGCCGTCCGGCAAAGGATCGCCGGGATGGCGGCCATTGCCGTAAATGTGCATCTCGATATTCGGCACACCCATGACCAGCATGGCGCTGAAATATTCGATCGCCCAGACCGCATGCACCCGGTCTCCCGAGCCGCCGCAAACCACAAAACCCGGTGGAACATTGCGCGGAATCGGCGGAGGAGTGCGGCCGGCCGCAAAGGGCGACGGTCCTGGATAAATGACGCCTACAAAATCGGGCCGCGCGGAAATGCCTGTGAGTGCATCGCCCGGAGCGCCGTTCTTTTCGTCAAACTCTTTGAAGTTTACGGCCGCGAACGTGGCCAATTCCGCTCCCGCCGAGAAACCCATAATGCCGATTTTGTTCGGGTCAATATTTAATTCTTTGGCGTGCTCTCGCACGAGCCGGATCGACTGTAGCGCATCGTGAACCGCGTCAATCTGTGGGTTATAACCGTCACTTCGCAGGCGGTTCCGCAAAATGACCGTGTTCACTCCGTAATTGGCAAAAAATGGCACAAAATCTGCACTCTCACTACCCACGTTCAGAGTCTTGTGTCCGCCGCCCGCTACTAGTACGACGGCCGCACCGGTGTTAATGCCACGATCGACCGTGTGGAACTCGACCGAGGGATTGTGAATGTTGAGAATGCTGTTGATTCGCCCCGGTACGCTCTGGCTCATGTTGTACCGTTCCGGTTCGCGAATGCGGTCCGCCTTGAGGAAAGGTGAGCCTGGCGGATATAGTGGGACTACGATGCCGCCGGGCAGGATTGGCTGCGGCGCATACGGCGCATCGGTCGCCGGCCCTGGTTTCGGCACTTCTAAAGGGGCGGGAAGGGGAGCCAGCTGGTTCGGGGTCGCCCCGCTCAAAGCCAGCGTGAGTGCAGACAGAACTAGCCGGACAAAATTCAGCCTCATGACCGTTGCAGTTTCGTTCTTCAAAACTGAATGATCAGTGTAACGCTGCCCGGCTACTCGACCACCTGCAGTTCAGTACACACCCGCCACTGCCCGTTGGCGTCCATGGCCTCATAATCGCCCAGGAAATCAGAGGCCTCACTCAAGCGCAAGACCTGAAATTTTCTTCCGTCCTGGTCCGTCCCCATTACCGATCCTGTGCCGCTCCGCAGCGCCTCGCGTGACCGGTCTACCCCTACATCTTTATTCCTGGTAAAGTTGGCTAGCGCGATAAGTCCTAAACTCTGTCGCAGTTCACTCGCGTTCAAAATCTCTCCTTGCAGTCGGCCCGACTGAATCTCTATAAGTAGTGGCTGGCAGCGGCGGAGTTCACCCTTGTCTTTTGCGAAAAAATGCGTGCTTCGCGTTATCCTCTGAAGGTATGGTCGCCGAGTCAGTGAGCGCCCTTGCCTTGGAGAAGGAACAGCTGGTCGGTCGGCGTCTTGCGCTGCTTAGCGTGACTGTTGGTGTTGCGCTCTCGCTCGCCAAAATTCTCGTCGGATTACGCGCCGGTTCGGCCTCGGTTTTGTCTGATGGATTGGAAGCGGCTGGGGACGTGCTCTCTTCCACTATTGTTTACGCGGGTCTTTGGATCGCCAGTAAGCCGCCTGACAAGGAACACCCCTACGGGCACGGCCGCTACGAGACTTTATCGGGTTTGGCGGTTGGCGCCATGCTGCTGCTGGCCGGCGCAGCCATTCTTTGGCACGGTGTCGGTTCTACTGACTTGACCGCCTCATTGCCCGTTTATGCTTTATTTCCCCTCTTCGCTTCTATCGTTTTGAAGTTCGGCCTTGCGAGTTTTAAATTCCGCGTGGGCAGGCGCATCGCCAGTTCCGGTCTCCAAGCCGACGCCTGGCACGACATCACCGATTTGCTTTCCACTTCGATTGCCCTGATTGCAGTGCTTCTCAACATGCTTGACCCCGTGCGCTTCGGCATGTCGGACCGGGTCGGTGCTATCGTAATCGGCATTCTGATTCTGTTCCTTTCTGTTCGGGTGGTACGCCAGACCGTTGATCAGCTGGTGGACACGATGCCGGAAGCTAAAAAAATGGCGGAAATCAAACGTTCTGCCCTAGCGGTTCAGGGAACGCTTGGTATCGAGAAATGTTTCGCGCGCCGCACCGGTTTGAAGTACCACGTCGACCTGCACCTCGAAGTCGATCCGCTGCTGACTGTGCAGAAATCTCACGACATTGCCACTGAAGTGCGTTCCGCCATCCGCCGCGATCTGCCCTGGGTCGCTGACGTCTTGGTGCATGTCGAGCCTTCGCCTGCCGTCCGCGCCTCCCTCGCATAATCGCCTGCGTCGCATAATAATCGGAGGCATGGCGCAGATTATGGAAAACAAGGAGATCGCGCGGCTGCTGCATGAAACGGCCGATCTGATGGAAGTGGCTGGCGATGACGGCTTTCGCATTCGCAGCTACCGTAATGCTGCCGCCGTCATCGCCAGCCACTCTGAACGAGTGGCAGATATTATCTGCAATGCCGATCGCAAAGTTACCGACATTCCGGGAATCGGTAAGGGGCTCGCCTTTGTCCTCGCCGAAATCTGCCAGCGCGGCTCTTTTGAACGTCGCGACCAGATGCTCGAGAAGTACCCGGCATCTGCCCTTGAACTTTTGAAGATTCAGGGGCTTGGCCCCAAGAGTATCGCTTTGCTCTATGAGCATCACGGAGTTCGCACCGTCGACGATCTTGAAAAACTCTGCCGCGCTCAGAAACTGCGTGAAATGCCGCGGATGGGCGCCAAGCTCGAAGAAAAAGTGCTCCGGTCCATCGAGGCTTATCGCAAAAGCGCCGGCCGTTTCCTGCTGAGTTTCGCCCGTGCCATTGCTGACGAACTTTCGGCGGAGTTCTCGACCCTGGATGGCATCGAGCGCGTCGAGACCGCCGGCAGCCTACGCCGCGGGCGTGAAACGGTCGGCGATCTCGACCTTCTCGTCACCGGCCCGCGCGCTTTGGCTGCGCTCGATCTAATCGTTAAGCATCCCAAGACTCAAGAGATTCTCGGCCAGGGCACCAACAAAGCGAGCGTGCTTTTTGGACTGGACCGTCTCCAAGTCGATGTCCGCGCTCTGCCCCACGAGAGTTTTGGCGCCGCCATGCAGTATTTCACCGGCAGCAAGGAACATAATGTAGTGCTGCGTACCAATGCTATTCGCCAGGGCATGACCTTGAACGAATACGGTCTCTTTCGCGCCGAGGACAATGCGCGTGTCGCCGGAGATTCCGAAGAAGAGGTTTACCGGCAGATCGGCTATGCCTGGATTCCGCCCGAACTGCGGGAGAATTCCGGCGAATTTGAAGCGGCTCAAGCCGGCACTCTGCCCAACCTGATCGAAGCTTCACAAATCCGCGGCGATCTCCACATGCATACGGCCGCCACCGACGGTAGGGCAACCCTGCAGGAAATGGCCGAAGCCGCCGCCGCACTCGGGTACGAATATATCGCCATCACCGATCACTCGAAAGCCCTCGCGATGGCGAACGGCCTCGACGAAGAACGCGTAGTTGCCTTCGCCCGTTATGTCCGCGAGCTAAACCGCGATGGTTTGCCCCTGCGGGTCTTTTCCGGACTCGAATGTGACATTCTGCGCGATGGCTCCATGGACATAGCGGAAGACGCCTTAGCCGAACTCGATCTGGTCATCGGCAGCATTCATAGTTTCTTTAGCCTTGAGCCTAACGAGATGAGCGATCGCCTGGAACGGGCACTTGAATCGCCCAATGTGCGCATACTCGGTCACGGTACGGGTCGCATGCTACTGCAGCGGGATTCCTATCCGTTTGATCTCGACCGGATCGCCCGTAAGGCGGCCGCCCGCAGCATCTTTCTTGAAATCAATGCCAGTCCGGAACGACTCGACCTCCCGTCCCATCTGGTTCGGGCGGCTAAGCGGCAGGGCTGCCGCTTCACCATTTCTACCGACGCGCATCGCCCATCCCACCTGCAGAATATGCGATTGGGAGTCATAACCGCGCGACGCGGGTGGCTTTCGGCGACCGACGTTGTAAACACGAAGCCACTCGACGAAGTTGAGCAATTGTTAACTGGCTAACTAACTGATTCAGGAGTTCGTTTCGCAAAAAAGCCACTTGACTCCCTTGGTACACTGAGGCAAAATGCCGACTTCGACCGGAACCAGCCGCTCCACCATCCTGCAGGGCAATTCGTTTGCACTAGAAGGTCCGGAGCTGCGCGTCGGAGACACCGCTCCGGA
>DATAYL010000334.1:0-5575 GCA_036272575.1 Bryobacteraceae bacterium | reverse complement strand
CACGGAGTCGAACTGGACGGACCAGAGCTGTTCTTCGGTCACGTACATCTGCACGGCGGCCCAGCGCCGGTTCGTCGTTATCTTCCCGAGCTGATCGATCTGGTGCTGAACGAGAAGATCCATCCCGGCAAGGTGTTCGATCTGGTGCTACCGCTAGATCAGGTTGCAGAAGGATACCGAGCGATGGATCAGCGCCGGGCGATTAAGACTCTGCTTCAGCCGTAAGGGTGTGCTGGACCACAAAAATGGAAATCAAACGAGTTGGCTCGCAAGCATCCTCAAAGGGACCTTCCGAGTGGTTCACAGGTAACGTGCGGATCGACCCGCTCTTCCACGCGCCCGATCCCGCGCTTGTTCAGGGTGCTAGCGTCACGTTCGAACCGGGTGCGCGGACTGCATGGCACACACATCCGCTCGGACAAACGCTCATCGTCACAGCCGGCTGTGGGTGGGCACAGCACGAAGCTGGCCGCGTCGAAGAGATCCGCCCGGGTGATGTCATCTGGTATCCGCCGGGTGAGAAGCACTGGCACGGCGCTACCGCGAGTACCGGCATGACCCACATCGCTATCCAAGAAAGAAAAGACGGCAGGGTTGTCGAGTGGATGGAACATGTCACCGACGAACAATACCGTGCCTGAGGCGATAGACCTATGATGTTTATCTCCGGTCGTCGCGCCCTTCTTGCGATATCAGTCCTCTTGACGTGTCTCGCGGTCAGCACCTACGCTGAACAGAGTGGAGCGACTCCCGCGCTGACCTACGACGCCCAAACTCGCGGGCCCGTTCCCATTCCGCCGTCTGAGCGCACCTTGCAGACCATCGTGGCCGAGCCGTGGTTCAAGGTCTCCGACCAAGCCATCGTACTCGAGGGGCCAGCGTTCGATCGCAATGGCAATTTGCTTTTCTGCGATGTGCCCGGTCAGCGTGTGCTCCGCCTGACGCGGGACAAGCGCCTCTCCCCAGTTGTTCACTTGGACGATGTGAGTCCCGGGGGACTCGCCGTCCATAAGGACGGGCGCGTCTTCATAGCTGCAATGAATCTGGTCAAGGGAACTGGTTCAATCGTCGCAGTGAAACCAGACGGAACGGGAATGCAGACGATTGTTCCCGCGGCAGCAGGCTATATGCCGAATGACCTGGTATTCGATGCACGCGGCGGCCTCTACTTCAGTGACTTTCGGGGCATCTCAACGGAGCCGAGAGGCGGTGCCTACTATTTCTCACCTGATGCCAAGACGATCACGCCCGTCCTCCCGCACCTTGCAATGGCGAACGGCATTGCGCTCAGCCCAAACGGGAAGGATTTGTGGATCACGGAGTTCAGCAGAAACCTTCTGCACCGGGTCGAGCTGGCGGACGCGACGACAATCGCGCCGATCGGAACAGCTATCACCTACCACTTCACCGGCCCCGCGCCCGACTCAATGCGCGCCGACAGTGACGGCAACCTTTACGTCGCGATGTACAGTCAAGGCCGCGTCTTGGTGTTCAACAAGAACGGCATACCCATTGGTCAAATCCTATTGCCGGGCCGGGATGAGGGTCACAATCTCGAATCGACCAGCATGGCAATCAAGCCAGAGACCAACGACCTCTACATCGTGACAAGCGACGGGAATGGCGGCCAAGGCGCGACGATCTTCCACGCGAAGGTGTTCGCGAAGGCCCTGCTGCTCTACTCGCATCGGGAGCAGAAATGATTGATGATTTTCTCCATGTAAGCATCACTTGCCGGGATCTTGAACGAAGTGTTCGCTTCTATGAAACACTTGGACTCAAAGTCATCAAGAGTCTTGGTGAGGTTAATGAAGACGGAATTGCACGTGCTTTTCAGTTGCCAGCGGGCCGACTCGCCGTTGTGTATCTAGCTCCGGCCGAGGCAACCAGCAAAATGTTCATCGATCTGGTGCAATGGTTAGAACCCGCGTCTATAGGTGAGCCGTATCCAGCATTGAATCATGTGGGAATCAACCGGATCGCGTTTCGCGTGTCGGAAATTGATGCGACAACGGGGGCTTTGCGGGGCCAAGGCATCGAGTTTCTCACGCGCGAGCCGCAGCTTTTCGGGGAAGGCATTCGGTGCATCGTCACGACGGACCCCGATGGAGTCTTCATTCAGCTCATCGAGGGGTTATAGCTTCCAATGATCGAGGACTTCCGCGGTTCTAACACCGCGTCCTGCTACAGATGTTTTGTAGATGCCGAGTGTCCGTATGCCCTCAAACCCGGCACCAATGATCTCAATATCGTGACGAACGACGGAAACAGCGAACGCGATTCCTCGCGTGTAACGGCCATGTGTTTAGGTTCCGTTTCGCCACCGGACTTGCAACGACCTTATATACGTATACTCCTGGAATGGGCCGCTTCGTTATGGAGCATCTACCGCGGGCGACAGCAACTTACGACGTCAATCCGGTCAGTTGGGACCAGGCTAAGCTGTGGCTTGAACAAAGCAGCGTGATCTCTGCTGTGCGCACAACGGAAATGATTACAGCTATCAAGGCCGGTATGGACGTTGCACTAGCTCCGTCACCGTCAACGGTCGCGATCAGTCCTGGTGATGAGGCGCTTCTGATTACCCTCTCATTTGGTGTCCTTCTGGCGTGGGCCGAACAAAATATTGCGCCGCTTCCAGAGGATTGGCGATGCACGCTGCTGAGAGTCCAGGCTCGATCGGAGTTGCAACCCTCAAACGCCTTGGCCGCTGCCATCGGCGAGGAGGTTGCGGACGAACCGGTTGGGGAACCACTTTGAAGTAGCCAAGCGGGCCGGCATGACGCACTGGGCCTCATCGGCATCTGACGAAGCCCTGTTTACTTCTGAAGAACCGGCAATTAGCAAGGATGATCTACCCTTTCAGACAAGACAGGAGAATTCGCCCAGCGACGGTTCGCGGATCGGCGGCTAATGGCACGACTTCCATGCTTGAAGCATCAGTTGGTCGAGAACGCGAGTAAGACGTGACAGACGACTCCGTTGTAGTAACCTGGCGTTGCGTTCGGCGATGACGTGAAGCGGTCGACGGTCCGGATGTTCCAGATTAGTTTGCCTGTCTGTGCGTCCACGGCGTCGGTCATTGCCAGGCTATCGGGGAAAAGACTGGGTGACGGAAATTTCAGGCTCGCCATCGGCGGCAGCTTCGACAAGACGCGTTCCCTCGTCCATTTTGTCGATTCGGGGCCGATATTTTCTGCCGTATGCGAACGTCAGATAAAAGTGCCTAGCCTGACTGAACCGGAGAACAACTGCAATGCGTACCCTCGGCCGCAGTTGCAGCGGGATAACTGGACGTGCCTCAACGGCGTTTGGGACTTTGCGCTCGATCCCGAGGCGAAGTGGACCAATCCGCTCGCGGTCGAATGGGACCGCACCATTGTTGTCCCGTTCAGTCCGGAGACTTTGGCGAGCGGTGTAGACAATTGTGGTTTCTTCAGGGCGGTCTGGTACCGGCGCGACTTTGCCGCGCCTGATTTGAAACCGGGGCAGCGGGTGTTCTTGCATTTCGGCGCTGTCGATTACTGCGCGACTGTATGGGTCAACGCGACAGAAGTCTGCGCGCACCAGGGTGGTTATACACCGTTCCGTGCCGAGATCACGGACGCTTTACGTCCGGACGGCCCGCAGCAGGTAATTGTTAAGGCCGACGATGATCCGGCCGATCTGGCCAAGCCGCGAGGCAAACAGGACTGGAAACCGGAACCCCATTCGATCTGGTACCCACGGACGACGGGGATCTGGCAACCGGTGTGGCTCGAGACTGTCCCCGCATCATTCATCGACAAGCTGCGATGGACATCGAACCTGAAGCGCTGGGAGATCGGGCTCGAAGCGCGGATCGGAGGAAAGCGAGCGGAAGGGCTTAGCCTGGGTGTCAGGATGAGCGTTGGCGAGCTGGTGCTCTCAAGTGACACGTATTCGGTAATTGCTGGAGAAGTTCACCGGCAGGTCGCTCTTTCCGATCCGGGCATCGACGATTACCGCAATGAGCTGCTATGGAGTCCGGCCTCTCCAACGATCATCAACGTTGAATTGGAACTGCGCACCAGCGAAGGCTCGGTGCTTGACCGTGTTCACAGCTATACGGCGTTACGAACCGTTACAACCGAAAGTGACCGGTTCATTCTCAATGGGCGTCCCCTTAACCTGCGCTTGGTGCTCGATCAAGGTTATTGGCCGGGAACGGGTCTGACCGCACCTGACGATGAGGCCTACAAGGCCGACGTCCTGCTTGCCAAACAGCTCGGGTTCAACGGCGTTCGCAAGCACCAGAAAATCGAGAATCCGCGTTATCTCTATTGGGCGGACCACCTGGGCTTACTTGTTTGGGAGGAAATGCCCAGCGCTTACCGCTATACGAGTACTTCGATTGAGCGTCTGACGCGCGAGTGGACAGAGGTCTTGAACCGTGACAGCAGCCACCCTTGCATTGTGGTGTGGGTCCCGTTTAATGAGTCCTGGGGCGTGCCCGACCTGCCGAACAGCCCCGCGCAGCGGCACTATGTACAGGCGCTGTATCACCTCACCAAGACGCTCGACCCGACTCGTCCCGTGATCGGAAACGACGGTTGGGAGAGCGTTGCTACGGACATCATCGGCATCCACGATTACGATGATCAGCCGGAGCGCATCGCCAGCCGCTATGGCATGAAAGAAGTGGAAGCGCTGCTATTTAAGCGCGAGCGACCTGGCGGCCGCATGTTAGTTGTCGATGGCCAACCCGCGAACAATCAGCCCATTATTCTAACTGAGTTCGGAGGCATTGCCTTCAGCCCGAAGCACGAAGGTGTATGGGGCTATTCTCAAGCAAAATCCGCGCAGGACTTGCTAGAGCGATATCGCGCTCTCATGCAGAGTGTGACCAGCTTGCGTGCGCTTGCTGGATTCTGCTACACGCAATTTGCGGATACGTTTCAGGAGGCGAATGGACTTGTATTTGCCGACCGGACACCGAAGGCGCCGCCCGAGCAGATTGCACTCGCGACAACCGGGGTGGAGCGCGAACATGCAGCAGAGAATGAGTCGGCCTTTCGCGAACGGACGATGGACAGTCAGCGGTGAGGAGCCGCGTTGCGCCCGGTAGTCGGCCGCACCCTCTGAAAAGTGAAATTCAGCCCAGCCCTGCTCGCCCAGTCGATACTCCTTCGAACGTGTTAATGGATCTGCGAATCACGCCGAGCGCAGCACAGAGGTGACGTGCGTAGAATGTTGACATTCCGGCTGCCGTTTGAAGCTAGGCAGAGCCGACCGATATAGATCCGCCCTAACGGCCTAGTGGCGAGTGATGTATAGGGATGTCCAGTGCCTTAGAGGGGCCGATCGAAATGGCGGCCCCACCGTGCCTGAGCACTCTTTGTCGCGCGCTCCCGTTTCTCTTCCAGGCTCAACGTCGCCCAGTAATTCCGTGATACCTGTCCCATCGTCCTGCGGAATTGTCGTTCTCGGAAATTCCAAAAGCAGTTGCTACGAAGAAACAAACAGTATGTGGCGAGCAAGCGGGCGCTCCCTCAAGATCGTCAGCCAAGGTTCGCGGGGACAGACGCTAGGTCACGGCAAGAATTGGCCCAGGTGG
>DATAYL010000333.1:0-25473 GCA_036272575.1 Bryobacteraceae bacterium | reverse complement strand
CGCATGCCGCTTGGAATCGCGGAAGAATTCGCCGATCGAGCAGCCCGCGTACGGTGCGATGTATTGCATGGGAGCCGGATCGGATGCAGTCGCCGCCACCACGATCGTATAGTCCATCGCGCCATGTTCTTCCAGCACCCGCACTACCTGCGCCACGGTCGAACGCTTCTGCCCGATGGCCACATAGATGCAAGTTACATCCTGGCCCCTTTGATTGATGATGGTGTCAAGCGCGACAGTCGTCTTACCGGTCTGCCGGTCACCGATAATCAGTTCGCGCTGCCCGCGGCCAATCGGCACCATCGCGTCAATCGCTTTGATACCTGTTTGGAGCGGCTGCTTCACGGATTGCCGGTCGACCACGCCGGGCGCTAATCTCTCCAGCGGATTAAATTCCGTCGTGTTGATGCTGCCTTTGCCATCAATCGGCTGTCCCAGCGCATTTACCACGCGGCCGACCATGGCGTCCCCCACGGGTACCGACATAATGCGGCCCGTTCGTTTTACCTGATCGCCCTCTTTGATATTGCTGTAATCGCCGAGTAGCACCGTGCCGACTTGGTCTTCTTCCAGGTTCAGTGCAATACCGACGGTCTCCGGGCCGAATTCGACCAGTTCGCCCGCCATAACATTTTCCAACCCGAACACGCGGGCGATCCCATCGCCAACGCTGATCACAGATCCGGTTTCCGATACGTTTGCCACTGCGTCGAAATTTTGAATTTCGGAAGACAGTATGCGCGAGATTTCATCTGCTCTGATTTGAGCCATACTTTTCTAGATCCTTACTGACGTCTTGATCCCTTTATGCGTGCGACAAAAGGCGGACGCGCATGCTCTCCAGCTTGCCTCTTACTGTGGCGTCGTACTCCCTGGATGCGATATGCGCCCGAATGCCGCCGATCACCGAAGGATCGACTATATAATGCGCCCGGATGAACTTGCCCAATTTCGACCCAAGAGCGCGTTCGATGCTCTGGCGTTGTTCAGCACCCAGTTCATGCGCGGAAGTGATCTTTGCGGGAAGCCATCCTGTACGCTCATCGACAATCAGTTCGAAATCCTGCTGCATCGCCGGCAGTTCGCGGATACGCCGGTGCGATACGACAACCAACAGAAAATTCTTGATGAGGCGGTGCAGACCTAGTTGGTCGGCCAGCTTGCCTGCGATTGCCTGCTTGCGAATCTTGCTGACGGAAGGCGAGAGGAGCGCCCGTTCCACATCCTTCGATTCACTGATCAGGTCCGCAGCCCACTTCAATTGTTCCGTCGCTTCTTCGGGCGTAACTCCGGACTCGGGCCCAAATACCGCGTTGGCCAGGGCTTCGGCGTAGTGACTGCTGAGCGCGTCTGTCATTTAATTCTTCCCGCGTTCAATCAAATCTACAAACTCTTCTACCAGGTTGTTGGGCTCGCCTTGTACGAATTGGTCCCGCAAACGCTTCTCGGCCAGACCAAGCGCAATCTCGGCCGTGTGCGCCTGTACTCGTTTTGCCGCTTCGCCGCGCAATGCGTCGATTTCGTTCGCAGCATTTTGCCTGATGCGCGCCACTTCCGCTGCCGTTTGCTGCCGGACCCGCTCATGCTCCCGTTCGGATTCGAGGCGCGCCTGCTCCCGTAATTTGTTTACTTCTTCGCTGAGACTGGCCATTCTGCGGTCGATCTCCGAATAGCGCAGATCGGCATCCATCTTTAGCCCTGTCGCGTCCCTGATCGCTTTCTGTATGTCCGCCGAGCGAGCATTGAAGAATCGCGGTCCTTGCTTCGCGATGAACCAGCCCAGCAGAAGAACGAAGATCGCTGTGTTGATAAGTTTCCACGGACCGATCCGATCGAGCGCCGCTGTTTCTTGCGGAGTCTCTTGCGCGAACGCCTGCCCAGTGGCCAGACACAAAAAGAAAATAGCCGAAACAATCGTCTTCATTTAGGCCGCTCTCCGCTCGAGCACCGCGTCGACAATCTTCTGGCTTAGACCCTCCACGTCTCGATCTAAGGCCGCTTGCGCTCCGTCTGCCTCCGCCGCGATCGCCTTCTTAGCGTCTTCGATCTGTCCCTCAGCCTGAGCACGCGCTTCTGCAATCTGTGCGGCCTGCTCATCTGACCACTCCCGGCGCAATTTCTCCTGCTCATCCCAGATCTCGCCGCGCGCTAGCTGGATTGCGCGATCGAACTCGGACTTTCGTTTATCGGCGGCTTCGAACGCTCTTTGCGCGAGCTCACGAACGCCCTCCGTAGCCTTCTTACGCTCTGCGAGAATCGCGCCGACCGGTTGGAAATAAGTCCTCTTTAGATACCACGCCAGAAAGAGAAAAAAAACGATTGTGGGTACTGCTTCTATCAGCAGGTCGACGAGGGCCTTGAGAGTTGCATCCATGCAGGGTTTTAACTAGGTAAGAACACACGTCGGACACAGGCGCATACTTCCCTAAGGGTTTACGCTACCATAGCAGATTTTTACTGGTCAACCGGATTGCTTGCTCGCGCAACGGGGCCTAATCTCGACCGATTGCCAAATCCCTTCAAAGCACTATCCTTGATTTCTGTGTACACTGAAAGGAGGTACAACATTTGACTTTATTCCCATTGGTTCCCATGGCGCGGGCGAGCGCCACCCGCTAGTCCGGCATGTATCCACCAAGAAACTTCCCGCCTCGCCGGCCTCGCATCCGAGAAAACGTTAACGAAGCAATCCGAGCCAGAGAAGTACGCGCTGTCTTCCCTGACGGATCTGTAGAAATCATGCCCACTGCTGCGGCCGTACGCAAGGCGCAGGATATCGGGCTGGATCTGATTCTAATTGCCCCCACCGCCGAACCGCCGGTCGCTAAAGCCATGGACTATGGCCAGTGGCAATACGAACAGAAGAAAAAACAGCACGAGACCAAAAAGAAGCAGCACGTGATTCAGGTGAAGGAACTCAAGTTCCGCCCCAATACCGACGATCACGATTACGACTTTAAGAAGAATCACGCGATCCGTTTTCTTAAGGACGGCAATCGTGTCAAGGCCGTAGTGCAGTTTCGCGGACGCGAAATTGCCCACGTCGATCTAGGTAAGAAGCTGCTTCTCAAATTTGCTGAAGATCTTACCGGAGTAGGCTCCATTGAGGGACAACCTCGTATGGAGGGCCGCAATGCTCACGTGATCATCAGCCCGGTGAAGACAACCACCGTCCCCAAGAAAAAAGAAAAGGGTGCCGACGACAGTGGCTCCGGAAGCACTCCGGTTCCCACCCCCGCGAACCCGGTTCTGCGCAGCTAATCCTTAACTCCAGTTCCTTTGCGGTCGCGGCTCAGCAAACTCTTACTGAGCCGCGCACGTGAGGGTTTGTAAAAAACTCCACGGCGCAAACTATAGCTCGCCCCTGATTGGGTAGAATCCCTTCCCAACGCACTAAAATTCCGGGTAGAATATCTTCCAGCACCTATGTCTAAAGAAACTTCTGACCGGATTGAACTTCTGCAGGGCACTCTGGACATGCTGATCCTGCGTACCTTGCTGTTTGGTCCCGCTCATGGACATCAGATCGCCAAGCATATCCAGCGAACCACCGAAGAGCTTCTCCAAGTTGAGCATGGGTCCCTTTATCCGGCGCTTCACCGCCTCGAACGCAAGAAATGGGTGGCAGCAAAATGGGAACCCGCCGGTAGGGATCTGAAGCGCGAATACAAATATTACCGGCTCACAGCGGCGGGCAGAAAACAATTGTTAGCCGAAGAGTCGAAATGGAAACAACTGACCGGTGCCATTGCGCGCGTAATGTGGCCCGCCGAGGATAACTGACATGCGCTGGTGGCGGAAAAAAGAACGCGAGCAAGATCTGGAGCGCGAGCTGCGTTCGGACCTGGAACTGGAAGCCGAGGAGCAACAAAAAGCGGGGTTGTCGCCCGAACAAGCCGGCTACGCTGCGCGACGAGCCTTCGGTAACACCACATCGGTGCGCGAAGCGGCACGCGAAACATGGGGCTGGACTTCATTCGAAAGGCTCGGGCAAGATCTTCGATTTGCCATTCGAACGCTTCGAAAAAATCCCGGATTCACGTCGGCCGCTATTCTGACGCTTGCCTTGGGAATTGGGGCCAACTCGGCAATGTTCAGCCTCATCGACGGCGTTTTGCTGCGGTCATTGCCCTATCCTGACGCCAACCGCATTGCCGTCGTACACGTGCATTTCTCTCCACAGAACACCGAGTATGGCACCATGTCGATCGCCGACTATTTGGACTGGAAAAGCAGGAACCATGCTTTTGAAGATCCGGCGATTTTTTCGAATGGAAGTTGGCGCTTCGATCTGACCGGCGTTGGAGAGCCCGTAGAAGTGAAAGGCTGCGCTGTTAGTGCAAATTTCTTTGCTGTACTCCGTACGGGTCCCATGTTGGGGCGTGTCTTCCATTCTGGCGAAAGCGCTCCCACCGCGACACCAGAAGTAGTGCTGAGCGAGGCGCTTTGGCGCAATCATTTTGGAGCAAATCGCGCAGTGCTAGGCCGAGCCGTGAATCTGAGCGGTACACAGGCAGTCGTGATCGGGATCATGCCGTCGACGTTCCACTTTCCGGCTGACCAGGGGCTGTGGACAAACATTCGCTTGCGGCCTCCGACTCGTCGCGGGCCCTTTCCTTATATCGGCGTTGCCCGATTGAAACCAGGAGTTTCTTTCGCCCAGGCGCAAGCCGAAACTAACGCCATTGGGCTACAGATCGAACGCGCAAATCCCGGTAACTATCACGGCATGACCATGCCAGTCTTGCCGCTTCGGGAAGCTTTGACCGGGAAATCTCGTCCGGCACTGCTCGTGATGTTCGGTGCGGTGTTCTTGGTTTTGCTTATCGCGATCGCTAACGTTGCAAACCTGATGCTGGTGCGCTCCGGTGCTCGCGAGCGGGAAATGGCAATACGCCTTGGCCTCGGCGCCGCGCGCGGCAGAATAGTCCGTCAGTTGTTGACAGAAAGTGTGCTGCTGGGAAGCATCGGCGGACTGGGCGGACTAGCGCTCGCATGGGTGGGGATTTCAGCTCTGCGCGCTCGCAATCCTGGAAATCTCCCGCGCATCGAAGAGGTACATCTTGATGTTCGCGTGCTCGCCTTTACCTTTTTCGTTTCGGTCCTGACCGGAATTCTCTTTGGTCTTGCGCCAGCGTTCCGGAATTCGCGCTCAGATTTGAACGGCATTCTCAAACAAGGCGGTCGCATTGGAAGTGTGAATCTCGCCAAGCGCCGCGCCCACGCTGTCCTGGTAATTGCCGAAGTGGCCCTGGCTTTTATGCTGCTCGTTGGTGGCGGCCTGCTGCTCCGCAGTTTTGTACAGCTGCAAGCGGCCGATGCAGGATTCCGGTCTGCTCCGCAACAGGTGCTGGCAATTGGTGTTGTCCTCAGCCGTTCGAGTACCCGAAGTCCTGACGACATGACGTTTCAGAGCACACGTTACGCCCGTATCCTGGATCGCGTGCGTAGTTTGCCAGGTGTAATAGTAGCCGCGTTTTCGGACTCCTTGCCGCCCGATCGCCGTGCCGACTACGATACCTTCCAAATAGAAGGCCAACCCTGGACCGAATCCGGGTTCCCGGCTGTCACAGTTGTTCTCGCAAGCCCCGATTACTTTCGAACACTCGGTGTCCCTCTGCTCGAGGGCCGGTACTTCACCCAGGCCGACGCAGCAAATTCGCCAGGGGCCATTATCATCAGCGAGAGTCTGGCGCGTCGTTATTTCCACGACAGCAATCCGGTTGGCCGCCACATCGCCCCTAGCGGACCCGACAACCACAATCGCTGGCTGCCCATCGTAGGCGTGGTGGGTGATGTAAAGTACACCGGGCTCGATAGCCAGCAGGAGCCCGCATATTACCCTCTTTACGCTGAATTTTCCGGAAACGAAAAACTGAACCTGGTGGTCCGGTCAACAATTGCCGCAAGTCTTCCGCATCAATTAAGGCGCGAAATTCGAGCGATTGACCCGGGCGCTACGCTGAGCGACATCGAAACGCTGGAAGCTGTGAGATCCGCATCCATCTCACAGCCCCGCTTCCGTACTGCACTGATCGCCGGCTTCGCTGGTGTGGCGTTACTGTTATCCGCAATTGGCGTCTACGGCGTTATGGCTTACTCCGTCGTGCAGCGTACCAACGAAATTGGAATACGAATCGCTCTCGGAGCGCGGCGTGACACCGTGTTGAGACAAATCATCCGTCACGGAGCATTTCTCGCGTTGGCTGGAATCGCGATTGGCCTTGTCGGCGCCCTCTTGCTGACGCGCGTCCTTTCAGGACTGCTCTTTGCAACGAGTGCCACCGATCCGGCAACTTTCGCCGCCGTCGCGATGCTTCTCGCTGTAATCGCGCTTCTTGCGAGTCTGATCCCGGCCGTACGCGCGACCAAGATCGACCCAGTTATAGCCTTGCGTTACGAATGAGCCGAATCGGGGACCTTCGCTCCGCCGACATCGTCGCCGCTACTGCTTGACTGGACGGCTGGTAGTCCTAAATTCGTATTGCTGGATCTGCAAAGCGAGTTGACCCTTGTTGTGCCTGGTTATTCGGCCTCGCGCCACCAGGTTCAGCAAACACCGGTCGTTCAATTGGGCCGGCCAACTAATCGAAAGCTCCAGCCTGGTGCCGACCGGTAAATCGTGATCGGAGGTAAATAACACACCGGAACTGCTGATATTCAGAGTTCGACCATTACCGGATAAAATCTCCGTGCGCTGATTGAGCGTTTTATACCGGACTTCTCGCTCAATTGGAAAGCGGCTCGACCGACGCCTTTCCGCGTTTACCGCCTCCGCAGCTTCGCGCCTGCCTAAGAATAATGTTGATTCGGGCACAAGTCAAAAAACTCCGATCTTTAAGATTACACTTAATTGGTTCATTTTTCCTGCGTTTTCTCTTCGGTTTGTGGTGCTTGGCGCTGCGAACGCAACCACTCCAGCTTTTCCCCGACCCGCTTTTCAAAGCCGCGATCGGTCGGCTGGTAGAAAACTGTACCTGCCAATTCTGTCGGAAGGCACTCCATTCCGGTTACGGCATTTACCTGTCGGTGTGCATGTTCATAGCCCTTGGAGTACCCCATTTCTTTCATCAGACGGGTCGGAGCGTTTCTGAGGTGCATAGGAACTGCCTGAGCCACATTCGATTCGATCGCCGCGTTCACCCGGTTCAACGCTTGATAGCTTGCGTCCGACTTCGGGGCAATTGCCAAATAGATCGTCAATTGGCCAAGTGCCAGATCTCCTTCCGGCACCCCAAGAAAATGGACGGTCTGCATACACGCAATCGCCTGTTCCACTGCTTTCGGATCTGCCATGCCAATATCCTCGATTGCCATACGAACTAGCCGCCTCGCCAGGTAAAGCCGGTCTTCCCCCGCTTTCATCATTCGTCCAAGCCAATACAAAGCTGCATCCGGGTCACTCGAACGCACCGACTTATGCAAAGCGGAGATCAGGTTATAGTGCTCTTCACCCGACTTGTCGTAAAGTAAAACCTTTCTTTGTAGAGCGTTGGCAACCGCGTCCCGCCCGATCTCCCCATCCTCCGCCGACTCGGCCGCAATTTCGAGCGTGTTGAGCGCTGCACGGGCATCGCCATCTGACCCGACAGCTATCTCATCGAGCAAATCTCGGGAAATCTTTAATCGGAGATGTCCTAATCCCCTATCCGGCGTGGACAACGCACGCTCGAGCAGCGAAACCACCTCGTGCGTCTCGAGCGCCCGCAGGGTATATACCTTCGTCCTGGAGAGCAGGGCGGAAACTACCTCGAACGAAGGATTTTCCGTCGTGGCGCCGATCAAAACGACATCTCCCCGCTCGACGTACGGCAGAAAAGCATCTTGCTGCGCCTTGTTAAACCGGTGAATTTCGTCGATGAAGAGAACCGTTTGCCGGCCGAGGCGCCTGGCCTTCTCGGCGTCGGCCATAACCGCTTTTATTTCTTTGATCCCACTTAATACCGCACTAAATGGAATGAAATCGGCGCGGCTTCTGCTCGCCATTAAACGGGCTAGGGTCGTCTTGCCCGAGCCCGGTGGCCCCCACAGAATGAGAGAGGTTAAGCGGCCGCTATCCACCTGCTTCCATAGCGGCTTATCCGGACCGAGAATATGTGTCTGGCCGACATACTCCTCCAGCGTTTGTGGACGCATACGTTCTGCCAGCGGCCGCCCCGCCAAATTATCGACCCCTGAGGGCAGCGTGGTATCGAAAAGGCTCATCGCCACCCATTCCGCTGACAGGCCGCCTCAAAAAGCGCGATCGAGCACGCCACTGCGGCGTTCAGCGATTCGACCCCCTGCGTCGGAATCCTTATGTTTCTTGCACTTCGCGCCAAGTCGTCCGATACCCCGGCCCCCTCGCTGCCAACGACCAACGCAGCGGGCTGCCTAAAATTGGCCGCTTGTACCCAGTCTCCGCTATCGACGGATAAGCCGTAGAGAACCGCTGGAACCCCCGCCAGACGGTTCAGGAGTTCGTTTGGCAAAATGCCCTCCAAGAACGGGATACGAAATACCGAGCCTGCTGTCGCACGCAAAACCTTTCCATTTGAGACACGCGCGCATCCAGGAGCAAATACCAGACCACTTGCCCCAAAAGCCTCGGCGGATCGTATGATGGTTCCCACATTCCCAGGATCCTGGATACCGTCCAAAACTACAATCAGCGGCTGATCGCTCATCAGATCCGACCAGGTCCAGGCCAGCGGTCGGACTAGCGCCAGTATTCCCTGAGTGCTTTCCGTCTCCGATATTGAGGCAAAGGCCCGGTCCGCCAGTTCTGTGACAGGAGCCGAGACCCTTTCCAGCAATTTTGCGAAACGAACTCTCCCCGCCTCGGTATGTAAGACCCTTTCGACTCGCCAACGGCTTCCTTGTACTTCCGCGAGAAGATGCGGACCTTCAGCCACAATTAGCCCTTCAGGGGTGGTCCGGCCGCTTTGAGCCGCCTTCCGGACGGTTTGAACCAATCGATTGTGGGTGCTACTTACCTGCACGGTAATCATCCAAGAATGTTCGTAGTCGTAGACTATAAAGTTCACACATCGACCGATGCAAGCGCCGGCCGAAGCGGCATGAAGCGCGCAATAGTAGGCTTTTTACTCCTGTGCCTGATTCTGCTTTCAGGCTACCTGTTCTATGTGGCGGTGCAAATTCAGCAACAAGCAGCGATCGATGATGCCCAAAGGGCCGACGTAATTATCGTAATGGGCGCCGCCGAGTATCATGGGCGACCCTCACAGGTTTTACAAGGCAGGTTGGATCATGCCCTATTTTTGTACCGGAAGAAGCTTGCTCCTTATATTCTGACGACTGGGGGCGCCGGCGGTGACCCGGAATTTACCGAAGGGGGAGTCGGACGGGCATATTTGACCAAGCGCGGAGTTCGTTCGACGGCAATCATTACTGAAAGCGAGGGTGCCACAACCGCGCAGAGTCTCCAATCGGCTGCGGAGACCATGCATCGCATGCGTCTGCATTCCTGCATTGTCGTCAGCGACGGCTATCACATCTACCGGGTCAAACGGATTCTGCAGGCTCAAGGACTTACCGTGTATGCCTCGCCCCGCCCTTCGCCCGGAGTGATGAGCCCCCCGGAAATGCGGTGGCAGTACTTCAAGCAGGCGATCGGGTTTGCCCTGTGGCAAATTGGGGTGAGTCTGTGAAATGCACTCCCTTCCGTTCCGGCCCTAACAGCGCGATGACGATTGTAAACAGGAATACCGTCGCAGCAGTAGCCGCCATGGCCGTCGCGTAGCTCATGTGCTCGGCCAATGCCGCTTCGAAAGTTCCGACCGATCCAGCGAGCAGAGCCCCGCACTGGTAGGCGAATCCGGGCAGAAATCCGCGGATTTCGGTCGGCGCCAGTTCACTGAGGTGTGCCGGAATCACTCCCCAAGCACCCTGCACAAAGAACTGGATCAGAAAAGCTCCAGCAATCAACCAGCCGACCCGCGGCGCGTACGCCCAGAGAGGCGTGAGCACGATCGCTCCAGCAAGAGATAAGGCAATGAGCCGTTTTCGGCCGAGCCGGTCGGAGAGCAGCCCGATGCACACTCCGCCCAAAATCGCGCCGACCATCGAAATCGCTGTAATCACAGAGCGCTGGCTTGTCCCAAAGTGCCAATAGCGCTGCAGGAAAGTCGGATACATGTCCTGTGTGCCATGTGAGGCCAGATTCATACCGGTCATCAGGATCGCCAGGTAGACAAACAGCTTCCAATTCGCCAGGATCTTGCGGCCCAGGTGTGTCCAGGTCTTCTCGCCTGATTGCACCCATACTTCGGACTCTTTCACACGCAGCCGGACGAAAAGAGCGAGTAGAGCAGGCAAACCGCCAAGGAAGAACAGCGGACGCCAGCCGAAGCGGGGAAAGACCAGCGGATAAGCAACGGCTGCCAATAAATAGCCCAGCGAATAGCCCTGCTGCAGCAAGCCGGAAAGGAGGCCGCGCCACTTAGGCGGCACTTTTTCCATCGCGAGTGAGGCGCCGACGCCCCACTCACCGCCCATGCCGATGCCGAATAGTGCCCGCAGCACGAGGAACACTGCAAAACTTGGGGCAAACCCGGTGGCAACCTCGACGACTGAATAGAAGACCAGGTCGATCATCAGCGGTAAACGACGTCCGTAGCGGTCGGCCATCAAGCCGAACAGGAACGCACCCACCGGCCGGAACGCGAGCGTAAGAGCGATCGAGTAACTGACGGCTCTGTCCGACTGATGAAACTCCCGCGCAATAGCCGTCAGACAAAACGAGACAAGAAAGAAATCGAACGCGTCGAGCGTCCAGCCAAGAAAGCTAGCGGAGAGGGCAGCCCACGAGCCTGCGCCGGAAGGTGCGGCTTCGTCCGGCATTTATATGGAGGATTCCTTAGACTGCGCCGCGGCGCCCGCCGCTTCGTTCGGCTCCCACAGGTCTTCGGCGATACCCAAGGTCTGATTTGCCCAGCGGCTCCATACGAACAACGCATCGCTCAGCCGATTGAGATATTGCAGCCCTTCAACCGGCACACTCTGTTCCCGAGCTAAGCGCACCAGCAGGCGCTCGGCGCGCCGGCAGACAGTCCGGCAGACGTGCAACTCAGCGTCCAAGCGGCCCGCGCCGGGTAGCACAAAGGAGCGCAGTGCGGGCAGCACTTCATTAGCGGCATCGATCTCGCGTTCCAGCTGCTTTACTTCGGCGCTCGTGATACGCGGTTGCCTGGGATGCACATCTTCGGGCAGAGTGGCCAGGATAGAGCCGAGATTGAACAGCTCATGTTGTATTCGCTTGAGGATAGGTGCGAGCGATCCTACGTTCGAAGATTCAGCCCCTAGTTGTTGGGCGGTCGTACGGGCAACTCCAATGAGTGCGTTTAGTTCGTCCACTGTGCCATAGCACTCGATGCGCGCGTCATCTTTCGTAACGCTCTGTCCGCCCACCAATCTCGTCTCGCCACTATCACCCGAGCGGGTATAGATTCGAGTGAGTGCGATGCGTGGTTCGTTGAAGGTCTGATCACTCATAGCGCCTCCCAATCTACTTTATTAGAGCGCGTTCTATAATTTGGAAGGTGTAAGTATGCCTCCTCCCATCCGTGTGCTCGTGGCCAAACCAGGTCTCGATGGACACGATCGCGGCGCTAAGGTCATCGCACGTGCCCTGCGCGACTCTGGTATGGAGGTCATCTATACAGGTCTTCGGCAAACACCGGAGATGATCGTCAACGCGGCCCTGCAGGAAGACGTCCAAGTGATTGGGCTTTCTATTTTGTCAGGAGCGCACAATGCGATTGTGCCTCGCGTGATGCAGCTGCTGCGTGAAAAGGAGATGGATGATGTGCTCGTCGTTGTCGGTGGCATTGTCCCCGACGAAGATGCAGCGGAACTCAAGAAGCTGGGTGTGGCGGAAGTATTCCAGCCAGGCGCATCGCTTGAAAGAATCATCAGCTTCATTCGCGATACGGTAAAACAAATAGCCTGAGCGAAAGCTCGGCAGGAACGGTCCAGGCTGCTCCAATCTCTCCAAGACGGGAATGGCGCAGGGGACGGAAAAGGAATTAAATGCAAGACAGACTGAACATCGCGGTGTTCGTCGATTACGACAATATAGAGATCGGCGTGAAGTCGACTCTACGCCGCGAGTTTGATGTATCGTTGCCGCTGGGCGCTTTGAAGGAACGGGGCGACATCGTCGCCAAGTTTGCGTATGCGAACTGGGGCCGTCAAGAGGGTGCAACCCGCCAGATGGCCGAGAACGCGGTTCAAATGGTGCAGCGTATCCCATCGCCGCGCGGCGACAAAAATGGCGCAGACATTAACCTGGCGCTCGACGCGCTGGAGATGGCTTTTACTCACGCACACGTCAACGCTTTTGCGGTGGTGAGCGGGGACAGCGATTTCATTCCGCTAGTTAACAAATTGAAGGAATACGGTAAGACCGTATTTGTGGTGGGCGGGAAAGCGTTCACGAGCACGATTCTGCAGCAGAATTGTCACGAGTTCGTCAGCTACGAATCGCTGCTGGAAGACGGCGACCGGATTGTGCCGCAACCGATGCCGGATCGCCGTGAGCGCATGGACAGGCCGGAGCGCGCGGACCGTCCTGATCGCGACCGCAACAAAGACAAAAAGGACCGTGGCCCCAGACCTGCTCCGCTTGAACTTACGCAGGCTGTACCGCTCGTCGAACGCGCGCTGCAGGTTTTAGAGCGGCGAGCTGTGCAACCGCAATTGGGTTTGCTCAAGAGCACCATGCTGCAGTTGGACCCGGCTTTCAGCGAGCGCGCTTACGGCGCCGGAAGCTTTTCCGATTTTGTAGACAAGCTGAAGAAGGCCGACTATATCAACGTAAGCGGTTCCGGTGGCCGCTACGTCATCGAGCGGCGCGGGGGTGGTCCAGAAAAAGTGGCGCCGCGTCCTGAGGAGGCTCTACCTGCTTTGCGCGATGTACTGGAAACGCACCGCATGGAACTCGAAGAGGGCGCAACCGCCGAAGAGCTCGAACAATGGATGCAAGCGGAGTACCCGGACTTCCAGCTGGCCAAGTACGGGTTCCAGCGATTCTCGGAATTCTTGAACTACGCGCAGGATAAGACCGTTGTACGTACCGAGCCGGATGAAGAGCGCGGGTTGATCGTGCAGCTTGGGGCGGAGTTTTATCCACCCGCCTTGCCCGAAGCGCCACCGGAGCCAGTTCTCGAAGAAGAAGAAGACGAGCCGCAGCCCATCGTGGAAGGACAGCCAACCATTTTCGAGCCGAATCCTCCGCCGCCGAAGCCAAAGAAAGCGCCGGCCCGCAAGCGCACCCCATCGGGAGGCGGTAATGTACGTCGTCCGAGAAAACGCAAACCCGAATGATGGCCGGTTCAGGCGACAGTTCGAGATGCAACTCGGGCAGAGGTCCGGCGAACGAAATGTCCCAGCGATTTCGTTAGCCGAACTCAAACAGTCCTGTTGATGTGCGAATCGTTCGAGCTGGATTTCCGAGCTTTGCGGTGCGCTGCGAGAGCCGAACCGATCACAACAAACTGGAGAGCTTTCCTTTGTTTTCGAATGTTTGCCGTTGATTAGTGCTCCTTCGCTAGCCAACAAAACCACGCGAGGCCGCTGCAGGTACATCGGCTACACTAGGGAGTTTGAGTTTCAGTTTCAGGTGTTCTGGAGGGGCGCGGTTTGCCTTGTGGTGTGCCTACACTGAAACCGGCATGCGGCAAGCCACGTCAGGGGAGTGTTCCTCGGCCATGATTTGGATTCGCTGTAGCGGCAACGAAAGGATTCGCTCTTAGAAATGATTCATCACAGGCTTCGATGCCTGCGTATGTCTGCTCCTCCGGCAGTTTGCCTGCTTAGCTTTGTCACCTTCTCCGGTTTGCTCTGCCATCCGCTGATGGCTCACGACGGAGGAGTCGTAAGTAGCTCGGTGCCGGCCAATGTGGCAACGGTGAGCGATGACACGGTCGTCGCCGAGTCACAGCAGAACACGACTCCGCAAACCACTACTCCCCAAATCACAACTCCACAGAATACAAATCCGCAACCGAACACTTCTCAACAGACAAGTCCACAGCAGAAGAACCCGCCTCAGCCGCAAGCTCCTCCGCCTAACCAGCCACCCCCACAAAACCCGAGCCGGCCGCCGAATCCGTTCGAGAATGTGCCGGAAAACCAGCCGCGGCCCGGGCAGCAGCCGAATCCAAGCGGAATCCAGGAAGGCAAACCCGCACCCGTCGGAGAAAACATTATTGAAGAGGTAGACTTCCGAGGCCAGCGCAAGGTGCCTCAGGATACACTACGCGCGCTGATTTACACGAAAAAGGGTGATGTCTACAACGAAGAGTCGATCCATCGTGATTTCATTTCTCTATGGAATACGGGACGCTTTGATGACCTGCGCGTCGAGACCGAAAAAGGTCCGGCGGGTGGGATCATCCTTCGCTTTGTAGTGACTGAGCGGCGTACCGTTCACGTGATCGACTACACCGGCAACAAGTCGATCAGCAAGTCTGAGATCCTGGATCGCTTCAAGGAGCGGCACGTAAATCTCTCACCGGAATCACAATTCGATCCGGGCAGAGTGCAGCTGGCGAAAAATGTGTTACAGGAATACGAAGCCGAACGTGGCCATCAATACGCGACGGTAACTCCGCAGATCCGGCAAGTGCCTCCAGGTGGAGTAGATGTGATCTTTGCGATCGATGAAGGACCGAAGGTAAAGGTCGGCAACATAATTATCGACGGTAACCACGCCTTCAGTTCGCGCCAGGTCATCCGTGCGATGAAGAACCTGAAGCCCATCGGTATCCCTTATTCTTTGATCTTCGAAAATTTATTTGCGCGAACATACGATTCGACCAAGCTCGAGGAAGATTCTGAACGCATTCGAATGTTCTACATGGCGCAAGGCTACTTCACGGCCAAGGTGATCAACCATTCGGAGAAGGTCTATGACGTGTATGGGCGGAAACTGCTGATTCCGATCATGCGTTCGAAGAAGCCTGGAAAACGGGTCGATATCACGATGACGGTGTCGGAAGGCGACAAATATTACCTCCGCAATTTGAGCTTTATAGGTATGAAACTCTTCCGAACGCCGGATCTCATCGGGCGCGCCGCGTTTCATATGGCGCCAGGCGATGTTTTCTCCACCGACAAGATGGAGAAGGGATTGAAAAACCTTCGCGATATCTACGGGAATTTCGGCTACATCGATTTTGTGCCGACGCCGGACCCCGAGGTCGTACCTGGTAAGGATCAAATCGATTTAAATATCGATATTGATGAAGGCCACCAGTTCTTTGTGCGTAGAATCGATTTCCAGGGAAACACGACGACGCGCGACAAGGTTATCCGCCGGGAAATGCTCATCGACGAGGGCGATCTTTACAGCAAGCAGTTGTTTGATACAAGCATTCTGAAGCTGAACCAGTTGGGCTACTTTGAACCTCTGAAGCCGGAAGATGCGGCTGATATTCATCGTGATCCGAAGACGGATACGGTTGACCTCACTATCAAGCTCAAGGAACGTGGTAAAAACTCGATTCAATTGAACGGCGGCGTATCGGGTATATCGGGAAGCTTCATTGGCTTTTCCTATTCGACAAACAATTTTCTGGGTTTGGGCGAGACCTTAAGTCTGAGCGCGCAAATCGGAACACTGCTCGACAATATTACCTTCGGTTTCACTGAACCTTATTTGTTTGACAAGCCGATACAGGCGGGCTTTACGGTGTTCTATCAACGCTACAGCTACAACCAGGGGCAGCAGGCTTCCATTCTGGCTGGCCAGAACCTGATCTCCTACTACAACTCGCTCGGCACGCAAAATCTGTTGAATTACGTGACGAACGGCCGCGGCTTTACCACGTTTCTGAGTTACAACTTAAGGCGGAGTTTCGCGCGGGTAGGTTTGTCTTACAGTTTCAGCGATCAATCGCTCACGCCTCTCACGACGGCCGCCACTTCGTATTTCGATTATCTCGACTTCGAAGGCGTCGGTGGTCCGAACTCTTTAACCGGCATCAAGACCAGCACCATCACACCGACCTTTGCATATAACACCGTGAATCACCCCATCACACCCTCGAAGGGATTGCGTATCAATGCCAGTTTCGGCTATACGGGCGCGGCCATTGGCGGTAACGTGAACACGCTACAACCTTCATTAGATGTTGCTTATTTCCGGCGGGGTCTTTTCAAGAGCAATGTGATGGGTTTTCATATCAACACTCGCTTCATCACGGGCTATGGCGGCCGCGTAGCGCCGCCCTATAGCCGCTACTACATGGGCGGTGAGGACGACGTGCGCGGGTTTGACATTCTAACAATCAGTCCTATCGCCTATATACCAACAACAGGGTCCGTTAGCGTGCTCAATGCGGATGGAACGCCGCGTCTCCAAAGAATCGTTAATTCTGATGGCAGTGTCGGTACGGCGCAGGTTACACAGACCGTTCCTACTTACCAGCTGATCCTGCCAGGCGGCGACACCTACGGTGTGTTCAACTATGAGTATCGTATTCCGATCGTCGGCCCTGTGACTTTGGCGCCGTTCATCGACGTTGGCATCGACCGGCTGACTCTGCCCAGCCAACTCGGTTTGAACCAGGTGCGGGTCAATCAGTTGAACGCGATTTTCCCGCAGGCCGATTTCAACGCCCGCGCAGTGGTTGCACCCGGTACGCAAAAGCCACGCATCTCCTCGGGTCTGGAATTGCAGGTCTTGATGCCGGTGGTAAACGCTCCATTCCGGTTGTATTGGGCGTATAATCTCAGTATTGTCAGTACAAATCTGCAGGCTCCGATCGTGTTCAGCCCGTCAGCTTTCCCGAACCAAGCCACTTACCAGAGTGCGATCAACGCGCTGGGTCTGGCTCCGATCAACTACAGTGAGCGGCGATCGATATTCCGCTTTTCCATCGGAAGAACGTTTTAGTCTCGTCACCGTTTAAGCCGACGTCGAGTGTGGGACAGTAATTAAGAACTTCATAATCAGGAACTCATAAATAAGTAAGCTCAGGGAAGGAATTAAGAAGTAGATGTTAATCAGGAGCGCACAGGTCGTCGGGACTAGTGCCAAACAAGACGTGAATTCAGCGGGTTTAGCCGCTCCCGGCAAGTCCGCTGTGCGCGGGTTATGCAGAACTAGCATTGTCGCGGCCACAGCCTGGATGTGTATGGCCATGGGAGCATACGCTCAACAAGCAGCGACCAAAGTAGGCGTGATCAGCATACAAGGTGCAATCGTCGGCACGAAAGACGGTCAGAAGGCCTCACAAGAACTCGAAACCAAGTTCAACCCTAAGAAGAAGGAGTTTGACGCAAGACAGGGTGAAATAGGCCAGCTGCAAGACCAATACAACAAGGGCGGCACTGTAATGAGTGAAGACAAACGGAATCAGCTGGCCCGTGATATCGACGAAAAAAAGAAGCGTCTGGAACGGGACATGCAGGACGCCAATGAGGAGTTGCAGGCGGCGCAGCAGCGTGTTCTGCAGGGATTGGGTCAGCGCATGATGGCGGTAGTCGAGAAGTATGCCAAAGATAATGGCTATACCATGATCCTGGACGACAGCAATCCGAATACTCCACTGATTTATGCCTCGAGCGGAATTGATATCACCCAGGACATCATCCAGCTTTATGACAAGACTTCGAGTAACGGCGGCCCGATGACGCCGAGCGCTTCGACACCCGGATCACCGCGCAATAACGCGGTTCCGGGCGCCGGTATCAGAACGCCGGGGACAGTGGCGCCTGGAACAACGCCTCATCAGTAGTGAGTCAAGCATGATGCGGACGATCCGAAATTGATTGTCGTCCGCGCCTCCACCAAGCCCGGGACCAGTCACGCTAGCATGAGTTTGTGCCCATGCGCAAACTGGCCCTTTTCTTTTTTTCTTTCGTTTTGCTCCTCACTGCGGAGAACCACAAGCTAACTCTTCAACAAACACTGGAACTAGCCGCGCGGCAGAACCCGGATGTGACCCTGGCACGGCTTGATCAGAATAAGGCCGAGGAAGGGATTCGCGTGGCGCAGGATCCATTCCATCCAAAACTGTTTACCGGCAGCGGCGCGGCTTACACGTATGGCTACCCGAACACGATTGAAGGCAGCGCTCCAGCGATCTTTCAAGTTACTACGCAAGAGGCGCTGTTCAATCGGCCAAAGTCGTATGAACTCGCTGCCTCCCGTGAACTGGCGCGAGCGTCGGAATATGGCGCGCTGGCTAAGACTGACGAAGTGGCTTATGAAGCGGCAGATCTTTTCTTGCGCGCCAGCCAGATTGAGCACGCAGGCCAAACCCTGACCAGCCAAATACCGGATCTGCAGAAGGTTGTTGACACGATGTCGGCGGCCGTCACTGAGGGAAGTGAGTTGCCGCTCGAGCTGAAGAGGGCGCGGGTGAATCTGGCGAGTTCGGTGGAGCAACTGAGCTCGACGCAACTCGATGAAGATTACTACGAAATGAACCTGGCGGTGGTGGTGGGCTATCCAGCCACGGACCGTGTAAAGCCGATCGATTCGAATTTCCTCTCGGTTATGACGCCCTCTTCGGAGGCCGATGCGGTGGATACCGCGCTGCGCAATAGTGAGCAGATGCGGCAGATGCAATCCAATATCCTGGCCAAAGAAATGGATTTGCGCTCTTTCAAGTCTGCCCGCTGGCCGACGGTAGATCTGGTGGCGCAGTATGCGCTCTTCGCGAAATATACTTATTCGCAATACTTTCCCTCCACCAAGTTCCAGCGCAACAATTTTCAGCTGGGGGCGGCCGTTACGATTCCGCTATTGCTCGGTACCGCGCGGGGTGGCTATATGGCACAAGCCTATACCGACGTGCAGAAATTGCGAATTCAGGCGGACCAGTTGCGCAACCACATTCTGGTCGATACGCGACGCAGCTACCAGCAATGGAAGAAAGCCGAAAATTTAAGAGATCTGGCTCGCATGAAACTTGACCTGGCGCGCGAAGATCTCACCGTAAAGCTGGCGCAAAATGGAGAGGGACGAGTGCCGCTGCGCGAATTGGAGCAATCGCGCCTCGACGAAAGTGATCTCTGGATGCAGTTGTACGATGCGGAAGCGCAAGTGACGCGCGCCAAGCTCGCAATTCTGCGGCAGATGGGAACACTTACGGCGGCGATATTAAACCAAGACCGGGGAGCGCAGCCGAGTGTCAATCACCCCTGATCCGGTATCGCGTACCGAATCCGCGACGTCCGGGCCTGCATCTCCGGTTATTGAGGCGCCCGCGGCCATCGAGGCTACAGATCTCCACAAGATCTACAACGGCGTACATGCAGTCGACGGACTGTCGGTTGAAGTACAACAGGGGTCCTTTTTTGGGTTTCTTGGCCCCAACGGCGCTGGCAAAACAACCACTATCAAGATGTTGATGGGACTTGCCCAGCCGGACGCCGGATCAATACGAATACTGGGCATGCCACTTCCGGAGAAATCGCTCGAAATCCGGCGAGCCATCGGACTGGTGCCCGATGATTCGCTGCTTTTCGATTATTTGACGGGCGGTGAATATCTCGAATTTGTCGCGCGACTCTATGGACTGGCCAGGCCGCTTGCCAAGGAACGCGCCGCCGAGTTGCTGCGGCTTTTTGAGCTACAGGAAAATCCACGCAAACTAATTGGCGAATACTCCAAGGGTATGCGCAAGCGCGTAGCCATGGCGGCCGCGCTTATCCACCGGCCGCGTTTGTTTCTCATGGACGAGCCGTTCGAAGGTGTCGATGCAGTAGGCGCGCGCCTGATGAAGGATATTCTGCTCGAACAGATCAGGCATGGCGCGACCGTATTCCTAACCTCGCATGTTCTCGAGGTAGTCGAACGGCTTTGCACGCAAGTGGCGATCGTCGATCGCGGCAAAGTTATCGCCCGCGGAACCATGGATGAGCTAAGAGAGCAGGCAACTGCGGGAGCGGCTACGCTTGAAGAAATCTTCGTCAACCTGCTGCACGCGGAACGGTACAGCGGAAGTTTGAACTGGTTGTAAATCATGTGGCAGCAGATCCTGGCAATTACCTGGGCACAGTTCCGGACCAGCCGAAACCACCTGCCGCGCACCAGCTTCGGGACGGCCCTGGGATGGTTTTTGCTTTCCCTTTGGTACGGGCTTTATGCGGGTCTTGCGTTATTCCTGGCATTTAGAATTCCTGAGATGCCGCTAAGTGATCTTGCGAGATGGCTTCCCACTGGCCTATTGGGAGTTTTCCTTTTTTGGCAGATTATTCCGCTCTTAACCCTGAGCAGCGGATGGTCGCTTCAATTGAACAAACTGCAGATCTATCCGATCAACGACGGCACACTTTTCACCATTGAGACGATCCTGCGTGTGACGAGCGCGCCGGAGATGATCATCGTACTCGCGGGCGGACTGATAGGGTTGCTCAGGCACCCACACGTGCCGTCACTCGCGCCCTGGTTGCTCTTACTCTTTGTGCCGCTTAATCTCTTTACGCAACTGGGCGTACGCGACCTTATTCTGCATTCGTTTGAGCGGAACCGCTTTCGCGAATTGTTCGCAGTTGTGGCGATCAGTTTGGGCGTTCTGCCGCAGCTTCTTCTACGGACGTCCCTGGGCCGTTCCTTAAGACCCTATTTCTTTGCGGTTGCGGGAAACGGCGCCGCACCGTGGCATGAAATCGCGTCGCTGAGCCTCGGCCGGTATCGCATATTGGATATTGTGTTGTTGCTCGCCTGGTGCGCAATCTCATTCTTATTTGCGCGCTGGACTTTCGGCAAGAGCTTGGTTGCCGATGATAGTTTTCAAGCCTCTTCCCAACCGGCAGATCAGGCAGCGGGTCGGCGCCGCTTCTCGCTATCGTCCTGGCCGACGCACGTTTTCTCCGATCCTTTGGCTGCTCTGATTCAAAAAGAGCTCCGTTCTCTGCTACGGATGCCGAAATTCAGGGTGGTATTCGGGATGGCCTGCGTGCTGGGCATGGCCGTGTTTGTGCCGATGACACTGAATGGAAACGATCCAGAGTACGGCTTCATGCGCAATAATCTGCTTCCGTTCGTGAATCTCTACGGGCTGTTGTTGCTGAGCGATACGCTCCTGCTCAACGCATTTGGCCTTGATCGCGGCGCTGCTCAGATGTACTTCCTGGCTCCGGTTTCGCTTTATAGTGTTTTGATGGCCAAGAATATTGCCGCCGTCACCTTTGTCGCTTTGCAAAGTGCGGTGGTGCTGCTGGTTGCGGCGATCGCCCGTGCTCCTTTGACGAAGATGGCGGTGGGATCGGCCCTGCTCGCATCGGCGGTAGTCACGGTTTTTCTGCTCATCACTGGCAATACGACATCACTTGCAGCTGCCCGTCCAATCGATCCAAAACAGACGTTTAAGAAGCAAGCTGGCGCGAAAATGCAGCTGTGGCTTTTGGGGTGTTCGATCGGTATGTTTGTTTTAGTTGGGTTCGCCTACCTGGCGCGTTACGCTTTCCAGAGTGACTGGGTGTTGTTGGCGGTTCTAGTATTTGAGCTGATTGTCGGACTGATTATTTATCGCCTGGGTTTGGAGTCGGCGGTGAAGCGCGGCGAGCGAGATCGTGAAACGATTGTTCAGCTGCTCTCGAAAAGTCCCTCGCCTGTGAGTCTCGATTAGAGACTGCTGGTGTGCCCCGCTCGGCTATATCCGCAACATTACCGCGACCGCTCAATGACATATCAGTTAGTGAGCCTACGTACCTCACGTTCGATGGCATCCCGCACGGCTTCCTTGGCTGACTCGTCCTGATATTTTTGGCGCGGCCAGAAAAAGCCGCGCAGACCATCCCGCCGTCGCCGCGGCACGATATGTATATGAAGATGAGGAACGGTCTGGCTGACCCGGTTGTTGATGGCGATGAAAGTACCTTCCGCGTCAAGAGCGCTTTCGACCGCTTTGGCAAGCAACTGCGTGTTGGTCATGGCAGCACCCGCCAGCTCGCCTGGTAGTTCCAGCAACGTCACGTAGTGAGTACGAGGGCACAGCAGAATGTGTCCGGGAAATAGCGGATGGGTATCGAGAAAGCCCATGAAGTCAGGGTCTTCAAAAACCAAGTCCGCCGGGATGGATCCGTTGGCGATGTTGCAAAAGACGCAGTCCGCGGGGTCGGGAACAGTCACTAGCGGATCTCCGGCATCGGTACGGGTTCTGTTAATCCAACTTTATCGACTCCCAGCACAAGGTCGCCCTCAGGATCGATTTCAAACGCCGCGGAAAACTTCACACCCCAGAGAATTTCATCGTAACGATAGGAGTACCTGGCATAGACGACTTGTCCGAATGTCTCGTCATAACCTCTCATCATCACTACCACCTCTGCTTGTAGTGATTCAAGATCCGCCGCGTTCTTCCCATACAGCGGGCTCTGCTTGTCGATCGGATGGACTACCGTCCAAGTTAGAGGCATGAAGAGGATCTGTGTTCGTTCAAGGTCGAGGGGGGTGAACTTGCGCTGCAGTTTTCCTTTAACCAGCTCTACGGTCATGAGCATGACCTTGGCTTCGACTTCAATCAGGTTGTTCGATCGCCTGTTTACCACGCGGAACTGCAGGCTTGTCTCGTCGCGGAAGGGCGCGATGGCCATATGCTGACTGAAACCGAAGCGCGCCGAAGGCTGTGAAAAGCGACCGAACAGGAGCCCGGTTGCAATGGCGAAGGCCATCAAACCGAGCAATGCTTCGATAGCCGCCACCACGTTCCCCATAACTCCGACCGGATACATGTTGCCGAAACCAACAGTGGTTAGCGTATGCGCACTGAAGAAGAATAAGTTGAAGAATTGGCCGAGAGAAGTTCTTGCATCGGGCACTTTGATCTGATCCGCTCCGATCAGCGAGTAAGCCCAGGCGAATAACAGATTGACCAAAATGAAGGTCACGATCACGATCAGCGAGAAATTCCACCAGGATACGCTGATCAGATATGTGTACGGATTGAAATCGCGCCAATTCCGCCCGGCGCGCCGAACATTGAAATTGCCCTCGCGATCGACAATCCGCGTGATCTTCCCCGTGTACGTCTGGGTGAGTCCCGGATCGTAAGTAGTTCCGGGAGAAAGAGTGGCGCGCTCTTCCATAGGGCTCATCATTGTTTCTTCCTGCATTATCGTTGACGTTTACGGCTGCGAAACTCCATCCATGAGAGCAGCCCGAAACCGGCGGAAAGTATCAGGCGGACGCCCACCAGCCAAGGGATATCGTGCAGCAGCCAATGATCGATAGCCAGGGCCGCAAAACCGGCTGCAATCGCGAGATACCACCAGCCTAGCCAACGTTTGTAGTTTCGCGGCATGTCCCAGGATAGAGCCTGCTGCCGAGCGCCGCACTCCGCCAGCTTTATTCCATTGCTACGCTGGCTGAAAGGAACGATGTCACGAACTGAATCGACTATGCTGCCTCTCGGCACCCCCGCGCCACCCTTCACTCTGCCGGACGTAGTGTCGGGGCAACGTATTTCGTTGGACGATTTTGCGGCTAAGAAAGCTCTCCTTATCATGTTCATCTGTCGCCACTGCCCATATGTCAAGCATGTTCAGGGCGAACTAGCGAACTTAGGTAAAGACTACCGCAACACCGAAGTAGGGATCGTGGCGGTCTCCTCGAATGATGCAGTAGCTTACCCGGACGATGCACCGCAGAGCTTGCGCGAGATGGCGTTGCAGCAACAGTTTCAGTTTCCATTGTGTTACGACGAGACTCAGCAGACGGCGCGAGACTATGCGGCGGTGTGCACGCCGGACTTCTATCTGTTTGACGAAAACCGGCGGCTGGCATATCGAGGACGGCTCGACGATAGCCGGCCACGTAGCGAGGAGCCGGTCACCGGCAATGAATTGCGGGCAGCTATTGAAGCGCTTCGCAGTGGCCGTCCAGTTAGCCAGGATCAAAGACCAAGCCTGGGCTGCAATATAAAATGGAAACCCGAATAGTTTGCGACGCCTCGGCGCGGAGAAACTCGTGATATCGTTTGTCTGGCTATGCAGCACTCAATTTTCAATCCTTTATCGCGGCGACAATTTGCCCGGCAAATAGCTAGTGCCTCTCTAGCTCTTGCGTCCGCCGGGCCGGTATTAGCCCAGAAGCGCAGGCACATCCCTATTGGCCTGGAGCTTTACTCGGTCCGCAAGGATCTCCAGAACGACCCCACGGGGACTCTGCAGAAAGTCGCGCAAATGGGATATCAGTGCGTCGAGTTTTTCGCTCCTTATTATTCCTGGACACCCGAGCATGCCAAGGAAGTCCGCGCACAGCTTGATGCACTGAAGATTCACTGCTACTCGACGCATAACAGCTTTAATTCGTTCACCGCTGGCGGCATCGACAAAGCGATCGAGCTGAACAAGATCCTGGGCAGTCGTTTTATCGTGATGTCATCGACTAGCGGTGACATGACCACCGTGGACCAATGGAAGAAAGTGGCCGATACGCTCAATACGGCGAATGAAAAGATGGCGTCCGCTGGTTTACACGCCGGCTACCACAATCACGATCTGGAGTGGAAGCCGATCGACGGCCAAAAACCCATTGAGATCCTGGCGAAAAACACGGATAGAACGATAATGCTGCAGCTCGATGTAGGGACTTGTGTCGAAACGGGCAACGACCCGGTTGCCTGGATCGATAGCAACCCCGGACGTATCCGGTCGCTTCATTTGAAGGATTGGTCGCCGCAGCAGGGATACCACGTCGTATTTGGAGAAGGCGTTTGTCCCTGGAAAAAGATCTTCGCGGCGGCCGAAGCGAAGGGCGGCGTCGAGTATTACCTGATTGAGCAGGAAGGCAGCCGGTACCCCGAGTTGGAAACCGCGAAGCGCTGTTTGGCTGCTTATAAAGACCTGCAGGGCAGCGGCAAAACATCGGCATAACGTTGTTGGATTTATTGCGCATCACCGCTCATCCGTAAGGCTGATGCATTGCCCACTCTGGTGAATACGGCATCATGCTCCGGCGCCAGATTTTCGATCAGGACCTGATTTTTCGAGGGATAGAACTTTGCCCCACGACGACCCTGACCAGTGTTTTCGCTGGCAAAATGGTAAGTGAAAGTGTCTCCATCCCAATGGGTAAGTTCGTAGTAAGCACCGCGCGGCGGAAGCCGCAAGGTCAGACGATTATCCTCGACCGCGACTTCCAAGTTTCCGAAATATTGATTCGTGTATATGCCTGCATACGTGCTGAGCGGTTTGGCACGCGAGGGACTCTTAGGGGTCTGCACCATTGCATAATTCTCGGACGCGTCCTGTGTCTCTTTCTCCATCTGAGCGAACACCTTGGCTAATAGCGACAGATAGTCGCGCTGCGGTTTGCCGTAATGCACCAGATCGAGGAACTGGAGGCAGATGGACTCGGGCAAGCCGACGGGAGTACTGTTAGTGAGAGCAAGAATAGCGAGGTGTTCATCAGGAACCATATAGACGCTGGTAGCGGAGCCGAGAAAAAACGCGCCGCTATGGCTGAGTTGGGTGTGGCCTTGAGCGTTGATCCCTACGTCCCAGCCGAGTCCG
>DATAYL010000332.1:0-5371 GCA_036272575.1 Bryobacteraceae bacterium | reverse complement strand
AGGCTTTGCGGAGGCAGGAACTCGCGTAGTTTTGGTTTATCCCGGTCCGCCCCAAGATCTCGGCGCAAAGGCGAACGAGTTTTTGGCCGACAAGAAGCTTCCCGAGAACTTCGATCTGGTATTAGATCCAGGCTACGAGGTCACCAATACGTACGGGCTCCGATGGGATGCACCACACGAGACGGCCTATCCATCGACTTTTTTGATCGACCAGCACGGTGTCATCTTCTTCAGCAAGATCGTCAAAGAGCATGGCGCACGCACTACGGCCACGGAAATTCTCGACGCATTGCCGAAACGAAAACCTTCGAACTAATTATCGATGACGTTCAACTGGCATTGGCCGGCTTTCTTCACGCGGGTGCCCGCGGGATTATTGTTCGGGATGGCGGGCGTTCACAAGGTGTTTATCATGACACCCCAAGTGCATGCTGTTATGCCAAAGTCGGTTGGTGTGACGTGTATGGATGTTTGCCTGGTGCAACTTCCGTTTGGCGAAACGAATCCCCTCAGCGCGGAGCGCGGTCCGCTCGAACGAAAAGATCAATTAAGATCGTATTGGCCTACTGCCGTATATCTCAACCACGGCCTGTCGGACGTTGGTGCTGCAGCGAGCTGACCAGCAGCTACAACGCCATTCCCGGAAGCAGCTACCCTTTTTTACAAATCACACAGTCATGTTGCGTGACTTTGCTGAAGGAGGGCCGAACATTCCAAAGAAAGGGATATAGCCGGTGAGATCCGGCGTCCAACTCATGAAACTTCAGCGTTCTGTTAATGTCGCGACGATTGCATTGGCAATCGCTGCTTCCACGCTCCCTCTAGCGCTCGCCGACGGGGGAGTAACCTCTTCATCCAAAGCACGCACGAGAACCCAGATGGTACGGTCACGCTTCCGCTCCATCGCGGAACCAGCCACGGCCAGACCGTGTACTACGTAATGACTGACTCCTCGGACGGGAACTTCGCTCAGTAGTTCGGGCTCAATACGTCCCAAAAGCTTGCTAACGCCAGAGGCAGCGGTGGGGTCCAGAAGGTGACCGAAGTAAACGGAGTGATCGATTTTCCTGCAACGGTCGACTTCGCTCCTATTGCAAGTGCCGAGGAGTGCTGGCATCGCCTCCTCAAATTGAAAGACTGGAGATTCTGGCAGCGAAGTAGCTGACTTTGGGAAATTGCATGGGAAAAGTCCCTGTAACACTGACTCCCCTGGCTGGGCATGTTAACCCAATGCTGGTCATCGCAGAATTCCTGCGCCAGCAAGGTCATGAAATCCTCTTCAACACCTCTGAGCTTTTTCGCGAGAGGACACAAGACTGCGGCCTGCGCTTCCTCCCTTTGATGGGGAACGCCAACTATGACTATCACCAACTGGGAGAACTAATTCCGGAAGCGAGGACGGCCGCTTCACATATCGATCTATACAAGATCTATGCAAAACGTATGTTGGGAGACCGCATCCCCGATCAGTATCGTGGCCTGCGCCAGATCATCGACGATGAGAATGTTGACCTCATAATTACAGAAGCTGGTTTTTGGGGAATCCTGCCGCTTCTAATACTAACCAAACCCAGACGACCTGTGCTCTCCTGCGGTATGGTCGCCCCGATGTGGCATGATCCTGCTTTCTCTGTATTAACCGGACCAGATGATACACACCCGAAGAGATCACGGCACAATAAAGGGCACGGGCGGCCCGTTCGATGTCCCTATAATGCACTTCTGGGCATTGAAGGACGGACTAGCCGGCCGCCTGGAGATTGTCATCGATGTCTCCGTAATGCAGGCTGCGCCATCGGACAGCACGATGCATGAGCGGACACACTGGCTATCGGGCAAACGGAACAAAAGAACCAAACTTGAGGAAATCAATATGCAGGTCGAGACGAAGCAACAGAATGTGACAGAGATGCTGGACGAGCCTCAGGTTCAGGTGCTCGTCAAGAACGGCTGGCGTGTCTCGATTGAGAGACAGATGCCTGCAAGCAGGATGACCTCCCCACCGTCGAGATCGGGGAGATGGCAACAGAATGCAGACGCGCTCAAGTGGCTTCTTACCTCGACCGTTCATGACCTCCGGAATCCGCTTGGAGCAATCTATGCAGCCGCCGAAATGTTACTGGATCTCGACCCTGGGCTGACCCAAGTACAGCGGCTCGCAACTAATATCTTTGGCGCAGCCGGGCGCATGCGGGAACTATTGGCAGATCTCAACAGCGTTGCACTTGGAGACACAGCGACGGCTGAGATGTGTAACGTCCGGGAGGTTATCGCTGCAGCATCCAATGCGGCATCGACGGCCGCGGGAAACGGTAGCGTTCAGATCGTGCTTGAAGTGCCTGAAGGAATCGAGTTGCCGCTGATACGTTCTCGTATGCAGAGCGTATTTTTCAATCTGATAGCCAACGCTCTCGAAGCGATGCCGAGTGGGGGGAGGCTCCACATCGCAGCCCAGAAAGCCGATAGCTGTGTACTGATCGAAGTCGAAGATACGGGGCCTGGCATTCCGAATGGGATTCGCGACCGGTTGTTCCAACCGTTCGTCACGGCCGGCAAGCAAGACGGCCTCGGGCTTGGGCTGACCCTCTCCCGCCAGACTGTTCTCAATCACGGCGGCGACATTTGGACTGAGCCCTCCGCCGGCGCTCGTTTTGTTATCCGACTTCCCCGGAATCGGTGATTCCGCCTGCAAATGGCACAACTCGGGCAGAACCCGTTCGGGCAATACTTGGCTAACTGGCTGGCGAAGCTGGTCCGGGCCGAGTTGATCCGGTGGACGTTTGAAATAGCGCGCTAGATCCTTGATCGTTCGGATGTAGGCGCGTACAGCACTCTGGGAGTAGTTCCGACGCTCGAGTTCCTCGAGCATCATTTTTCTTAACTGGGCCACAGGGACCTCCTTGTGACCCGACACTATCTCAACATCCACAAACGCCCAACAACGCGCACGCGAAGCATCTGCCGCTTAGGCTTCGTTCAAGTCGGCATGTGGCCGCGAGTTTGAATATTTTTTGGCGACTCTAGTTTCGATCGCTTGTGCACTTGCTGTACGCCAACCTGTCTTCCAGCTGCGACCTCTGACGTTGCTGGGTTATTGCCAGTCGTGGCCTCGGTAATCACCCTGTACGCTTCAAAATAGGCCAATCGAGCGATTTGACTCGTAAGCCGCTCGACCACCCGTTGGGAGTGCCAGTAATCACCCGGCGTTTTGAACGCCTCTTTTGGAGTTGTGCCCTGACGATGTGGTCCGTGATGAAAAGTCTCGTGGGGAGTTTGCGCCTTAGAGCGCCAGTACAGGGGCGGCGTTCGTCACGGCCGTCGAGATAGCAAAGGGAAAATTAAAACGTTGGTAGGCGATTTTGATTTTTATGTGGGAATCGATTTGGCTGCCGAAAAACACCAGGCGCGTGTCGTTAATCGCACCGGGAAAGTGGTCGGGGAATTTGCGTTTGAACACAGCGGGGCTGGATTGACCGAGTTTATCCGGTCATTAGACAAGCTCACAGGTGCCGCAGTGGACCGAGTTGCGATTGCTGCCGAGACGCCGAGGGGACTTGTCATCGAGTGTGTTCTGGAGCGCGGATATTCAGTCTTTCGATTAATCCAAAGCAGCTTGACCGGTTCCGTGACCGTCACACTGTGGCTGGTGCAAAAGACGATCGACGAGACGCCTTTGTACTGGCCGACTCGCTGCGGACAGATCTGCCGTTGTTCAGGTGGCTACAGCGGGAGAGTGCGGATATCATTCGCTTGCGTGAACTCTCCCGGCTTGAACATGATCTGACTCAAGACCATAATCGGCTTATCAATCAGCTGCGCGAACAGCTGCATCGCTACTTTCCGCAGTTGCTCCAGCTCAGCTCTGCTGCGGAAGATTCCTAGCTATGGGATCTAATTGAGATGGCTCCAGCGCCCACCACGGCCCGCAAGCTAACGCGTGGACGCATCGGACGGTTGTTAAAGCAGCATCGTATTCGCCGGCTTACTGCTGAACAGGTGATGGCTGCACTTCGGGTTCCGCCGCTCAATCTTGCTCCAGGTAGCGCGGAAGCAGCCAGCGAACACGCCCTCCTTTTACTGCCGCGGCTGCGGCTGATTCGCGAGCAACAACTGGACATCGCCACCTGAATAGAGACCGTTCTTGATGAACTCACTGCGACGGGCTCCGACGATCCCGGACCGGAGCGGCCGACCGATGTAGCAGTTCTTCGATCGTTGCCCGGTGTTGGACGTATTGTCACCGCTACCTTATTAGCGGAGGCATCGCAGGCTATTACTGATCGCGATTATGAAGCGTTGCGCTCCTATGCAGGCGTTGCTCCTGTTACCCGACAGAGCGGCAACAAGAGAACCGTGGTCATGCGGCGAGGTTGCGACAACAGACTTCGGAACGCGATTTTATCACTGTCCCGGGTCGCGGCCATGTGTGATGAGCGCAGCCGAAACCATTACGCGAAACTAAGAGCTCGAGGACATTCTCACGGAAGAGCTTTACGGACGCTAGCTGACCGTTGGCTCAGTGCACTGCTGGCCATGCTGACAACTCACGAACGTTTCGGTCCCGCTAAATGGAATGCTCGCCTCGTAAGTCCGCAGGCCCACGCACTCTGACCAGGTCTTTCTTTGTAGAGAAGGCCGGAAGGGCCGCTCTTGCCCTTTCCGGCATGACCAGAAGAGGCCCGAAGCGAAGAGTCTGTCAAACCCTTGCGATAGCAACCGCGAAGCGGCGCGGAGCCACGCGCAGGGTACGAGCATGGCGAGCGGGGTTGACTGGCTCGTGAGCGAAGGGCATTCAACGTCGGGCGCGAGCCCTTCCTTCAGTCTTATCGTCGGATGTAGCGCGATTTCGATTGACAAAAGGTGGGAGTCCAAAAGCGGCCAATGGTTATCGCCTGCTATCTCGAAAAGACCCTTCCGACGCCGACGCGAACTGATTCTGAAGGTCGTACGGTCGAAAACACCCAAACACGTTACACTTGGTCGCTCCGTAACGTTCTTGGTCTCGGCGTAACAATGTTACTCAGTTCAGCCAAGATATTGATTCCAGTGCGAGATGACATTTCCGAGACGGACAATCTACGGTGTCACCGGCGTGATCGGTAATACGAAAAACGTAGTCGCGAAATGTGTTTTATCGGCTCGCAAGAGAGTTCGTGATTAGATGAAGCAAAGAACGCTAATATCACGAATCTCTCGTTGTATTTCACAACGTGACGAATATAAACGACACCTGTGCTGCGCAAGAACTCCATAGAGTAGTGAATTGGCGTAGTCGCTGCCATTTGTGAGTAAGTCAGGCGGCATGAGCCCATCGATACTCGTGATGTAAACCGCCGAGTATTGACTTCGCGATGACCCGTCTGTTCCGGGA
>DATAYL010000331.1:0-4197 GCA_036272575.1 Bryobacteraceae bacterium | reverse complement strand
CGGCAACTCTATTGGCTCAGGCACTTCGAGGAGCATCTGAACGCAATGGTTTTCCATCGCAGCCGAGGCTGCATTGGATGCTGCAGTGATGACCTCGCTGATGTCACACGTCTCAACCATTGATCTACTTCCACTGGCGACACTGTTGAGGTCTGCCAATAATTCCCGCATGCGGCCGGCTGCGCAGTAGATGTTGTTGGCGAGTCGCTTCACTTGGGTCGTCGGACAAGGATTGGGATCCATTAAGATTTCGGCGGCTGCGTAGATTGCCCCAAGCGGATTCCGTAGGTCATGAATGATCGAGGTGGAAAGCCATTCGATGGCGGATACACTCGCCTGCGAGTCCTCCGATCGCCTAGACAGAGTAGTCATTCTGGTTGCACGTATGTATCTCGCTATTGCCATACGCCTTCTCGCTCCGGGCGGCGACTCCGCGGCGGAAACGTCCTCGATCGTTCAAGAAATTCCGCAACTTTCTGGCGCGCACGCCTGTGACGGGTTTTTACCGCCGGAATACTCAAGCCCAATCTCGCCGCCACTTCAGAAATACTGAGATCTTCAAGGTCTCGCAGGAGAATGACATTTCGATACTTTTCCGGGAGACGGACGAGGGCGGCGCGCAATTGAGCACCGGTCTCGCCTCTCTGGTATTCGCTCAAGGGCGAGTGGTTTTTATCGGCAATGGGCAGTTCAGAGAGCGACAAAGGAGCCAACCCCACGATCGGCGAAGAGGCACATTTTCGCCGCCACTGTCGGGCCTCATTCAGCCCAATTTGAATCAACCATGTCCTGAAAGCGGCCTCAAATCGAAACTGCGCCAGTTTGGTGAAGGCCTTAAAGGCAGCCTGCTGGACGATGTCCTCGACCTCCGGGTCGCCCCCGATTGTTGCCCGGACTATCTGTAATAGCGGCGTGAGGTGCGGAGCGATCAGGTCGCCGAAGAGATTTCGCTGACCGCCGACGATCTTACGAATCAACCCGGCTTCGTCCATGCCGGTTTCGTCGCGCGCGGGTGTACATGCCGTCATTGTTTTTGCAGAGGCGCTTGCCGCCCCCCGAAATGTAAGCACGCAAGTCGCCGCAGATTGTGCCCTGAGATTTACGCCGGACCAGCTATGCGGCTCCCCACCAGCAAACAAGCGAATTGTGGTTCCTGAGAGCCTCTGTCGATAAGAATGGCTTGCCGATTACAGCTCGAACATCCCCAGCTTGCGATTGGTAATTTTCGTGAATTTCGTGGTTTCAGTGATTTTGGAAGGGAGCTTTACCTGAATTTGAATTGGCTCTTCCGAATCTTCAGCGCTTTAATCTTCGAGTCAAGCGTTGTTGGCGGAATTCCAAGCTTGGCGGCCGCCCCTGACGGCCCAGCGACCCGACCTCTGCTCTCTGCCAGCGCGGCCTCGATGATTTCCCGCTCACCACGCAGTTCGCCTTCAGAAGACTGGGGCGCTTGAACCCGAAATGGCGGTTGAGATGATTCTTTGGAAAGCCAGGATTCATCAACGAAGAAAACATCACCGGAGCTTACAATCACGGACCTCTCAATCACGTTCTGTAATTCGCGAATGTTACCCGGCCAGGGATACCCCTGCAGCAGATCCAGGCTCTTTTTGTTTACTCCGCTAATCTGCTTTCCTGCTTTCCTCGCGTAGCGATCAATGAAGTACTCGACCAGCAGGGGGATATCTTCTCTTCGTTCCCGAAGAGGAGGAATTTCAATCGGAAAAACGTTGAGCCGGTAGAACAGGTCACTACGAAAAGTGCCCACCGCGATAGCAGCGTCCAAGTCGCGGTTAGTCGCAGCAATCAGCCGAACGTCGGTGCGAATGGAGTGAGTTCCGCCGACACGCTCAAATTCGTGTTCCTGCAGAACACGCAAGAGAGCGATCTGAGTCTCGGCAGGAAGCTCTCCGATTTCATCGAGGAAGATTGTGCCTCCTTGAGCCAACTCAAAACGCCCTAAACGCCGCTGAGTTGCCCCTGTGAAGGCGCCCTTCTCATGGCCGAATAATTCTGAGGCGATCAAGTCGTGCGGGATTACAGCGCAGTTCACAGTGACAAACGCTCGTGAAGACCGAGGCGAACGGCTATGAATGGCGCGGGCAATAAGCTCCTTGCCCGTCCCGGTTTCGCCAGTGATCAGAACGCTGGAGTCGGTGGGGGCAACCTTTGATAGACGAGAAAGGACCGCCTGCAGGATGGCAGAAGTACCGATGATCTCCTCGAACATCGACGCCTTGTCGATCTCTTCCCGAAGGGCGATGTTCTCAGTCTGGAGTTGATCCTTTAAAATCTGAATTTCTTCGAACGCCTTCGCAAGTGCCGCTTCGCTACGTTTGCGTTCGCTGATATCTCTCACCACGGTTTGGAAATTACCATCGCGCATCGGAGAAGCTGAAATCTCCGCTGGCAAAGTACTGCCATCAGCGCGCAGAAAGGTCCGCTCGAATCGCATAATATTTCCAGCCTTTATGCCCTCTAGCCGGGACCGGAATGCGCCGCGCTCCTCGGGCAAATAAGTATCGGTAACCGGCATGCCGGTGAGTTCCTGAGCTGTGCACTTCAGGAGTTCAAGGCCTGCGGGATTTCCGGACACGCAGTTGCCCTCGCTATCGACGACAAAAATAGCATCGGGAGAAAGGTCGATTAAATCACGATACTTTTCTTCACTTTTGAGGAGCAATTTCTGCTGCATCTCTCGAAGTTCGGCTTGGAGTTCCCGCTCGCGCATCCGGAGAGCAACGGTCTCCAATAATGCGGCCGCTTGGTTGCTTGCGACGTTCATCAGCAACTTGTCCCTGGTTGTAGGAAAGCCGTGCGCACGTGATCCACCAACGAGCACAACGCCGTACTCTTTCAGGAACCCGACTGGGCTCAGTGAAATTTGGAGTTCACCAGATCCAATGGGATTCGGCACGGCAATCGCCCGCTCTTCACACTCCAGATCAAATAAGGGCGCGACGCGCTTTGAAACCTCGTGCGCATCAATCTCCGGATATCGCCTCGCTGCACGCGCTGCGTCTATTGGCTCTTCGGCGAACGGGCCCGTAATTCGAACGAGTACGAACTCCGCCCCCAGCGTGGACTCGAGCACGGCGGCGAGGTCATCGGCGATCTCGCGAGGGGTTTTGTCCTTCCACAGCAGCGGAAGGGATGTGAACGCGATTAGATCGCGAAGGCATTGCCTTAACCACCGCTCCTCTGAATGCGTGTCGTGGGTCGAACACTCTTGGATCACGGCAGTACCAAGCCCCAGTGTGTTTTCAGACCGAGGCAGCCCTTCCGGCTTCCGGGGACTCGCGTTCGTTCAGTTCTTTCAACAACTCCTCGGGCGGAACATAAAAGGGATTGCGCTGAACGATTCCGCCGACGAGCACGACTGGATGTGTCCGCAGGGCATCGATGACGATCGCGGCGCCGAACTTATCGAGTTCGTAGGCACAAATCACGATATCCCCAGCTTTTGGTAGGGCGAGATTCGCACGGCACTCGTATTCGAGCAGGCGATCCATTGCGCCCGGATCGTTCAGCACCCACGCCATGTCTGCGATGAAGCGGGTCACGGGAAAACCGCGAGTTCTCCCATTATTTAGCAGTACAGGCAACAGCGAGAGCATTGCGCTCTGGTTAAAACTGCCACCGCGCAGATGCGCCTGGTCCCAACCGATGATCTCGAGTTGCCCTTCGATTTCCGCTCGCGCGGCGTCGATTCCAGCTTCAGCGATGCGCTGGGCGTGTTCGCTGCGAAGAGCGGGGTTGACAACGTGAAAGGCCCGGTCCCCCTGTTCCATTCCTTCGCGAATGAAAGGCATCAGCACACGATACTTCTCCGCCGATGTGCGAAAGAATGTACAAATGTGCATTCCCTTCTCTAAATGCTCACCGAAGAGACGAACAGATTTTCGGCTGCTATCCATGGTCACCTCCTCATTGACGAGCCGACGTATCGATCCAAGTCCGTTTAGCTCCAGAATAACCGAGCAACCAAAGGGCCGAATCGAGTAGTGAACTGAATTATATACCCACTCGGCTAAGGCTCTCTGTAACCGGGCAAACTGGGAAAGACGAGACGATCCTGATCCCAAGTACGTCAACGTGGGATGACCAATGACCTGCAAGATGAACTGGCCGTTGCGGCGCTCGTGCATGAGAGCGCCTTTTGGCGGACGCTTATCTCGACACGATCAGTTGTCCGAT
>DATAYL010000330.1:0-15649 GCA_036272575.1 Bryobacteraceae bacterium | reverse complement strand
GGAGATCGTCCAGTGTGTTGAACACAATTCCGCAGTATTCTGGGCGGGTCCTTGCTTTAGCACACGCAACGCCGTATCAGGAAAGTACCCGCGCAACTGGACGGGCGTTTCCGCTGAAAGCATTACGTAGCCGTTGGCGATGACGTTGGTCGCGATCGTCGCATGGATTACGTCGTTAGCGTGTGCCGTCTTCGAGTTGATCTCGTGATCCGTACCGGCAGGATGGACCCGTAGGGCAGGATCACCTTCTTGTTTTCGATAGCTCCAGATGGCGCAGCCGGTCCTTGGAGATCCGCGCAGGCTCATGACGCATGTCAACTGGCATGGCGTTGCTGCACTTTCGGTCGCCTCCGGCGGCCACTCAATCAATTAGTCTCCGTTTCCCTTGCGTTCCGTGTCCTTTTTCATTCCCCGTACCTCAGTCTTCCTATGCACGACTCGGACGGCCACGGCCCGTGCGTCAGGAACATCGGAATAGCGCTTTGAAGCCATAATCCATGTGCTGCTGGATATGGCAATGAAAGAGGCTCAAGCCAGGCTGGTCAGCGGTGAGATCAACGGTCGTGCGGCCGTAAAAAGGCACAATTACAGTGTCTTTAACAATGCCTGACGTCTTCTTGCCGTTGTAGTCGACCAGTTCAAAGGAATGGCGATGCAGGTGCAACGGATGCGCATCGTCCGTTCGATTGCGAAAATTCAACCGGTATCGGGCGCCCTGCTTCAATATGAATTCCCGCTCATGCGGATATTGTTTTCCGTTGACCTGCCACGCGTTAAACTTGCCTGCTCCGCCAGGAATCTTCGTGAAGATCATGTCGATGGTGTGGTCAGGATCGGGTATCACTGCAGTTGGCGCTGCGCTTGTGCCAAAGATCGTATAGTCCCAGGAGGTCTTCCGGGGTGGAATCCATTGTGGCTGCCGATGCTGATTCTCATATTCCACGACAACGCCGAGCCCTCCGTTGCGGATATCATCCTCCGGCGCTCCCAGGATCCACACGCCAGGTTGATTCATCTCAACGTACGCATCGGCGCGCTCGCCGGGACCAAGCAGCAATACCTGGACCGATTGCGGCGACGGCACGGCATTACCGTCGAGCGCGATCACGTGAAAGGTATGCTCAGGTAGCGCAAGGCTGCGGTCTTCAATAGCGCTCGCATTCAGGAGATGGAACAGGACGCGGTCTCCTTGCTTCACTCGAATGGGCTCGCCGAAACCCAGGGCCTTATCGTTGATGGAATACATTTGGGAGCCTACTTCCAAGCCATTGGGCCGCGTGTCGAGCACGGCTGGCCGTTCCGGCTGTGGTCCGCTTTGATCTTCGTCTTCATCCTCCATCTGGTCTGAGGTGAAAAACGGCTCCCAGTCCCGGACCGCCAGGAAGACCTCCTGCTCGTAGCGGCCCGGATCGCGGCCAGCTTCGATGAGCAGAAAACCGAACTGACCTGTATAGCTGCCTTTGTGCAGATCGTCCATGGCCATCGCGTGGCTGTGATACCAGCGCGTGCCTGCCGGCCGCGGTGTGATTTGGTATCGGCGGCGGCCGCGAGGCGGCACTGCTGGTGTCTCTACCTCCTCTGCGCCGTCTACGTCGCAGGGAATGTGGAGACCATGCCAATGCACGTACTCCGGCGTATCGGTGTCATTCACAACGTCAACCATCACGGGCACTCCTTCGCGCATCCGCAAAAGAGGGCCGGGAGAGCAGCCGTTGTAGCCTATCGTGCTGATGATGCGGTTGGGGGCCAGCTCGACGGTCACGGGAGCAATGCGCAAAGTGATGTCCGCCTTCGATGGTTCCTGTGCGCCGCCGCTCGGAATCATTCCTGGGGTCTGGGCCGATGAATAATCGGTTGACCAGGCTCCCAGCACGGCAGCGCCAAGCCTTATGAAATCGCGGCGTTTCATGGGAAAACCTGAGCGGCCACCATGGTTAGCAGGATCCTACTTTTCGGGGACCGATACAATCCATCGATAGGCCGGCTCTGCTATTCTCTCTCTAGAGCATCAGGGTATCCCGTGAAGCTGCTGCCGCGCATTTCGGTAGTGCTCCCTCTCGTCGCCTCAGCCTGCGTTTTTTTCTCTCTAACATCGCGGGCGTATCAGTGGTATGGCTCAAGACCTTATGATCCTGTCACGCCGGGATCGGCCAATGAAAAAGCAGAATTCTCTTGGTCGCGGCTGCGCTACACGGCAGCTGAGCGAAGCTTCGCAGGCTTTGGTTATGGCTATGGAGGCTATGGAGGTAGCTGGAGCTGGTCGCGGGACTACCCCAAGGCAGATCGCCAGTTTCTCATGGCCCTTCGCCGCCTGACTCGAACGAATGCCCGTTCGACGGAGCAGGTCGTTGATCTGGACAGTGACGATGTCTTCAACTATCCATGGCTCTATGCCGTCCAAGTAGAAAATTGGCGTTTTACCGACGCCGAGGCGAAGCGCCTGCACGATTATTTGTTGAAGGGCGGATTTCTCATGGTCGACGATTTCCATGGCACTAGTGACTGGGAAAGCTTTCTGAGCGGGATACGCATGGTCCTTCCCGATCGTCCCATCGAAGACGTGAGCAACGACGACGAGATCTTTCATGTGCTCTACGATCTCGGCGACCGCTTCCAGGTGCCCGGCGAGCAATATGTAAGGACAGGCCGTACCTATGAGAAGGACGGGTATGTGGCTAAATGGCGTGCCATCCGGGACGACAGAGGCCGCGTCATGGTGGCCATCTGCCATAACATGCACCTTGGAGACGCTTGGGAATGGGCTGATAGCCCCGAGTACCCCGAGCGGTTCGCGTCGATGGCCTTTCGTATCGGAATCAATTACGTCGTGTATGGAATGACACACTGAGGAAAGGGCTGGCCATTGCGATTTTGTCTCGCGATTGCCTGGATCAATGTTTCAGTGGCTCTTCAAGTATCCGGTCACCACTTTCTCCAAGGGTGAGTTCGTTCTTCAGGGTCCATGGCCCAAGACAGTGCTTTGCCTGCTTGTTGTAGTACTTGCCACTGCTCTTGCTTTGCTTATTCGTTCGCGCCTCCGGCATGCAGCAACTCGCTTGCGAGGCTGGAGAATCGCGGTCCTTTGGACTCTGCAATCCTCTCTGGTGGCGTTGCTGTTGCTTCTGCTTTGGCAGCCGGCGATTACTGTTGCCGAGCTAAAACCGCAACAAAATATTATCGCGATCCTGATTGACGACTCCCGAAGCATGGCCGCGACGGAGCATGGAACCACTCGGCTTGCACAAGCCGTCAATGCGTTGCAATCCGGCGTGCTCGACAAACTGAACCAGCAGTTCCAAGTTCGCCTGTACACCGTCGATACTCAGGTAACCCGCGCTCCAGATCCGAGCGCCCTGCGCCCCGCAGCCCCGGCTACCCATCTTGGTGACAGCCTCCGACAGTTTGTTGCAGAAACATCGGACCTGCCCATCGGGGCTATCGTTCTGTTGAGCGATGGTTCGGATAACTCCGGCGGCATCGATCTCGATACCATCACCGCGTTACGCAATCGCCGAATCCCTGTGCACACCGTGGGGCTCGGACCGGAAACAGTCAATCACGACATCGAGATGGACGATGCTGTCGTCTCTCCCCACACCATGGCAGGCTCACGCATAAACGCCTTGATCACCATTCACCAGCACGGCTTTGCCCGGCAACCGGCCACGATTGAAGTCCGGGATGGGACGAAGGTCCTAGCGTCGCGCTCAATTGTCCTGGGCGCCGATGGAAAGCTCCAATTGGAAAACCTCCTCTTCAACGCAGGAGACGCGGGAGCGAAGCCCTTTGAATTTTCCATCAGCCTGCTTCCGGGCGAGGAGAACCGGCTCAACAACTCGCTCACCCGCCTTGTGAACGTAGAGCCGACGCAAAAGCGCATCCTATATATAGAAGGAGAGCCGCGTTGGGTCTATAAGTTTATCCGTCGCGCCGAAGACAGTGATCAGCTCGTCCAAATAGCATCCATCTTGCGGACCACTGAGAACGACATTTACCGGCAGGGTATTCGCAACGCGGACGAACTGAAAGGTGGCTTTCCTTCTAACGCGGAAGAGCTCTTCGCGTTCCAGGGTCTTATCATCGGCTCGGTCCAGGCCGACTATTTCACGCCTGCGCAGAAGGATCTCATTCATCAATTTGTGGATCGTCGTGGCGGGGGCCTGCTGTTCCTGGGCGGCCGCTTTTCCCTTGCCGACGGAGGGTGGGGCAGCTCGAGCGTGGCGGATGCCCTTCCTGTTGTTCTTCCCAACCGGCGAAATACCTTCCACCGCGCTTCCGCTACCGTCGAGCTCACGCCACCAGGTATGGACAGCCTCATCTGCCGTTTGATCGACGATCCGGCACACAATGCTGAGCGATGGAAGACGCTGCCATTCTTGATGGATTATCAGGAAGCCGGGACGCCCAAGCCAGGCGCAGTGGTTCTGGCGGAAATGAAGGTTGGTGGTCGCAATCTGCCGTTCCTCACTACGGAGAACTTTGGCCGTGGACGAACCGCAGTGCTCGCCAGCTCAGGCAACTGGCGGTGGCAAATGAGCCTGCCGCTGGGTGACACGAGCCACGATAGATTCTGGCAGCAGCTTCTCCGTTGGCTCGTCTCCGACACGCTCGATCAGGTCGTAGCCTCAGTCCCAAATCAAATTTTGCTTGATGACGGCCAGGTCAAGCTGTCGGCTGCTGTTCGGGGCAAGACCTATCTTCCAACTTCTGACGCCACTGTCGAAGCTCACATCATCGGCCCGGGAGGCATCTCCGCAAGAGTCGACTTGTCGCCTGTGCCGAATCGCGCAGGCGAATACCAGGCGCAATGGACCGCCCCCCAGCCTGGTTCGTATCTGACGGAAGTGACGGCGGAGCATGCCGGCCAGGAGCTTGGCCGAAACGTCCTAACCTTCCAACGTATGAACGGCGTAGCCGAAAATTTTCACACGGAGCAGAATCGCGATCTTCTGGAGAGGCTATCTGCAGATACCGGAGGCCGCTATTGGCGGCCGCAGCAGCTCTCCCGTCTGCCGTCGCAGATCTCTTATTCCGAAGCGGGAATCACTGTCCATGAGACCAAGGCCCTCTGGAACATGCCGGTCGTATTTTTGATGATGTTGCTGCTCACTCTTTCAGAGTGGTTCCTGCGCCGCAGGTGGGGGGTCGTGTAATGTGGAAACGATCTTCCTTCCTTGCTCATAATGGGTTGCTGATTCTGTGTCTTCTCCTGTGTACATCCTCTTTGGCACACGCCGAGGTCTACTACGTTACGGTCGCAGGCCTGGGAGGCGAAGCGGATTACGACAAGGAGTTCACTTCCCTTGCACTCGATCTTAACCGCCTGCTCGTAGCTGGGGGCCGAGACGCACATGTCGATACGCTGACGGGCCGTGACTCAACCCGCGCCCGCTTCACGGAAGTAATGGACAAGGTCGCGGAAAATGCTAAACCGACGGATGACTTCGTACTCGTTCTCATCGGCCACGGGACCTACGACGGTATCGATTACAAATTCAACCTGATTGGGCCCGACATCACGGCAGCGGAACTTGCTAGGCTCTGCAATCGCATTCCGGCCGGGCGCCAGTTGATTGTGGATACGACGAGTTCGAGTGGTGGCTCCATTGTCGCTCTAGAAAAGCGAGGCCGCGCGGTGATCGCTGCTACCAAGACCGGCACCGAGAAAAACGCCACGGTCTTCGCCCGCTATTGGATCGAAGCCCTGCAGGATCCTGCGGCCGACGTCGACAAGAATGAGAGCATCACGGCACTCGAGGCCTTCCAATACGCCACGCGCAAGACTGCGGAATTCTACGAATCGCAAAAGAGGCTGGCGACCGAACACGCCGTTTTCGATGATACGGGACAGCATGAGCCGGTGCGCGCTCCCGCAGCGGACACCGGCGAAGGCCGGCTCCTATCGAGCTTCACGCTGATTCGCTTTGGCGCGGAGCAAAAGCAGTTCAATGATCCGGCCAAACGCAACCTCCTCGCCAAGAAGGAGGAACTCGAGCGCCAAATCGACACTCTCAAATATCAGAAGGCGGCAATGTCGCAGGAGGACTACAAGCAGCAACTTACGACAGCTCTGCTTACCCTGGCCCGGGTCCAGGCGGAGTTGGACAAATGAAGCGGATTTGGCAATTGCCGGTGCTCGGGTTCATCCCACTGTTCGCTCCCTACATCGCACTGTGCGCCACTCCGACGGAATGTGAATTGCTGCGCCTGCATGGCCATAGAGACCAGTGCCGAATCTGCTATCGAACCCTAGCCTCGTCGCGTGATCCCTATCTACGCGGCGAAGGAGATTGGGGTCTGGAGAGGTATGAGGACGCTAATAAGGAATTTCGAACCGCGGTCGCTGAGAGCGACAGCAACGCGCCGTATCGCATCCGCTGGGGGATGCTTCTGCATGAGCGCTTCAACAACACAGATGCAGAGGGTCTCTTCAAAGAAGCCCTGGCGCGAGATCCTAAAGCCGCGCGGGCATACCTAGGGCTAGCCCTAGTGAGCGCCGATGGGTTCGACAGCCAGGCGATTGAGTGGACGTCGAAGGCATTGGAGCTGGACCCCAAGCTGGTAGAGGCCCATGAGCTTATGGCGGATCTCGCTCTTGAAGACTCGGATACGGCAAAAGCGGTTCAGGAGGCGGACGCCGCCCTCCAAGACTCGCCCGACGCGCTCGATGCGATGGCGATCCATGCGGCGGTAGCAGTCCTCGCCGATCAATCTCCGGACCTCTGGTTCGAGAAAGTTCGCTCGGTCAATCCGTCCTACGGCCGCGCCTACGCGATCGTCGCTCATCATCTCGAGTTGAACTACCGCTATGACGACGCTGTCGTCTACTACCGCAAAGCGATCGAGCTCGAACCGCGGCTTTGGTCGGCACATTCGGCGCTCGGCGTCGATCTTATGCGGCTGGGCCAGCAGGACGAGCCGCGCCGGGAGTTGGAGCTCTCCTATGACAATGGCTATCGAAGCGAGGAAACGGTCAACAGCCTCCGCTTGCTCGACAGCTACAAGAACTTTGTCATCTACCGCGACAATACAACCATACTTAAGCTGAACAAGAAGGAAGCCGAACTTCTCCGTCCCTACGTTGAAGAGGTGCTCAAGCGCGCCATGGCGACCTACGAGAAGAAGTACAGGATCAAACTCCCCGGTCCCGTGCAGGTTGAGATGTATCCCGACCACGAGGATTTCGCGGTGCGTACGGTGGGGATGCCGGGTCTTGGAGCCTTGGGCGCGACCTTCGGCGAGGTTGTGGCCACGGACAGCCCCTCTGGCCGAAAGCCGGGCGACTTCAACTGGGCCAGCACGCTCTGGCACGAGATGAACCACGTATACATTCTCACGGCCACCAATCATCGCGTGCCGCGCTGGTTCGCCGAAGGGCTGGCGGTCCACGAAGAAACGCAAGCATCGCCCGAATGGGGAGATCCAATCACTCCCGACGTGGTGGTTGCCTTGCGCGATAAGAGGCTGCTGCCGATTGCCCAACTGGATCGCGGTTTCGTGCGTCCTGACTATCCTGCCCAGGTAGTTGTCTCCTACTATCAGGCGGGCCGCATCTGCGATTACATTCAGGATCGTTGGGGGGCGGACAAGCTGCTCGACATGGTGCATGCGTACGCTCAGCGAATCGCCACTTCCGATGTAATCCAGCAAGAACTAGACATAACACCCGCCGAATTCGACAAACAGTTCCAGGATTGGATTTACAAGAACGACGGCCGCATAGCGGCCCACTTTGACGAGTGGCGTGCCGGACTTAAAGAGCTTGCGGCACAGGCGGAGATCCGGAACTATGATCAAGTCTCAAAGGAAGGCCACCACGTCATCGAACTTTATCCAGGGTACGTGTATCAGGCAAACGCCTACCAATTTGTCTCACAGGCAGATCTTGCGAAGGGCGACACACGGGCAGCAGCCGCCATTCTGACACAATATGAGAAGACGGGAGGGCGCAATCCGGATTTACTCAAGGAGCTGGCCTCTCTCGAAGAGAAGCAGGGTCAAGCCAAAGAAGCGGCTGCAACTTTGGACCGCATCAATTGTATCTACCCGCTGGACGAAGAACTTCACCGACATTTGGGGAATCTGTGGCATTCTCAGCAAAACTACCCCGGAGCGATTCGCGAATATTCCGCGGTCGTGGCATTGAATCCACTAGATAAGGCCAATGCAGAGTTCGAACTCGCCGAGGCCTACCGGGATAACGGCCAGCCGGACAAGGCCAAGGACAGCGTCTTACAAGCTCTTGAAGCCGCGCCTGACTACCGCCCGGCCCAACAACTCCTCTTACAGCTCGAAGGTTCCAACAAAGTGAAATAGAAATGGCCACAATTGCCGACATCAATCTGGATTCCGTAGAACTGAAGAAGCGCGTCGACCGGTTTCAGTCAGCGCGCGAAAAGATTCTCATGCAGGTAAGACAGGTGATCGTGGGCCAGGACGAAGTCCTCGACCAGATCCTCATTGCTCTCTTTGTCGGTGGGCATTGCTTGATTACCGGACTGCCCGGGACGGCCAAGACGTTGATGGTGCGCACCATCGCGCAAACGCTTGGCCTCGTTTTCAAGAGAATCCAATTCACGCCCGATCTCATGCCATCTGACATGACCGGGACCGACATCATAGAAGAAGATCCGACAACGGGCCATCGGCGCTGGACGTTTGTTCCCGGCCCGATCTTCGGTAATATTCTGCTGGCGGACGAGATCAACCGGACCCCGCCAAAAACACAGTCGGCACTGCTCGAGGCTATGCAGGAGCTGTCCTGCACGGTTCGCGGCAATATCTACAGACTGTCGCCGCCGTTCTTTGTGTTGGCCACGCAAAATCCCATCGAGCTTGAAGGCACCTATCCCTTACCCGAAGCGCAACTGGATCGATTTCTGTTCAACATTATTCTCGACTACCTGAGTGCGGAAGATGAACTAAAGGTCGTCGACCAGACGACGGCAAACCGCAGCGTTGACGTCCAACCCATCACCAACGCGGAAGAGATCCTAGATTTCCAGCAACTTGTTCGCATGGTCCCCATTGCGGAGTCACTGGCAACTTTCGCCGTCAGCCTCGTCCGTGCAACGCGGCATACCACGCCGGCCGCGCCTGATTTCATCAAAAAGTATGTCAACTACGGGGCCAGCGTGCGTGCGGCACAGTTTATCGTGCTCGCCGCCAAGGCGCGCACACTGGGCCGGCGCCGCTACCACGTGACATATGAGGACATTACTGCAGTTGCGATACCGGTTCTGCGCCATCGCATTCTGCTCAATTTTCACGCCGAATCCGATCGCGTCGATCAGGACGAAATCCTTCGTCGTCTGCTCAAGCAAATACCTCCTCCTCCAGGAGCGTGACGTGCAGCGCTTCCTTAGTCCTACCGTACTCGCGCGCATTTCAGGTCTCGATCTCGTAGCAAAGACCGTGGTCGATGGGTTCGTCGCCGGTCTTCATCGCTCCCCTGATTTTGGCTTCAGCCAGGAGTTCGCGGAGTACAGGGCCTATTCGCCAGGCGATGACCTCCGCCACGTGGACTGGAATGTCTTTGCTCGCACCGAACGCTGCTACCTCAAGCGATACCGTGGCGAGACCAATAGCCAGCTGACCATTCTCCTTGACGCCAGCAATTCGATGAACTTTAGCTCTCATGAATTGAGCAAAATCGACTATGCCCGCTTCATCGCCGCATCACTTTTCTATCTCGCGATCAAGAATCAGCGAGATGCCGCCGGCCTGATCGTCTTCGACGACGAAGTTCGCAACTACATTCGGCCCTCCACGCGAGCGGGGCAACTTCACCGGCTCCTCAGCGGGCTGGAACAGGCCGAACCGAGTGCCCGCACCGATTTAGCCAAACCGCTCAGTCACTTCCAGCGGTTTCTCAAACGGCGGGGTTTGGTCTTAATCATCTCTGACTTCTTCGAGTCGCCTGAAACAGTTGTGCGCGCAGTTGAACCTTTGCGCTTTCATGGAAATGAAGTCATCTTATTTCACGTTCTCGATGCAACAGAGATCCGTCCTGACGTCGATGCGCCCGTGATCCTGGTCGACATGGAAACAAATGAGCGTCTGGAGGTGACGCCGGACTATGCTCGCGAGGAATACCGCAACAAGATCGACGCGCACTTGGCCGACCTGCGCGACCGGGTGCAGCGCGCCGGCATGGACTACTGCCTGCTACGCACCGACCGGCCTCTCGACGGGGCACTCGCGGAATATCTCACCATTCGGCGGGGGAGAAACTGAATGGGCTTTCTAGCGCCCTGGTTCCTGGCCGGTTCGGTCGCACTCGCTGTCCCTATTTATCTGCATCTGCTTCGGCGACAGACGTCGAGGCCGCGTCCGTTCAGCTCGCTCAAGTTTTTTGAAGCACACACGCAGAGTTCGATCAAGCACCGGCGGCTTCGCTATCTGATTCTGTTGGCGCTTCGCCTCGCTTTACTTGCCCTGCTTGTGCTCGCGTTTGCGAATCCCTTTGTTCAGCGGCCGCCGCGCGCTGTGGCGGGCGGAAAGCTTGTGCTGTTGGTGATCGACAATTCCTTCAGCATGCGGGCCGGCTCACGCTTGGCTGATGCGAAGCGCGACGCGGAAAGGGTTCTCGCGTCCCGTGGTCCTGAACAACGCGTCCAGGTCATGACCTTGGGCTCTCAACTGCAGGTGCGGACTGAACCAATCCGGGACGTTGGGGCGCTACGTACGGCCATTGCCCGCATCGAGCCTGGCGATAGCCGCGGGAGTTTTGGCGACCTGGCGCGTACGATTCGATCTTTTGCCGCGACCACACCGTTGCCAGTGGAGCTTCATCTCTTTAGCGATCTGCAAAAGTCCAATATGCCGACGAACTTTGCAGACGCGGTTATGCCCGCGAATGTGTCGCTTGTACTACATCCGGTCGTTGACAGCGCGGTGCCGAACTGGACCGTGGAAAGTGTCAGCGCACCTGGAAGGGTGTGGACTCCCAAAACAGCGCGCGTGCAGGCCGTGATCTCGGGTTACAACACGCCGGAGGCAGTTCGCACTGTATGGCTGGTCGTAAACAACAAAATCATCGCGTCGCGGAGGCTGAATGTGCCTGCCGGAGGTCGCGCGACGATCGAATTCGACTCGCTGGATGTGCCATACGGGGCGAGTCGCTGCGAGGTGCGCATTGATTCAGCCGATGCGCTCCCGCAAGATGACGTGAGCTTCTTTGCCGTGCAGCGCTCCGATCCCCAGATTGTTTTGTTTCTCCATCGTCCGGATGACACTCGATCTCCGGTCTATTTTAAGGCGGCGCTGGGCGCGGCGGCTGAATCGGCTTTTGCGACGCAAAATGTGCCGGTCGATCAAGCGGACAACGTCCAATTGTCGAAGTATGCATTTGTGGTCTTATCGGACGTTTCTTCCCTTCCCCGGTCGTTGGAGGACAATCTAAGCAACTATGTTCGCGGCGGAGGCAGTGTTTTGGTGGCGTCGGGAACCGAGACAGGTCGCCGCACCCGCATCCCTCTCTTGGGCGCGGGTAGCGTTGAGGCACATTTCTATTCAAACACTGCGGATCGTTATCGGGCGGTTGGGGACATCGATCCTGCATACCCGCCTCTTGCCCACGGTGGCCGCTGGCCGGGGGTGAAGTTCTACTTTGCCGTCGCCGTCAACGATCCGGCTGCACACGTCGGCGGCCGACTCACAGACGGCACGCCAATACTCCTGGATAAAGAGATCGGAGAGGGGCGAGTCTTGCTCTTCACCTCCGGGCTCGACAACCTGACCAATGATCTGCCGCTACATGCGGAATTTGTCCCCTTTGTTCAGGATACGGCCTTCTATCTCTCCGGCACAGCCCGCGAACCTGATTCTCGGCTGGTTGATTCGGTCCTCGAGTTGCGAAGGGCCAAGGAGCGGTCCGTGGCCGTCGAAGTCGTTGATCCGGAAGGCCGCCGTCCCCTCTCGTTGCTCGATGCGGCCAACGCGCAGTCCTTCAAGGTGACCCATGCAGGGTTCTATCAGCTTCGCTTGGCGAATGGGCGTCAGCAGCTGATCGGCGTCAATCCGGATCGTGTCGAGTCGGACCTCTCCGTGCTGTCGGGCGAGACACAGGCGCTCTGGGCCGGCAGCCGCAATGCGCAGCCTCCAACTGCCGCTGCTGAGCGAGCGGGCGAGAAAAACCAGCCCTATGGGCTGTGGTGGTACGTTATGCTCTTGGTATTGGCGGTGGCGATAGCGGAGTCCTGGGTTGCCAGCCGATACCTAGGCATCCGGCGGGAGGACTCATGAATGCCCGCAACGAGCTCAACTTCTACATCACTCAGCTGGAACGCCGGCTGCGCCTGAACTCCCTGATGCGTGGCGCGGCGATCCTGATCGCGACTGCACTCGTAACTACCATTGTGCTCGTATGGGCTGCGAACCGCTTTGCCTTCTCGCGGCCGAGTATGGCGGGTTCACGAGTTGTCCTGTTTGTGGCGCTCGCCTGGGTCCTCGTCTTCGGAATCGTTCTGCCCATACTACAGCTTACGCGCAAACGCGCAGCCACTCAGGCCGAGAGCGCTTTTTCACTGTTCCAGCAGCGCCTCATTACATTTGCGGAGCGAGACGCGAAGGGTCAAGAGCCGTTTCTGGAATTGTTAGCAGCCGACACGCTCGACCTCGCGCGAGGAGCACAGCCAAGGATCCTTGTCCCCGATTGGAAGCTCTTCGCCTACCTGGGCAGCGGTCTTGCTTTGCTCATCACCCTACTCTGGATCATTCTCGCTGGCCCCGGCTACATGGGCTATGGGTCCAGACTGATGTGGACCGGAAGCACCGCTGGACGCGCACCTTACTACGGCATTCGCGTCATCCCGGGCGATGCCTCGATTCGCCGTCACGCTGACGAACTTATTACTGCTCAACCCATTGGGGTGGAGGCCAACAAGGTCAAGCTCTACGCCCGCTATCAAAGCTCGTCTAAATGGGAAGAGATCACCATGCAACCGGAAACCGGTGGGTCGAGCTACCAGTTTCTATTTGCCGGGCTGCCGGAACCGGTCGAGTACTACATCCAGGCTGGTAAGGTACTCTCGCCGCACTTTCATCTGCAGGTTGTGGATTTGCCGGAAGTCAAGCAGATCCGTGTCACTTATCACTTCCCGGATTGGGCAAGGCTGCAGAACGTAGTCGAAGAGCACGGCGGCGACCTCCGCGCTATCGAAGGGACTCACGCTGTTCTCGAGGTGGTCACCGACAGCCCTTTGCAGAATGGCGTACTGGTGCTGTCCAACGGACAACAGATTTTCCTAACCGGCACAGCCGCCAATCGAAGTTCCGGTGTGATCAGCATCAACAAAGACGGGGCATATCATGTTGCTGCTCTTGATCAAGGGCAAGCTGTGCGGCTTTCGGAAGACTTCTTCATCGAGGCGGACAAGGTCTCGCCCCCCCAAATTCAGGTTACGCGTCCCACTCCCGACTATCGTGCGAGCCCGATAGAGGAGGTTGCCGTCGCGGCAAATGCTCAGGATCCATTTGGCATCGACGACCTCACCCTTCACTACTCGGTCAATGGCGGGCCGGATAAGACGGTCAATCTGTTGAAACAACGCGGTCAAAAGGAGGCAAATGGGTCCACGATTCTTTCGCTGGAGAACTTTAAGGTCACTCCGGGTGACGTCGTCAGTTACTACGTCTCGGCAAAAGACGCGCGCATGGAATCCCGCTCTGACATCTCTTTCATTCAGGCGGAGCCGTTCGAGAGAGAGTTCTCCCAGTCTCAACAGATGGCAGGCGGAGGTGGCGGAGCCGGCGGCCAGAGTGGTCCGAGCGATATTTCTCAGCGCGAGAAAGAGATCATCTCTGCAACCTGGAAGCAGAAGGGCGACCCGCCCGCTTCCTCTGCTCACACTGCTGAAACTGCAAAGTTTCTTTCTGAAGTTCAGTCGAAGCTTCGGGATCAAGCGCTCGCCCTCGCTGGCAGGCTGCAGATGCGCGATCTGAACGAACAAAACGAAGAGTTCAGCGACTTTCAAAAGGACATGGGTGCAGCCGCGGAAGTCATGGATCCGGCTGCCGACAAGCTTCACCATCAAAAGTGGAATGAGGCTCTGCCCGACGAGCAAAAGGCGCTGCAGCACGTACTGCAGGCGGAAGCCACCTTCCGCAAGATACAGGTAGCCTTTGGGAATGCCGGTGGTGGTGGAGGCGCGAGTGGGGCAGGGCGTGACCTCGCCAGCCTGTTTGATCTCGAACTTGATACACAGAAGAACCAATACGAAACAGCCCAGACGGCCTCCTCTCAAGGCCAGCAGAACCGGGAGATCGATGACGCCCTCAAGAAGCTGGACGATCTGGCGCGGCGTCAGCAGGATCTGGCACAGCAATCGCCTGCCACCAACGGGCAGGGTTTCGAGCAGCGTTGGCAACAGGAGATGCTGCGCCGGCAAGCCGAGGAGTTGCAGCGACAGATAGAGCAGCAGCTCTCCCAGAACCAGCAGCAATCATCGTCGCAATCGCAAAGCGGATCCTCGGCAGGGGCCTCTAGCGCATCGTCCGGGCAGGGATCGCAACGGCAGTCTGCTTCTGCTCGTCAGCGCGTGCAACAAGCGTTGGATCAACTGCGCCAGGCTGGCGATGATATGCGCCGGGCTGCGTCCGGCCAGCAAAGTTCAGCAGACGCGCGCCGTGCGGCTGAACATCTCCACGATGCAACGAGCCTCCTCGGTGGGATCCAACAGCAGCAAGCTTCAGGACGGCTGGATGCGATGGCGCAGCAAGCCAATAAGATCACGGCGGAACAACGTCATGAGTCCGATCGCATGCGCCAACTCGAACAGGGATTGACGGATTCATCCGAGCAGGCGCAGCAGAACACATGGAACCGGGCGCGGACTCTCGCCGAGGATCGTCAGAACCTCGCCAATGATCTCGGCCACCTCGAAGGCGAGATGCGGGATACCGAGCGCCAACTTTCGACAACCCAGCGTGAAGCCGCGTCCAGGCTGCGTGACACGCTTGGCGGTCTGGATCGCGATGAAATAGAGACAAAAGCACAGCGCAGCGCAGACCGCCTTCGCAAGGGATTCGTGCCTAACTCAGATGCAAGCGAGCAAGTGCTCAGCAAAGGCCTGGAACAGATGGCGCAAGGCATACGCAGCGCACAGCAGGCTCTGGGATCCGAGCAGTCGCAACAGGATTCGCAGACGGCGCTGGACCGCGTGGAGCGCCTTCGCGGTCAGATGGAGACTCTAACCCGCGACCTTGGCGCCCGGCAGACGGGCCAGATGGGGCAGAGCGGCCGACAAAGCCGGGGATCCAACGGACTCGATCGTAATGGAGCCGTTCAAGATGGCTCGGCGGAAGGCCAGCAAAATGCTTTCGCCAATGGCAACCATAGCGGTGGCTTAACCATCGGCGGGCAGCGAGGTGATGGCCTTCAGCCTGCGCCGTGGATCGATACGGGCAACAACTCGAATTTGCCGCAGCCGGTTGCTCCTGATACTTCGTCCACTCCTTCCGATTCGGAAAGAGTCTTCGAACAAAGCGTCAGCAATCTCAATCAACTCCGTCAGACCGTCCAAAATGATCCTGGAGCCGCGCGTGAGTTGCGCAATCTGATTGACGAAATACAGCGGCTGGATCCCAACCGGTTCCCCGGTAACCCCGCACTCCTTCAGCAACTGCATAATCAAGTAATGAGCGACGT
>DATAYL010000329.1:0-2449 GCA_036272575.1 Bryobacteraceae bacterium | reverse complement strand
CACGGAGTCGAACTGGACGGACCAGAGCTGTTCTTCGGTCACGTACATCTGCACGGCGGCCCAGCGCCGGTTCGTCGTTATCTTCCCGAGCTGATCGATCTGGTGCTGAACGAGAAGATCCATCCCGGCAAGGTGTTCGATGTGGTGCTACCGCTCGATCAAGTCGCCGAGGGCTACCGAGCGATGGATGACCGCCGGGCCATTAAGACTCTGCTTCAGCCGTAAGAGTGTACCGGAGCACAAAATGGAAATCAAACGAGTTGGCTCGCAAGCATCCTCAAAGGGACCTTCCGAGTGGTTCACAGGTAACGTGCGGATCGACCCGCTCTTCCAGGCGCCCGATCCCGCGCTTGTTCAGGGCGCTAGCGTCACGTTCGAACCGGGTGCGCGGACTGCATGGCACACACATCCGCTCGGACAAAGGCTCATCGTCAGCGCAGGGTCGGGTTGGGTGCAGCGCGAAGGCGGACCGGTTGAGGAGATCCGTCCGGGCGATGTCATCTGGTTTTCGCCCGGTGAAAAGCACTGGCATGGAGCTACCGCGAGTACCGGCATGACTCACATTGCTATCCAAGAAAGAAAAGACGGCAGGGTTGTCGAGTGGATGGAACAGGTCACCGACGAACAATACCGTGCCTGAGGCGATAGACCTATGATGTTTATCTCCGGTCGTCGCGCCCTTCTTGCGATATCAGTCCTCTTAACGTGTCTCGCGGTCAGCACCTACGCTGAACAGAGTGGAGCGACTCCCGCGCTGACCTACGACGCCCAAACTCGCGGGCCGGTTCCCATCCCGTCGTCTGAGCGCACCTTGCAGACCATCGTGGCCGAGCCGTGGTTCAAGGTCTCCGACCAAGCCATCGTACTGGAGGGGCCAGCGTTCGATCGCAATGGCAATTTGCTTTTCTGCGATGTGTCCGGTCAGCGTGTGCTCCGCCTGACGCGGGACAAGCGCCTCTCCCCAGTTGTTCACTTGGACGATGTGAGTCCCGGGGGACTCGCCATCCATAAGGACCGGCGCGTCTTCATAGCTGCGATGAATCTGGTCAAGGGAACTGGTTCAATCGTCGCTGTGAAACCAGACGGAAGGGGAATGCAGACGATTGTTCCCGCGGCAGCAGGCTATATGCCGAATGACCTGGTGTTCGACGCGCGCGGCGGCCTCTACTTCAGTGACTTTCGGGGCATCTCAACAGAGCCTAAAGGTGGCCCCTACTATGTCTCACCTGATGCCAAGACGATCACGTCCGTTCTCCCGCACGTTGCAATGGCGAACGGCATTGCGCTCAGCCCAAACGGCAAGGATTTGTGGATCACGGAGTTCAGCAGAAACCTTCTGCACCGGGTCGAGATGGCGGACGCGACGACAATCGCGCCGATCGGAACAGCCATCACCTACCATTTCACCGGCCCCGCGCCCGACTCAATGCGCGTTGACAGCGATGGCAACCTTTACGTCGCGATGTACGGTCAAGGCCGCGTCTTGGTGTTCAACAAGAACGGCATACCCATTGGTCAAATCCTATTGCCAGGCCGGGATGAGGGTCACAATCTCAAATCGACCAGCATGGCAATCAAGCCAGAGACCAACGACCTGTACATCGTGACTAGCGACGGGAATGGTGGACAAGGCGCGACGATCTTCCACGCGAAGGTATTTGCGAAGGCCCTGCAGCTCTACTCGCATCGGCAGCAACAATAATTGATGATTTTCTGCATGTAAGCATCACTTGCCGGGATCTTGAACGAAGTGTTCGCTTCTATGAAATACTTGGACTCCAAGTCATCAAGCGGCTTGGCGAGGTTAATGAAGACGGAATTGCACGTGGTTTTCAGTTGCCGGCAGGCCGACTTGCAGTGGCGTATCTAGCTCCACCACAGGCAAACACCACCACATTCATCGATCTGGTGCAATGGTTAGAGCCCGCGTCTATAGGTGAGCCGTATCCAGCTTTGAATCATTTGGGGATCAACCGGGTCGCGTTTCGCGTGTCGGACATCGATGCCACAGCGGCGGTTTTGCGAGAGCAGGGCATCGAGTTTCTCACGCGCGAGCCGCAGCTTTTCGGGGAAGGCATTCGGTGCATTGTCACGACGGACCCCGATGGAGTCTTCATTCAGCTCATCGAGGGGTTATAGCTTCCAATGATCGAGGACTTCCGCCGTTCTGACACCGCGTCCTGCTACAGATGTTTTGTAGATGCCGAGTGTCCGTATGCCCTCAAACCCGGCACCAATGATCTCAATATCGTGACGAACGACGGAAACGGCGAACGCGATTCCTCGCGGGTAACGGCCTACGGTTTACCGATCCGTTCCACCCGAGTGCTTATCATTCCTCTACCCTTCGGACTTCGGACTACGTTCGGAATCTTAGTTCCGAGCTACCGACGATCCACTAACTGACAACAGTGGTGTTTGTGGAGACCTATCCTAAAACCCCGAATAA
>DATAYL010000328.1:0-35238 GCA_036272575.1 Bryobacteraceae bacterium | reverse complement strand
TGGTTGATGGCGCGCCCGATGAGCCATAGAATTCAGTCGCTCCTGCTCTTCTCCGGTTAGAACCAATGGCTGTTTGGGTCGTCCGGTTCGCATCCAGCCCTCCTACCGCGTGGACGCATATGATCGGGACTTAGTTTACATATTTCTGGGGCACGATACTAGCAGGTAAGCGCAAGTTGGTGTCGACAACTTTCCGGCCCGCGAATACGAACCCACCAGGCGCATGCACGAATCGTCCTGGGACGGACATGCGACAGGTATGACCATTTCAATTTAGGTGTAATTGCGGCAGTCAATTAGTTGGATGTAGAATCGCACCAACGCCGCATGGGGCCTGAATCATTGTGCAGGTTGTGTGTCTTCATGGTAAGTTGTGCGATGTCTGCACAAGTCGCTGTGCGCGAGGACGCCACGGTTGTGCGTTTGGCCAAAGCGCCGACTACGGTCACTGTTGGAATAAGGAACTCGAGCAACTCCCCACTGCAAGCTGTCCTCACGCTGGAATGGATCCCGCCGGAAGGCAAGCCGGATCTTACGGTGCGGCGTGCCATCGACCTGAATCCAGGCGAGTCGAAGATTGAAGTTCCCCTTCCGCTTTCTGCGGCGGGTAACCCACTGACGGAACGGCTCCGATACTGGGTTACACGGCCTTTGCCCCGCGACAGGGCATGTTGAGCTTGCCTGAAATTGCAGACGACGCTTTCACTCTTAGCATTGTCACCGCGGATGTCCCGAGGCGTGGCAGACCTTATCCGATCCATGTGCTTGCGGCGCATCCGATCACGCACAGACCGGTGAGTGGCATTGCAATCCGCTGTGGGAAAACTTCGACGATAACGGGCGGCGACGGCATAGCGATGCTGCAGATCCCGGTAGAAGAGTCCGAAGAAGATGAGTCAGTCACGGTTGAAGGCAAGCTGGGCGACTACGTCCAGAGGCGGGAAGTTTCGCTGCTGGCGCGGCCGGATGCGGTAAATATCTACACAGACAAAACCCTTTATCAGCCTGGACAGACTATGCACGTACGCATTCTGTCCTTGAGTAGTGCCGGCCCGGTGCGGGGGAAATTCGAACACGAGATCCGCGTTCTTGATGAGCAGCAGGATGTCCTCTTTGACACAAAGGTGAATACGTCGCGCTTCGGCATTGCCTCGGCGGATTGGTCCATTCCGCGAAATGCAAAATCGGGGCACTACATCATTGAGGTTGGGCGTAATGGTCTCGATTCCACTTTCAGCCGTGATGTTGAGATTCGGCGCTATGACCTCCCATCCTTTCGTGTGAGTGCGAGACCCGAGCGCATTTTCTATCTGGCCGGGCAGAAGGCGGCAATCGACATCGCGGCCCAGTATCTGTTTGGGAAGCCTGTCGAGAGCGGAACGGCTCGCGTGGCGGCGGAGGATTCGGATCACACGATCGCGGCCGGTGAACTGAAGAATGGGCATTTTAAAGCGACGATGGATGCAGGTGAAGTTCCGGAGCAAATGCAGTTCAGCGATCGTCATCTGCTCGCCTATGTCACAGACAGGTCTACGAACCGGACTGAGCAACGTAAATTTGATCTGCGAGTCTCACGGTTTCCGGTCAACCTCTACGTCGCAAAACGCGAGCAGACGCAACAAGGGGAGGTTGTATACGTAAACGTGTATTTACCCGATGGCCAACCGCGCGCGCGACCGTTTCGGTCATTGCGGATCGAAAGAAGCTAGCAACAGGTGAAGTGAACCGTTATGGTTTGGCACGACTTACGTTTGCCCGCGGCGATTACAAGTCCGTTGCGGTGCGTGCGACCACAACGGAAGGCAGTGCGGAGCAGCCTTTATCTGTATCACCGATAGCGGACTCGCGGCTCTGGCTTGCAACCGACCATATTCTTTATCGCGCAGGGCAGGCCGTCACGTGTCGCATCACCGGAGACGTAAAGGATGCGCCGATTCTGCTAGTCTCCTGGAACGCAGACGGACAGACCGTCCTTTCGAAGAAAATCATGCTCAAGGAGGGAGCGGCTGAGATCGAGATTCCGTATGAAGCGCATTTCGGCAGCCAGATCTCGATTGGCATTACTTCGGCAGCCGTGAATAGCTCTGCCGCGCGCACGGTGATCTTTGTTGGCCGGACTGATTTCAATGTTCGAGCGACGCCGGCGGCAGCGACATATCATCCGGGAGACCTGGCCACCGTGAAGTTCGAAACCTCAAATGCGGCCGCGCTGGGCGTGGCGATTGTGGACGAAAGCGTTTTCGAGCGGGCGCGGACCGATGCGGTTCCGCGGCAATGGTTCGATTACGACAGTGAGCAGGAAATCGCGGGCATACGGGCGCGGGATTTGGCTAGTCTTGACCCGGCGCGACTCAATGATGATCTGCAGCTTGTGGCAGCGGTGCTCGTTCCGACACCGGTTTTTGTTAGCGATGGCGACGACCTCGAGACGGAGATAAAGGATGCGTTCCTTCGAACGACCGGGAATTCGCTCGCACATCTCAAAAATGCCTTGGATGAACACTACGCCGATACTTTGGAGTTCCCACGCAATCAAGCTGAACTCCAATCGATTCTTGGCTATCAGTACACAGCGGCACGCGATCCGTGGATGGAGCCTTGGTACCCGGAATTCGCAACCGAGGGATCGGATTACGTTCTACGCCTTGTAAGTTCTGGTCCTGACAAGAAGCGCGATACGGCTGATGATTTTGTCGCGCTGGAAGTGCGCCGGAACTGGTTTACGCCATATCAGGCGCTGATGGTGCTGCAACTCAAGCGGCTGACGGACTTTCCCGCAACTGGCGATGAGTTCAAAGCCATTGTCCGTAGAGCAGGCATTGACTTTGACGAGCTGCGCGATCCGTGGGGGGCGAGCCTGCGCGTTGCTATCGCCTATCAACAGCAACGACGCGTGATTCGTATTCTCAGCGCCGGGCCTGACGCCCGATGGGATACCGCCGACGATTTCGTTGTGGGTGAGTTTTCCGGTTTTTATTTTCGTTCAGCAGAGTGGAAAATTGAGCAGGCGATCTTTGCGCAAACGGGCTTTCCGAAGGATGAAGCTGATGTGCGCAGGCGTTTAAGGCAAGGTGGAATCGATTTCGATTCTTTGCGCGATCCATGGGGCCGGCCTTATTACATGTCGTTTTCGACAGAAGACTCCTGGGGCGACGACGTCGAGACTTATTCGTATGCCGAATACCATCGCCCAGTTGAAGAGCGAAAAGTAGCCACGCCGGTTAAGCGGCATTTGCTCGTTTTGCAAATCAGGAGCGTTGGAGCGGACGGCCTCCGCGGAACTTATGACGATTTTTCCATAGCCGTGTTCCGGAGGGTTGCGCAGGACGAAAAGGCGAGTGTGCCGCCCCAGCAGTTGAGTAAGCTGCCGTCGGGTCATGTTGCAGGAACAGGAACGATTCGGGGGCAGGTTCGCGATCAGACCGGTGTGGTGATTCCCAAAGCGCACCTTGTATTGAACGGCCTTTACGAGTCCGAAACGAATCAGAACGGCGAATATGAATTTTCGGTTGTTCCGCCTGGCATCTATGAGCTGCGTGCAGAGGCGCTGGGGTTCCAGCGCTACGAACTTGCCGCTCTGCCTGTGGAGGCGGACCGGATTACTCAAGCCAACATAGTCTTGATTATAGCCTCTGTTGCGCAGACGGTGGAAGTTTCGGCGAGCACTGTTCACATCGCGACCGAATCGGCCGAATTGGCTGCGGCAAAGCAACCAATCTCCACACCGCGTGTGCGCGAGTACTTTCCAGAAACGCTGTTTTGGGCGCCGGAACTCATCACGGGCAGAGATGGTAAGACATCCATCGAGGTGAAACTCGCCGACTCTGTCACCACGTGGCATATCGCTGTTATCGCTTCGACGATGGATGGCAAGATTGCGGAGTCAGACGCGGAAATCAAAGCTTTCCAGCCGCTGCTGGCCGAGTTGGATGTGCCGCAAGTGTTGACCGCAGGTGATTCTGTCTCAGTTCCAGTTCCGATCCGCAACTACACCGGGGAGCCGCAGCCACTGATTGTTTCCAGTCAACTCGGCGAATCGCTGGGTTCTGGTCAAAGCGCGCGGGAACGGCTGACCGTACCGGCCTCCTCCTCGTCGGAAGCGGTTCTTTCGTTGCGTGCCTTGTCCAGTGCTGAACGCGCGCCGGTGCAGGTCACTGTGATTGGGCGGAATGCTTCGGACGCAGTTAAGAGAACGATTGACATTCACCCGGACGGCGAACGGCGGGAAACAGTTGTGAACGGAGTTGCAGCGGTGAACCGGCCTTTCCAGCTTGCGATACCTGCAGCTGCGATTCCAGACAGCGTACAAGCGCAAGTGAGGATTTTCCCCTCGCTGTTGAGCCGCATCTTGGCATCTGTACGCGCGCTACTAACAAGACCTTACGGTTGCGCAGAGCAGGCCATTTCTTCCACCTATCCAAATCTGCTGTTCTTGCGGGCGTTGCGGCAGACGAAGCTGGATGGCCGGGATCTGGCGCTGCGCGCGGAAAAAAATCTGCGCGACGGCTATGAGCGGCTGCTCAACTATCAGGATGCTGATGGCGCATTTTCTTATTGGGGGCGGCAGGACCGGCCGGACGTGGCGCTAACGGCCTATGCACTCCAGTTTCTGCAGGATGCGAAAGAGATGATTCCCGTGAATGCGGGACGGCTGGAACGAGCCCGCAAATGGCTTGGGAGCCACGCGCCCGAAGATGCCTCTTCGCGGGCTCTGCGGCTCCGTTCACTGCTGCAATCGGGGAACGTGCCGGATGTGGATGAAGACCTGGGAAAGATGGCACGCGAGGCGGCGCAGTCGAACGATCCTTATCCGATAGCTCAGTTCGCGCTGGCGGCAACGGTTGCAGGCAAAGCGGACCTAGCGCGGCGTGCTGTCGCCAATTTGCAGAAGTGCGCGAGAGACGAGCAAGGCACGGCGTACTGGGATCTTCAGAGAAACACGCCGTTTCACGGATGGGGACGTGCAGGGCAGATAGAAACCACAGCGCTGGTGGTATCGGCGCTTGCGAAATGGCGCGACACAAACGGCAGTGACTCAGAGTTGAGCACTTTAATCGACCGGGGAGTTTTGTTCCTGTGCCGCAACGCGGGTCCAGACGGCGCGTGGCCGACTACGCAGGCAACCGTCCAGGTTTTGAACGCGTTGCTGAGCGTTTGGAAGGGCGTGGAACGGCGGACACAAACTACGATGCTGTTATCGGTGAACAAACATACGGGAATGCCGGTGGTATTGGAGGCGGCGGATGTGGTGCAGGGACCGGTGACGATCGACATTTCGCGGTTCGTGCGCTCTGGAGGAATCAACCAGATTTCCTTCTCGGGCGCCGGCGGCGCCGCTACACAAGTGCAGGTGACCGCATCATGGTACGAGCCGTGGAGCAAACCGGAGCGGGCCAAGGCATTGGAGTTCGCGGTGAACTGCACACCCTCGACGCTGGCGATCAACCAACTGAGCGAGTGTGACGTTAGCGCGGGGCGGAGTTCATTCCGCGGTTACGGGATGTTGATCGCGAATGTCGGACTGCCCCCGGGGGCGGAGGTCGATCGCGGCAGCCTGACGGCGCTGGTCGAGACAGGGGCGATTGATTCTTTCGAGATTGCGCCTGATCATGTTGGGATTTATCTCTGGCCGCAAGCTGCCGCGGCCCATTTTAACTTCGGATTCAGAGCGCGGTTCGCGATTCATGCGAAAACGGCGCAATCTGTGCTGTTCGACTATTACAACCCAGATGAGAGAGTTGTGCTCCCGCCGCTAGAGTTCCAGGTCAAGTGAGTCCTCGGTTACGAGCAAACCGGAAGTTGGAAACTGCGCGGGGAGCGGCGAAGCTAGCTTTCTGGTCGCGAACTCAATATTTCAACGATAAACGGAGGGTGGCTGACAATCAAAATGGACCTAACTCTCGCGTTTAGGCGCAACATCCTGAAAATCCAGCCGGAAACGCAAGCGACCCCAGAATATGCATACACCAATGCCTCGCGTGGTTGATACCGGCCCGGGTGGTGGATTTCAACCATGCGCCGCTCGACAACTGATAGATAATCCCTTTTCTTTCAGTCGGTTAAGAATGGCCGCTTACGTGTTATTAGTTCTACGGCAGTATGTTACGCGAATTTCTAGCAATGCTGATGGCCTTATCGGTGACGTTTTTCGCCATCGATCCGGCCGCGACTGCCCAGTATGGCAGTCCAAGCGGCGCTTATCCGCAGGCTTCGCAGCAGGGCGCCCCGCAATATCCCAATCAACCCGGAAATTATCCTCCGAATAGCTACGGTGGTGCTGATCCATCGCAAGGCGCTGGAGCGCCTGATCCGCAACAGGAAGCCGCCGGCGATCAGCAGCATGGCATCGCCCGCACCAGCATAGTGCAGGGCGATGTAAACGTGCAACGAGGCGAAAGCGGACCGCTGACCAGCGCCGTCGTAAACGCTCCTCTCGCTACCGGCGACCGTCTGCAAACCTCTGACGGTTCGCGTGCTGAAGTCGAGCTCGATTACGCTAATCTCGTCCGGCTCGCGCCCGACACCGAACTGGTCTTCGCCGACCTCGAAAATCGCCGATACCAACTTCAACTCGGGGCCGGTACCGTCATTTTTCGCGTCTTGCGTAATTTGGATGCCCAGGCCGAAGTCGATACGCCCAGCGTGGGTTTCCGCCCCCTGGGCCAAGGTGAGTTCCGTATCTCGGTATTGAACGACGGCACCACGCAGATCACAGCACGTGTTGGACAAGGTGAACTCTTCGGACCGCGCGGCTCTCAACAACTGCCCGCCGGCCAGACGGTTCTGATCCGCGGCGATGCCAACGATCCTGAATCAAAAAATATTGATATGCTCGCTCGCGATCAGTTCGATGACTGGAGCGCCCAGCGCGACAGCGAACTCCTCAGCTCTCGCAGTTATAACTACGTCAGCCCGAACGCCTATGGAGCCGACGACTTGGATCGATATGGCAATTGGGTCCCCTCGCAATACGGACAGGTTTGGACGCCACAATCCGAACCCGAGGGCTGGTCCCCCTACAGCACAGGCCAGTGGACCTGGCAGGATTACTACGGCTGGACCTGGGTCGATTCTGCCCCCTGGGGCTGGGCGCCCTACCACTACGGTCGATGGTTTGTGAATGGCAACTATGGTTGGTGCTGGTGGCCTGGTGGATTGCACGCGTCTTTCGGCTGGAGCCCGGCGCTGGTCGGATTCTTTGGATGGGGTGGCTTCGGTCTGGGCGTCGCTTTGGGAGGTCTCGGCTGGGTCGCGCTCGCTCCCTTCGAACTGTTTCATCGCTGGTGGGGACCGGGTTGGTACGGACGCGGCTGGGGAGCTTACGGCAGAGGCGGTTTCCGCCCCTATGCGAATTTCGCCCGAAATGTGGACATCGCCCATATGTACCGCAATGCCGCGTTTCGAGGTGGTGCGATGACGGCCGGCTATAACGGGTTCGGTGGCCCGCACCAACATTTTTCGGCTGCCTCGCGCACTCAACTGGCAGGTGCGAACGCCTTCCGTGGTGGTCAGCTTCCGCTCACTCCCAATCGCTCCAGTTTGCAATTTTCAAATCGCAGTGTGGCCTCAAACCCTCGCTTGGCGCAATCAGCCAATAGCCACTTCTTCTCGAGCCCGCAGTTTAACCGCTCCTCGGCCTACCGAGGCCAGGGTGGCGCAGGTTTCGGCGCGAATGTCGGCGCCAATCGCTCCCAGCATGGTGTCGCTCCTAATATGCAGCAGGGATTTTCGGCGCACTCCGGCTCTGCTGGTGCCCCGAACCGATCCTCCGGAGGTGGTTGGCAACGCTTTGGCGACCCTGGAAACAGCGGAGCCTTGCGCCAGGGATTCAACAGCAGCGCTTCCGAGCGGAGTGGCTGGCATAGTTTCGGCCAACCGCAGCGGTCGCCTGGCTCGTCCTATTCCTTCGGCTCTAGGCAATCCGCGCCCGCCTATAGCTCACCCCGCTATAGCGCGCCCAGCTACAACACACCGGGACGAGGGGCAGGGAATTACAGCTCCCCGCACTTCTCGAACCCCGGCTCCAATTCGTTCTCTCGGCCCCGCAATGAATCGCCGCGTCAAGGCAGCACTCCGCATGCCAGCGCCCCGCATTCTTCCAGCGGCGGCGGCCACAGTGGAGGCGGCGGTTCTGGTGGTGGTGGTCACAGCGGCGGCAGCCACGGAGGCGGCGGCGGTCACCACCGCTAATTTCGAAAAAGTTTCCCTCAGCCGCTCCAGCCGCCTGACAGGGTTGGAGCGGCCTTTTTTTTCTTCTTCTCTAAGCCCCCGGTCTTTCGGCCTTGTAAATTCTATCCGAGCTCACCGGCGGCTAGTTTTTTTTGTGATCTCACCCTAGAAGTTCGAAAACCCTGCCCGCTGCAGACCCCGCTGCGCCTCGGGATTTTTCATGAAGGTTTCCCAGACGAATCCCGTGCGCAGGTTCTCCGCCATAAGCATCGAAATTCCTGTGTCAATCCCCACCACATCCGTGTCATACCAGCTGGTCAGCGGATTAAATGCGTTCACAAAACCGTACTTGCTCCACGCCTTCGCGCCATATTTTGTGCGTATATTCTTTAACACCTTGAGAGTGTCGCGCGGCAGGAAGGGCAGCGACCCTGCCGGCGCACTGGGAACTACCGTTCCGTCAATCGGGCCCAGCTCTGGTGGTCCGCCCCAGACCACATACCCGTGCGCGGAATCGGAAGCGGTAATGCCCCACAGATCATCGCTGTAATCGGGAAAGCGCTTGGACAGCTCGATACAAAACCGTTTATGCACTCCAGTCGCGATGATCGAATTCTTGAAGTAGTCGACATACTCATCCTGCTTCCCTCGAAAGTCAAACCATGCCTGCGAATATTGGTGGACAAACAACGGAGCGAACGACCCGATATAACGCATTCCCTCGTATTCGAACGGCGTACGATTCCAAGCCTTCCAGGCTTCTATCGGGAGCGGGTAGCGCGAGGAGCCGAGTCCCAGCAGGTACATCATCATCAACTCGCTGTAGTAATCCCAGCGGTAGGGAAGGAATCCGCTATCGGGCGACCATCCGTGCGGCAGCAAGGTCGTGTCTTCCGAGAGCCACGTCCATTCAACGCGATTGAAAATATCCGTCGACAAGCGCGTAATCTGCGAACTGTGAAAATGCTGGCGGCAGGTCAGGATGCCGCACAACAGAATGGCTGTATCGATTGAGGAGACCTCGGAGTCCCAGATGCGTTCTCCCGTCGCGGCGTTGGCAAAGTGGAAAAAGAACCCGCGATGATGCTGCATCTTCTCCCACAAAAAGCGCAGCCCGGTAATCACCCGTTCCCGAGCGTCGGCTTCCGACACATAGCCGCGCCGCTCGCCGATGCAGATTGCCGTCAAGCCGAAGCCCGTGGCCGCGATGCTTGCCACAATTGAAGTATCAGTTGTGCGTACATTACAACGATCTTTGATCAAACCGGTCTGCGGATTTGCCTGTTCCCAAAAAAACTGAAAATTCGCCTTTTCCATTTCCTCGAGAAGCTGCTCTTCATCCGGTGACAAAGTCACCGCGGCAAACTCGGGTGAGCTTGTAATGGATTCCGCCTTTTGGCTCCACCCGCGCGAAGCCATCGGCAGCAGCGATGCGCACCCGAGGAGAGTCTGGAGTACATTCCGGCGCGATCGCCTGTCAGAATAAGAAGTTTTCAAAGCTGAGACTCGACAATGGGAGTTGGCCTGCGATCTTTTCCAATTACCGGCGAAAACAGATGGCCCCCACAACAATCATAAAATTTAACCACGGAGATTCATGAGCCGATTGAAAAAAGCGCTACTTGCAGTAGGGATCGCGGTCCTGATCGCCGCCGCAATCGCAGGCTGGCTGCTGTTCAAAACGCATCCTGTCGTGCTCGCCCAGCCAACCCTGCTAACTGGCGTGACGCTGATCGAGGACAAAGACCCCAAAAACCAACTACCCGTTGCCGACGCGGATGTCTCCGCCACCAGAGGCACTGAAATTGTGCGTACCAAGTCTGATTCAACCGGACTGTGGCGCCTCACTCTGCCGCCTGAAACCAATAACTCACAACGGCCTCCCTCGCCCATTCGGCTAAGCTTCAAACATAGCGGATATCAACCCGTTGATATCGCCGTTTACGGCTCGGACAAAATCTTCATCGCGCGCCTCACGCCCATTGCCCAGTTAGTGAACGCCGCTTCCCGCCAATCCGACGTGCTCATCGCAAATGTTAAGGTGCGCTATTCCGAGAAAGCTTCATATACCTCCGATACCGGGAGTATCGTTAATCAGCTGGAAGTTCCCAATCAAGGCGGATACCCCTGCAACGGACATACTCCGTGTTCCCCTGATGGCAAGTGGAAGGCCAGCGAGCGTTCCTTTACTATCGATGCGCAAGGTAATGAGCTCAGAAGAACCCGCTTATCCTGCATTGCCGGCCCATGTCCGTTCAGTAAGATCACTTCGCAGGAACTCGTGGACCAGGGACGCACACTCAAGATCACCATCCTGAATTGGTCCGATACAGTCACCTATCTGCTTGAAGCAGAGGTTGCGCGCACTGTGTTGAGCGATATGATCCGTCAATCCTATCCCGCGTTGTTCGGCGATAGCATGACCTTCACCCTTCCCAAGACCGCCGAGGGGCCGAGCATTGAAGCCGAACTTGGCCGCCAGGACATCGTGTTTCCGCTTGGCCCCGATCTGATCGTTTCCTGGGCCAACTGCACCGAAAAGCCCGGTCAGAACGACTCCAAGCTATTTCGCTGCGATTTGAAGCCCGGCTACCGCTTCGTCGGCCAGTAAAACCGAATTCCAGCCGCAATGCTAAGCTGATCCAGCTATGCGTACCTGTTCTTCAAAACAGCGATCCGACATTTTGCTTCGCGTTGCCACGCTGTTTTGCCTCGTGGTGGCATCCGTCTTCGGACAGGACTCCCTTGAGCGGGATCTGAAGCATTTCCACTACGACCAGCATGCTCCGTTGGACATGATGGAAGGCTCCGTCCAGGACCTTAGTCAGGTAACCGTTCACGACGTCACATATGCAAGCCCGCGTGGTGGACGAGTGCCCGCGTACCTTGTCTTACCGAAAGGTACAGGCAAGTTTGCAGCTATTCTCTGGGGTCATTGGATGATGCCCGGATCTCCCACCGCCAACCGCAAGGAATTTCTTGACGAAGCAATTGCGATGGCGCCAAGCGGCGTCGTGTCCCTTCTCATCGATGCTCCCTACGTCCGCTCTGGCTTTAGGCTGGACCCCAATCCGCTTGGCCCTCAGCAAGCCGAGGTTCTTGCGCAGCAGGTCGTCGACCTGCGCCGTGGTGTGGACTTGCTTTTGGCTCGCCGTGAGGTAGATCCGAAACGTATCGCCTATGTCGGGCACAGCTTCGATGCGGGTACCGGTCCCGTCCTCGATGCAATCGACAAACGTCTGGCCGCTTTTGTCTTCATGGGCGGCCCGCAATCGATTCGACAGTCCGTTCTTACCTCCACTGCCCCCGATCTTGTCGCCTTCCGCAAATCCGTTCCTTTGCCTAAGCTCCGCAAGTATTTGGACACATATGCTTGGGCCGATCCCGCTACCTATGCCGGGCACCTCGGCCCTGCTGCTGCCTTGTTCCATTACGCTACACACGACGACTACGTTTCGATCGCCGATGCCAAGTACTACTACGAAATGAGTTCCGGACGAAAGGAACTGAATTTCTATAACTCCAGCCATGCGTTAAACTCGGCGGCCCGCCACGACCGTTTCGATTTCCTGCGCGAACACCTCGCGTTATCAGATTTGCCGGCCGGAACGCTGGAGAAGGTGCCACCAACCAAGTAGATGTTGACCTTGTACTCACGCCCCGCGTTTAGTCTTGAAACATGGAGCTGCTAGCGGCTTTCTTTCTCACCGCTGCGCCGACTGTGTCGCCGGGTGTTGCTTGACTACCGTAAACGTAATCTGCGAAGGATACTCGCGCGAGTGGTGTACCGTGTTATGCGCAATTACTCCCTGTGTCTCGTCGTAGTTGTTGCCACCGGTATTCAAATTCCGGTCGAAGCGTGGAAAGTTACTGCTCGAAATCTCGATACGAATGCGATGCCCGGCGCTAAAATAATCGCTCGTCACTAGCGGCTGGAAAGCTATTTTGTAAACCTTGCCCGCTTCCATCCACACCGGCGGCTTCTCATATCCGTCTCGGTAACGCGCCCGTTGAATCGACTCATCCAGGTTGTAAGCGGTGCCGTCAGGCAGAACGTCAATCACTTTGATCGTGAAATCCGTGTCCTTCGCGTCTGACGAAACGTAAATCGTTGGCTCAATCGGTCCGCTGACCTCGACTCCCTCTGTCAAGGGCTCCGACGTATAGACCAGAATGTCGTTCCTCGATTCCATCACCCGCTGGTCGAATGCGCCGCCCGTCACCGCATTTCCGGTGCAGCATACATTGCCGCCGTAGGATGGCGCCGGGTTCATCGGGTCGTAGACAAACGAATCCGGTTTGTCCGCAGCGGCGGCCGCCTCTGTCAATTTGCCGTCGCCGTACAACGTGTTCGCTTTTCCGCCGCTCGTCAAATAAAAAGTCATCGGCTGTGCACCCGCTGGAGGCCATGTATCCGCCGTTTGCCATTTGTTCAGCCCCATCGTGTAATACCGGATGCGCGGCGTCTTCTCCAGGATGTGATTATCTTCTCCTTTTAGAAAATGATCGAACCAGCCGTAGGTCAGCGCGTCGTAATCGAGCCGCGCATCGCCCATGTTCCGTTCGCCTACAATCGTGTTCTCTGTCGCCCGTTTATACCCGCAGTGCAGCGTCGGCGCAATGACCGCATACTGCTCGTTGGCAATCTCCGGCCGCGCTGTTTTTCTCACATAGTTGTAGGCTGCCAGGTTCGGCCCGATTGAAACGTCATACCAGGTCATCATCCAGAGCCCGGGCACATTTACCGGATGATTGTCATGCCAGAGGCCGCCGCGATACCACGCCGGGTCGTTCGGTGTGCGCTCGATCATCGCGCCGCCCGTCGCGACCGGCATGTGATCCGCAAAGATCCCATGCGGCCCGTCCACCGCCTTCAGAATGTCTTTCTCAGGTAAATGCCGCAGCGCTTTCGACCAATCGACCGGCGGCAGTTGTTGTGCGAGATCAAACGCCTTGGACGCGCGTATCAGGTCTTCCTGCGACGTATCCGGCGGAAACATCGGCCGGATCTGATTCTGCTCCCCATAAATCCAAGCGATGAACAGCATCTGTACCGCACCTCCGCGATACCAGTTCCCTTGCTCGTAATACGGCCGCACACGTCCCACGCCGGCTCCAAAGCTTTCGGGAATCATCGCTGAAAATGCAGGGTTGCCAAGCGCCGCAACGCCCAGCTGCCACTCGGCCGTTGACGAGCAGCCAATCGTCCCCACTTTGCCGTTCGTCCAGGATTCACTCGACATCCACTTCAGCGCGTCATCGCCATCGCTGAGCGGCGGCCCCAGAATGTCGTAGTTTCCTTCCGAAAAGAAATGCCCGCGTTCATTCATTTCGATATAGGCGTAGCCGCGCTTGACTGCATCGAGCGGTTCACTCATATCTCTGGGCACCCCATTCTGCACATCCCAGTAGTTGAAGTTATAGGGAGTGCGCACAAAGATGATTGGATACTTCTTCGATGTATCTTTCGGCCGGTAAATATCGGCCGCCATGCGCTTCCCATCGCGCATCGTCACCAATACCTTGCGCTCGACGATGGCCTTCTCCTCTAGTTCTTTCTCGGTAGCATTGCGCTTGGCAATCGCGTCAGCTGTAAGCGGCGTCCGTTGCTGCGCACTGGCCGGGAAGGGAAGTGCTGTCAGCCACCACAGCATCGCCAGCATCGTCCCACCTATTCTCATCACCCTCAATGCTGCCATTTCACTTCTTCTCCTTCGCCCGGTGCCAACCAGTCCTGCGTTTTCATCAGCAGCTCTTTCTCGCGCTGCTCCTTCGGCACATGATTTACCTGCAGATTCTCAAAAAAATGCACGCCCGTTTTCCCGGCAGTGGCAATGTCCAGATCGCCGTCTCCATCCAGATCCTCCACCACAAACTGCGTGCCCGCCGCCGCGGTGCCGTTCTTCGAGATCGAGTAGCGCGTAAACTTGCCCGTTTTGGTGTCGATTTTGTAGTAATAAACGACCAGCGGATCGTAAGAGCCCGGATCGCTGCCATTATGCCCGCGGTAGCGCTTGCCCGCGAGCAACTCCATCTGTCCGTCCCCATCTATATCGACCAGCCGCAACACATGTATTTGTGAATACGACTCGTCCACGGTGTGCTTGACCCAGTGCCTGTTCGGCGCCGCGCCCGTTTGCTCCATCCAATACAGGCCGTAGCTGTGCCCACGCCCGTAGATCAAATCCATTTTGCCGTCGCCGTTGACGTCGTAGCCCACGATCGGAAATCCTGTCTCGCCCAAATCCCAATCGCCGTGCCATTCCCATTTATCGGCATTGGCATCGACGTTACGAAACCATCCATGCGGCGTCATCACATCAACTTTTCCGTCGCCATCGATATCCGCCATGCCAATTCCGTGTCCATCCTCGTCATGGCCCCCTAGTCGGTGCACCTTCGGCTCCGGCCCCGCGAAATCCACCCAGATCACACCGGCTCTCCCATAGTGCGCCAGCGCCAGATCCGGCTTGCCGTCACCATTGATATCGGCCATCCAACCGCCTTCCGTCTCGATCGTGTGGGTGATCAAGTGCGCCTGCCACATCACGCCCGCTTTTTTCGGATTCTCGTACCAGTAAAGACCGTCCGTCATCCATCCCGTCGTCACCACATCCGGCGCGCCATCGTGATTGACATCCACCGCCCACTCGCCGCAGTCCGACACAAACTCGCCAACGACCTTCACTTGCCGGTACTGATGCTTCTTCCACTCGCCCCCTTGCGGCCCTGGATTCTCGTACCAGAAGGCACCGCTCAGAATGTCCGGACGGCCGTCCCCATTCATGTCAATCGTGGTGATTCCTTCCGCATGGTCGGTGCCCAGCCGATGGATAAAAAAAGAGCTTTCCGGCACGCCGTTAGGCCCATCACCCCGGCTCTTGTTCAATTGGGACCAGGCGGCCGGAGCCGCACACAGCGGTAACAGCGCAGCACTCGCAAGCAAAGATCTCTTTTTCATATTTGGGCGACCTGATATTTACCCACGTTCTCGACCGTCAAAGGTAGTGTCCGATAACAGATATTATGTAAACTTCCAACCGCGGCTACATCAACACTCCATCCACCGCTACCACCGGATCTGGCACCGGACTCATCTGCAATGCCTGTTTTAAGTTGATCTCGATTGTCCTCGACAAAGCCGTCATCGGCACGTCGTACGGCCGGTTCTCGAACGGATCTTCCAGGTTCTTCCCGATCCGGTTCAACACCAGGAACGCAAAGCTCACCACCAGCGTAATGACCGGCGTGAAAATCCCAACCTCGTCCACAATCACGAACGGCAATGCCACGCAGTAAATCTTGATCAACAGTTCCGGATAAAAATCATATTGCCGCGGTAAAGGCGTATTCTTAATCCGCTCGCAGCCGCCCAGAATGTTCGATAGATCCGACAGCGTCGTGTCGATCCGGTGCATGTGCCACTCGCTCAGGACATGCTGATCCACTGCCGCCGTCAGCTGCTGTCCCATCTCTTGCAGAATGGCCGCGGGAACGTTCCTGACGGTCTTCAGCGCCTCCAGGCTCTCCGCGTCCAGGTAAGGCGCAATGTCGTCCCAGGGGGCTTGCCCGCGAAGGGCGCACCGCATCGCGTGTACGAAAGCGATCTGGCGTTTAACGAAACTCTGCGAGAATGCGGCCGAGGCCTCCTGCAATATATGGCTGCCCGAGCGCCGTGGAAAGGTGATGGCCTGTCTTGCGATCGATCTTGAGTTGTTCACCAGCGCGCCCCATAACGTCCGCGCCTCCCACCACCGTGCGTAAGCAGAATTGGTTCGGAATGCCAGCAGGATGCTCAGCGCCGCTCCCAGAATGCTCACCAACACATCCGGAATCTTGATATACCGCAGCATGTGATGCTGCCGGTCCAGCAATAGGCTGAGCACGGAAAGCAGGAATAATACGCCCAATAGCCCGCCTACCTGCTTTAGGATCCTGGGCCAGTAAGGATAATTGGAAACGACCATCTCAAAACGGGAAAGAATCGAGAATATCAGGTTCGCGGAACCGCCCTTTTTTATAGACGGGAAAAACTCCTCCTCCGAGGGGCTTGGCGCGGCGCCTTTGAGCCACGAAAATGACTGTAAACAGTACGTTTCCGATTCGGCACAAGAGTCACGGTTAAATCCTCCCAGGTACAGCGCGCAAAGCGCTCAAAAACCGCGTTTACGCGCTCGATATGCTCCCTGAAAGCTATCTCTATGTCCTGTCCCCGCTGCCACTCGATCGAAATCTGTCTCTCCAGGCGCAAGAAGATCGGCGACCTTGTCATGAAGCTGCTGCGCATGACACCGTGCCGTTGTCTTGATTGCAGGAAACGATTCTTTGTGCCGTCTGACCTGGCCGGCACCATCCAGCGCAGCTCACGCCCATCGCGCCGTAGATCTAGCCGCCGACCGCTAGTTCTCGAGGCTACTTAAGTGGCTGACGGAGCGGAAACCGCCGCAGTTCGATTCGGAGAGTATCGAGCGATCTGATTTCCGCCCCGCGAAGTTGAACGAATCCGGACGATCCGCTCAACGGGAAAGAACCTTTCGAGTCCTGGCGCGGCCATTGCACTCGCAGCCACCTCCCCCGAGATAATCTGCTCGCACCCGAACCGCGCCCGGCCTACCTCCAGCTTTACCCAATCGCGCCTCGCAACGCCAGTCAACTCTGGAACTTCCAACTACCTTTTCAACACGTTTTATCTACTGCATATCAGCCCAGTTAGCAGAATTAGGCTGTGCGCAAAATGTGGATAAAACAAACGCTACCCTATTTGTTGAAATCAGATCATGGATCAAGAGCAAAAGAACATCATCGGCAAGTTGCCGGCCACCGGTGCTGCTGTCGAGATTCGCTTTGACAAAGCCATCCTCGGCCTGGACGACTTGATTCACCCTCCTCCCGCCGTTGACTGGCTGACACCCGGTTTTGTGGACCTCCAGGTGAACGGGTTCGCCGGTGTCGATTACAACGATCCGGCTAGCCCATCCGAGGCGATTGCCGCTTCTATCGAGACTATGTTCACTACGGGCGTCACCAGGTTCTTCGCTACCGTGATCACCGGCTCACGCGAACGCATGGAAAGTTCGATCCGCAACCTGGCTCGCGCCAAGCAGGAGTTCCGGCGAAATCGCAATCCAGTCTTTCATGCGCTGGAGGCTTTGCATATTGAGGGTCCGCATATCTCTCCAGAAGATGGTCCCCGCGGCGCTCATCCGATCGAACATATCCGCCCGCCCGATCTCGAGGAATTTCGCCGCTGGCAGGAGGCTGCCGATGGGAACATTCGCCTGGTAACGGTTTCGCCGGAATGGGAAGGCACGCCCCGCTATATCGAAGGCATCGTGCGTGACGGCGTAGTCGCCAGCATCGGGCACACGAAAGCCACCTCCGAACAGATTCAGGCCGCCGTTTCGGCCGGCGCTACCATGTCTACTCATCTGGGTAATGCCGCCCATCCCCTGCTCCCGAAAACCCAGAGCTATATCTGGGATCAACTCGCCGAGGACCGCCTCGCGGCGTCCTTTATCGTTGACGGCATTCACATACCCGGTTCGTTTTTCAGCGCCGCGGTTCGCGCCAAAGGTATTGAGAACTCGGTCCTGGTCACCGACGCCGTGATGCCCGCCATGTGCCAACCCGGTCCCTACCGCCTGGGCCAAGTCGATGTCGAACTCCGTTCTAACGGCAGCGTGGTCTTGCGCGGCGGCGAGCGGCTGGCCGGCTCCGCCTTGCGGCAGGATCACGCCGTAGCTAATAGCATTCGCCTCGGTCATCTCTCATTGCCGGCCGCCCTGGCGATGGCTTCGACCAACGCTGCTCGCGTCGGCAGAGTCGCGGGTCGCCAACGCGGAGGATTGACTCCTGGCGAGAAAGCCGATCTGGTCCGCTTCACCTGGACTCCCGAAACGCACTCTCTCGAAATCCTCGAGACGATCGTGGCCGGCGAGCGCGTCTACCGCGCCGCTTAGTTCGTTTACAACTCGCGAAAAGTAAACTAGAACCAGGAGTCCACATGTTTACCGGTTGCGGCACTGCGCTCGTCACGCCTTTTCAAACCAACGGTGAGCTCGATGAGCCCGCGCTGCGCGCGCTCGTCCGCCGCCAGATCGATGCTGGCATTGATTTCCTCTGCCCGTGCGGAACCACCGGCGAAAGCCCCACTCTCAGCCAGGAAGAACATCTGCGCGTTGTTGCCATCACAGTAGAAGAAGCCCGCGGACGCGTACCGGTTCTCGCCGGTGCCGGCGGTTACAATACCCACCACGTCATTCAACTCGTCTCTGAATTAAAGAAGCTCGGCGTCTCGGGTGTTCTTTCTGTCACTCCCTACTACAACAAGCCCACTCAGGAAGGGCTCTATCAGCATTACCAGGCCATCGCCGCCTCTACCGACCTGCCGGTCATGCTGTACAGCGTGCAGGGTCGTACGAGCGTCAACATTGAACCCGCCACCGTCCTGCGCCTTGCTGAGATCGGCAACATCATTGGCCTCAAGGAAGCTTCCGGCAACATAGCTCAAATGGCGAGTATCCTCGCCCGGGTGCCGGAATCCTTCTCGGTTCTGTCCGGCGATGACGCCGTCACCATTCCGCTCATTGCTCTCGGCGGCCGCGGCGTCATCTCTGTCGTGAGCAACGAAATTCCCGGCGAGTTCAGCGCTCTCGCCCGAGCCGCTCTGAACGGCGATTATGCGACCGCCCGCGCCATTCAACGGAAATTTCAGCCTCTGCTTGAAATCAATTTCATCGAGACCAGTCCCGGTCCTGTCAAGTTCGCCCTTGCCCGTATGGGTCTGCTCGAACCTGTGTGGCGTCTTCCGCTGGTTACCCCGCAAAAGGCATCGCAGGAAAAGATCGAAGCCGTTCTGGAAAGCGTCGGCCTGCTCTCCGGAGTGAGAGCTTGAGCGAGTTGCAGAGTTGCATCGAAAAGCTCTTCGCGCAACCGCCTGCCGAATACAACGATGCCCATCGACAGCTTTTCGAAGACTTCCGCGCCCAGCTGAATAGCGGAACAATCCGCTCGGCCGAGCCCGACGCCGCTGACGCTTCCGGTTGGCGCGTCAACAGCTGGGTGAAGAAAGGAATTCTCCTCGGGTTTCGTATGGGCCGGATCATCGAAATGCCTCAAGCGGGCAGCCCGCAATTTTTCGATAAATCGACTTACCCGCTACGCCCGATCTCGCTCGCTGACCGCATCCGTGTCGTCCCCGGCGGCTCCAGCATTCGGGACGGGTGCTACGTAGCGCCCGGCGTCACCTGTATGCCGCCCATGTACGTGAATGTGGGCGCCTATATCGACGGCGGCACCATGGTCGATTCTCATGCCCTGATCGGCAGCTGTGCCCAGATTGGCAAAAACTGTCATATCTCGGCCGCCTCGCAAATCGGCGGTGTACTCGAACCCGTCAATTCCCTGCCCGTGATCGTCGAGGACGAAGTCTTGATTGGCGGCAATTGTGGCGTCTATGAAGGAACGATTATCAAACGCCGCGCCGTGCTCGGCAGCGGCACGATTCTGAATCGCTCCACCCCGGTCTACGATCTTGTCCGCCGCACCGTGCACCGCGCCGTTGATGACGCGCCACTCATCGTTCCTGAAGATGCAGTGGTCGTCGCCGGCTCCCGCCAGGTGCAATCCGGCATCGGCCACGAATGGGGCATCTCACTCTATACGCCCGTCATCGTGAAGTACCGCGACTCGCGCACTGAAACCAAAATCCAGCTGGAAGACTTACTTCGTTAGCCCGGCTGGCCCCCAATCGCCGGGACCGGTTATCCGCCCCTGGCCAAACGGCGGCCCCAGTTCCTTGATCTCAAGAGTGACCGAGTTCCCCTTGACCGTCGCTAACGAGTGCGCGAAGAACCAGCCATCTTCGTACTTCTTTGACGCGCGCAAGTGTCCGCCGGAGCTCGCCATCGAGAGATAACGAATACCTTCCAGGTCAAAGCTCAGCATCTGGTGAATATGCCCGGCAATCATAAAGTGCACCCCGTACTGCTTGGCGATTTGGTGCAGTGGAAATTGCGGGTTACTCAATACGGTCTGTAAAATCCAGGATGGCCGGTGAGAAAAGACGAACTTCAACGGCTGTTGCTCGTGCATTTCGAGATCCTGCTTCAGATACGCCAGCTCTTCGGCCGGCATCTGATCGCTGCGGCTATTATCGAGTACCACGAAATGCGCTTGCTTATAGTCGAAACTATAATGCGGCGGCCGTTTGCTGTATTTCTCGTATGCTTGCGAAGATGCGAGTGACCAGATGTCGTGATTGCCCGGCGTGAAAAAGATCCGGAAATGCCGGTAGGGCTCGAGCAGCTTCGAAAATTGCTGCCATTCACGATCCATTGTCAGATCGTCGCCGCCCTGAATCGAGTCGCCTACCGTAATTACAAAGTCCGGGCGATCCATCGCTGTTTCGCGCCAGGCTTCTTCGTATACGCCCGGTACTGCGCCTCCGGTTCGGTCGCCGATAATTGCAAACCGAAATTCAGGCTCGGGAACCCGTGCGATGCACGCACCAATGAAAGCCAGCGCCAGTGCGCTAAGGAACAGGTTGCGGGCCGTTGGGATCGCTTGCGCTCTGTGTTTTCGGTTTAGCTGTTTCCGGGGTTCCGATTTCCGCAAATATTGCTGCCAGATAATCTTGGGTCTCCAATGGGTATTTTGACGGATCCAGTTGATCGGCTTTCAACGGCCCTGCGTTGTAAGCCACCAGCGCCAATCGCAGATCGCCCTTGTACTTCCCCATCAGCTCCTTTAGATACGCCGCGCCGGCCATCGCGTTAGTGGTTGGATCGAATGGGTCAGTCACCTGAAAGCGGACTGCGGTAGCAGGCATCAACTGCATTAGACCTTCGGCCCCTTTGGTTGACACGGCGCAAGGTTTGAAACCCGATTCCTGACGCATAACCGCTCGCACCAGTTCCGGTTGCAACGATTCCTTCTTGGCTGCCGACGCGATGAGCGCCTCGGCGTCGTCCCGGCTGAGCGCCGCACAACCTGCATCAGGCACCAGGGTCGGAGGCATCAGAAACTCGAAATCCGAGTTGGTCGCCTCAACTTTAATACCAATTTGCTGCCGGATCGACTCCACCTGCTTCTTCAGCGATACTTTTTGCAGATCGAGCGCGGTCAATGCCGGGTTCCCATCTGTTTTTGTGTCGGTTGCCGCCCCGAAGAGTGTGCCACCCGCGAGCAGCAAGACAAGCAAACGGCGCTTGGTGGTCAGGATCATCGTTAAGAGAATAGTTCGGCCGATTGGTTAAAGTCTCAAGCAGCCGCTGCCTTTTCGCCGCGGAACGACTCTTCCATTTCCTTAAACGATGGCCGCACATCCGCCGGAATCGAGCGCCGCGAGAATTCAACCGCCAGGATCGGCGCCGCACCTCGAAAGAAGGCGATCAGCCCGGTTCGGAGCGAGTGATAATACTGCGATTCGGCATCGTTTGACTTGGTGATACTCGCCGCGAGTGGCGATAAGAATCCGTAACAGAGCAGAATGCCTAGGAAAGTTCCTACCAGCGCAGCCGCAACTTTCTTACCGATTTCTTCCGGTGGTCCGCCGAGCGCGCCCATCGTGATCACGACGCCCAGCACCGCGGCCACAATTCCCAGGCCAGGTAGAGCATCCGCTACGGTGGTTAGCGCATGCACGGGAACGTTCACCTCGTGGTGATGCACTTCCAGATCGAGCTCGATCATCTGGTCCAAATCATGGTGCGACACAGTACCGCTCATGCCGGTCCGTACCGTATCGCAAATAAAGTGCAGCACGTGATGATCCTTCAACACTTCCGGATACTTTTTGAACAGCTCGCTATTCTCGGGCTCCTCAATGTCGTTCTCCAGCGCCGACACGCCTCCTTTGCGCCCTTTCTTAAACAGTTCGTTCAGCATATTTAGGGTCTTCAGGTAGCGATCTTTGCTGTATTTGTTTGACGAGAGAACTCCAAGCACAGCCTTGAATATCTTAATGATGACCGGAAGTGGATTCGCGATCAGCAGGGTTCCGATCGCCGCCCCTCCTATAATGATCAGCTCCGACGGCTGGATCAACACCTTTAAGTTGCCGTGTTCCAGCAGGTATCCGCCCAGAATCGCGCCAATTACGGCAATAATGCCAACTATCGAAATCATTACGAATCTTTCCTCAGCTAATCTTTCGACACTCCCACCGGAAGACTATAGGGCAGAGACAAAAGAAAAGTAAATGTAAACTCGCGGCCCGTTTCCGTCGATATGACAAGCGGAGGAAGTCTTGAGCTTTACCGATCCGTATCAAGCCTATTCAGAAGGCAGCCTCGCCGGGGGGAACCCGCTGCAACTGGTCATTGCGCTTTACGAAGCAACCATCGAATCAATTCGTCAGGCCCGCCTGTGTCTAGCCATGAATGATATCTGGGGGCGCGGAACAGCAGTGAACAAGGCGATCAAGTTGCTGACTGAGCTGCTGGTCTCGCTCGATCATCAAAGAGGTGGGGATATCAGCGCGAACCTCAAACGTCTCTACAGCTACATCCAATGCCGTGTAATAGACGCACACACTCAAAAGCGCGAGGAGCCTTTGCTCGAGGCCGAACGGTTGTTGAAGACGCTCTTGGAAGGCTGGTACGGCGCCGCGGCGAGTATCACCCGGGAATGGTCGTCTTCCCCGGCTCCCATCGAATCCAACCGGTCGGAAACGCTAGAGAGTCCGGAAAGCGGCTACTGCATGTTCACGGAAGAGTTGGGAGAACTGGCTGGAAGCGTCTCAGCGACTTTCTGATTACTCTCTTTGGTGAGAGAACGTTCGATGACGGAGGACAGACCAAGCCCTCCGTTCTGCGAAAGAGCATTGGCAAGTTGCGACTCAGCCATCGACATCGCCGAATCGTCGCCCGTACTCTCGCCTCCACCCATCCAGCCGTCGGAGCTATCTTCTCGAACCGACTTCAGCATCTCTCCAACCATCAGCGATTCAAACTGTTGCGCGGCTTTGTGAATCTTCGTCGCTTTGTCGGCTGTTGGGGAAATGTCCGAGCCGTAGGCGAGATTGAGCGTCGTCGCATTACCGAGACTGACTGACATAAAAGTTAGATAACCTCCAGGTCTGCATCGAGTGCGCCGGCCGCCTTCAGGCTCTCAAGAATCGCGATCACATCGCGCGTCGTTGAGCCGATCGTTGCCAGCGATTTCACCAGCTCTTCCACAGTTGCGCCTTCCTTTAGTAGAACGTTACGGGACTTATCATTCTTCGCCCCAACAGAAACCTCGGGCACCGCCGTGCCTGGAGCCGATGAAAATGGCCCGTTGAGCAACGGCACAAGCTGCGTCTGGATCTGCACTGTCAGATTTCCATGCATGATGGCCACCGGTGCGATTCGCACATCGCTGCCGAGAATGACCGTACCCGTGCGCTCATTGATGACTACACGCGCCATGCGATCGGGTTCGACTTTGAGCCTTTCCAGCTCCGCAATGAATTCGATCGGCCGATTGAGGTAAGCGGGCGGCACGTCCACTGTAATCAGGTCGGAGTTATTGGCGTGCGCCACAATGCCGCTTGAGCTGAAACGGTGATTCACCGCCTCCGAGATCCGAGCCGAAGTTGTAAAATCTGCTTCCTTGAGCTGTAGCTTGACCACATTTCCCAGCGCTACTGAAGGCGCAAGCCGCTCGACCGACACGCCATTCGGAATTCTTCCGACGGTCGGATGATTGACGGTTTGCGAGTTGGCCGAGGATCTGCCCGCGATGAACCCGCCCGTGATGACCGGACCCTGCACTGTGGCATAAACCTGACCATTCACTCCGCGCAGAGTCGTTAATACAAGAATTCCACCTTGCAGGTTGCTCGCGTCGCCGATTGCCGCTACTGTTGCATCCACGTTCTCGCCCGGCTGCGCAAAGGGGGGCAAAGTGGCTGTGACGATGACTGCCGCCGTATTTTTGACCGTTATCAAGGTTGGCGACACGCTCACTCCCATCCGCAGCAGCAGGTTGGTTAAGCTCTGGGCCGAAAAGAGCGTTTGCTGGCGATCGCCTGTGCCGTTCAAGCCGACTACCAGTCCGTAGCCGACCAACTGATTTGTGCGGACTCCTTCAATACTGACGAGATCTTTAAGCCGGACACCATGCAACTCAGCGGTCGATGTCGGTATATCCACCGTACGCGGCGTTGAGTCTGTTCCCCAGGGCGCCACCAAAGGGGTTGGTCTCATGGGCATCTCTGGAGGTGGCGGCAGTTGCGTCAGCGCGGACGGGTCGCGTGAAATCACAACCACTTGCGGCAGCATAGACTGCCGGGCAGTTTGCGCGGCCAGCGCACTGGCGATAAAAACAGATAAGGAAAGGCGCAACATAGTCTCCATCAAAATGGCAAGAGCCCGAGCAATAGCCGGTAGAGGAAATTCGGGCGGCGGATGTTGTCGTTTATGACACCCTTGCCGTTGATCTTCAACTCCATTTGCGCGATGCTGCCCGAGAGAATGGTGTTGGCATTTGAAAGATCAGTTGGGCGAATTACGCCTCGCACAGTGATTACCTGGTTCTCTGAGTTCACCAGCGTGACTTTGGAGCCTTCGATCACCAGGTAACCGTTAGGCAGAACATCGATAACGCGGGCCGAGAGCGTCGCGGTCAAAGTGGATATGCGCGAGGTCGTGCCTTCTCCATCAAGTGACTGATTTCCATTCAGGGTTAGGAGATTGGCGAGCGGGCCCGCTACTGCCGCAGGCAGACCGGCAGACGAAATTGAGGAGTTGGAATTGGAAGCGCGCGATGTTTTTGTCTGGCCCGTAGCCACTGCGGAGGCAGTCTCGTTGACCACGATTGTCACGATGTCGTCGACGCTGCGAGCGTGTACGTCGGCCGCCAGGTCGGACAGCGTAGAGGGTGCTGACCACAGCGAGCCGGGACTCTCCGATATCGCCGATGCGGCGCGCCGGTGAGCTTCCGCCACGTATTTGTCCAGCGCCGATTCTTGCACGGGCGGGGCTTTTTTCTTTTGCTGCTGCTGTTGCCCGAAGAGAACGGTAGTAGAGAGAACGCAAAGCAGCAGGGTAAATGATCGACTCATGAAAGTTTAGCTTCGACAACCAGGCCGTAAGAGCCGCCCGGTACGACGGTCACTACTCCTTTTTCTTCCACTCGCCCACGGAAGACACGGCCGCTGTGGGGATTTCGTACAGAGATGACCTGACCCTTGCGCCCATCGGTCTCCGCAATGGCCTTCAAATCGAGCTTGGCGCCGCCGGTCTGAACGATTGCGTCTACCGTATCTCCGCGATTCACTTCGAGCGGCGCAGCCAGCATATCTTCGGTGAGCTCAGTCCCGGCGCTGATAGATCGCATGCAGCGGAAGCCGGCAAAGGCACGCGCATCCAGCAGGTATTTGTCGCGGCGCAACGGCCCCTCATAGGTTTGAGAGGTCAATTGGTCGAGTTGCAGCGAGTCGCCGTACTTCAGCTCGTTCAACGGCGCGACATGTTGTTCTTTCACGCGAACCAACACATTCGCCCAGATTGGAAAGCGCATCGATCCCGTGTATTGCACGTAACCGCGCCAGAGCGAGGGCTTATCGGAACCTGCCGTGAAGCCGGATAACGGAAACACCATCTCGCCAGACGGCGCGGAAATGAGACTGCTTTGGACGATGTCGATCGTGGCCGCGCGACCCGCCAACGTCCGGCGCATGGCCGCAGCCATCTGCATGCGGTCTGGAACCTTTACATCCCACGTGAAACATACATCCGACGCGATCTCCCCGGCAACATGATTTGCCAGCGCAAGACGCTTCAGCTCGCCAATGTGAAAGGTTCTCTGCAGGCCGGGAAAAGGTGCCAGCCCGATGTGTGCATCGGGCGCGAGGCTCGAAAATGCAGGTGCGGCCGCGGCGAGATCGCGCCCATAAATCCAATCCGCATGGATGAGATGGCAGGCGAGAGGCTGTAATACTGCGAAAATAAGCGCGAACATTTAGGACACCACTTGGTTGACCTGTTGATACATGTCGTCGGCCGCTTTAACCACCTTCGAGTTCGCTTCGTACGCGCGCTGGCTTTGAATGAGATTGACGAATTCTTCGACTACATCCACGTTTGACTGTTCGGTATAGCCCTGCATGAGGGAACCGAGGCCATCCGGACCACCCGGTACACCGACCTGCGGATCGCCGGAGGCGTCGGTAGCCGTGAAAAGAGTATTACCGATACTATTCAGGCCAGCGGGGTTTTGAAAATTCGCCAGCTGAATCTGACCGGCTTTCTGGGCAGCGGTTTGATTCGGCAGCGTGTAACTCACAGTGCCATCCTGTGCCACTGTGATGCTTTGCGCAGTAGCTGGAATGGTAATTTGCGGCTCGAGAAAATTGCCATTAGCATCGACGATATTGCCGTTGCGATCCTGCGTGAAGGAACCGGATCGCGTATAGGCAAGTTCTCCCGATTGCTGCCTGATTTGAAAAAAGCCTTTGCCCTGGATCACCATGTCGAGCGGATTGTTCGTTTGGGAAAATGCACCCTGGCTAAAGATAATCTCAGTCGAAGCGGCTCGCGTACCAAGCCCGAGTTGCAGCCCCGCGGGAACAGTGGATTGCTGGCCTGCGGCGGCGCCGGGTTGGATCATGCTCTGGTAGACCAGATCCTCGAATTGTGCTCGGCGCATCTTGAAGCCTGATGTATTGGCGTTCGCCAGATTGTTGGCGATGTTATCGACGTTTAACTGCTGGGCAGTCATGCCGCTGGCGGCGCTATAAAGAGCTCGTATCATCTGTGTTTTTCCAATTCATTTTTTAAGAACCGACTTTCGCCACTTCTTGCAGAGCCTGGCGATTCATATCCGTTCCGATTTTTATGGCGTGTTGCAACATTTCGAAATGACGCATGAGCGAGACCATGCGCGCAGCTGATTCAGGCGGTGCGGCATTGGAGGCTTCCGACTTCCCCTGCATCACCTGCGCTGTCGAGGCTGCCACCGGATTGGCGTTGACATCCGGGTTTTGAAAGTAGGTGCCCGCCGAGCGCTGCAGCTGCGATGAGTCTTTAAAAGACGCGAGTTCTAGTTGCCCGAGCGGATTCCCATCCTGCAGAATCTGACCGTCGCTGCCTACTTCGAGCGGACCAGAGGACTGGTTCTGCACCGTTTGTCCGCCCACCATGCGGACCGGATAGCCTTCCGCCGTTACCAGCGCGCCCTGTGGTGTGAAATGAAAATTTCCGTTGCGGGTGTAAAGCGTGCCCTTGGGGCCGTTGACGGCGAAGAAGCCATTTCCCGAAAGCGCAAAATCCGTCGGGTTGCCCGTCGAAAGCAGCGTGCCCTGAGCAAAATCAGTCCATTGCTTTTGCACGACCGGCGCTTCACCGACACTCGGATCGAAATCGTTCACCGCTTCGGGCGCGAGATACGTGCTGTAAAACTCGCGATCCGCCTTGAAGCCGCTGGTCGACGCATTAGCGAGATTATTGGCGAGCATGTCGAAGGAATCCATGCTGGCCTGCAGGCCGCCCGCAGCAGCAGAAGTAAGAGGGTCCATGATGCGGCTATTTTTAAGCAAGCGGGATGCCACAAAGAAATTCCCTCTAAAAACCGGCGAAACGTTGCGATATTGCTGTGTAGCCTACAGGCCGAATGCAGGCGCGCGTCAGAATTCGGACGCAATGCAGTCTGAAGCGAACAAGATTTTGACGATTTTCCACAACCCAGCAGCCTGAAACGATTGAGACTGCCTGTTTCTTGCACTTGGCACTCCTCGTGCAAAGAGCGTTCCCGTGAACGTTCAGAGCGTTGCGGCGAGTTTTCCTTCAGCCGGCCCGGCTACCCCAACTCCGCGCAAGGCCCAAGCTGATCCGGCATCAGATGGTTCCGGATCGTCGTTTGCGGATACGCTGCAGAACGCGTTAGGCGAACATCAAAAGTCGTCGGATCCTCCGCACAGCACACCAAAGCCGCCGCCGCAACCTAAGGACAAGGCACCGGCCCGCCCGGTATCACCGCTGCCATCCTTCATCAAAATACCTGCGGTGGGCGATCCGAAAGATGTTAAGACCGCATCGGCTAGCGCCGGTACAGCCCAAAAGCAACCAGCAAACTCCAACCGGCTGTCTCAATCGATTACCGAGAACAAAGTGGAGAAGAAAAGTGCGCCCCGCCCGGCCAGTTCGAACGTAGCAGTGAACGATGTAGCCGATTTATCAACGGCTGCCCTACAAAACGGCACTGCGCCCATCGCCACCGAAAAAGTAATAAGCAATCCGCCGGAAGGTGAAACAAAGGACACCGCGACAAAACAGACGAGCGAACTCGAAGCGACTGCGAGCACAACAGGCAGTACGGCCACGACGGCAGCGCCTCCTGGAGATCTGGCGCTCGCCATGAATATCGGTGGAAACAGTAGTGTTGCCTCCGCCACCACCGCAGCGCCGATTGCGTCTGCTCAGGCAAACGGTTGGTTAGGTTCGGTGGCGAGCCACGTCGCGGCAGTCCCGCCTGTTGCCTTAGCCGAGACGCAACGCAAACAGGAGACCGATGCGCAGTCTTCAGGGGGTGATGCAGGCAGCGGGGAAACCAGTCTGGCAACTGGCAGCGGGAGTACAGCTAGCAGCAAGGAAACATCCGCCTCTGCCCCCACGGATTTTGAAGCTGAGTTCAACAAGTTTCGCGGAGAAGCGGTCAAGAGCGCGCACGTGCAGATTAGCGACGACAACAATGCCAGAGTGGACATTCGAATGGTGGAGCGAGGCGGCTCCCTTTCGGTCAGTGTTCGTTCTACTGACAGCACGCTAACCAAGGCGCTTGGCGACCATGCAACCGACCTCACGTCCCGCTTATCGCTCGATCATTACAAGACGGAAACGTGGACGCCCAGTTCCAGCAAGAATTCCTCAGAGCGGCAAGGAACGCCATATTCGGGCGGCGGCCGCGAGCAGGGATCTTCAGACCAGCGAAATCGTCAGAACTCAAAACAGAATCAGGACCCGGAGTGGGTGCAGGAATTTGAAAACACTCCCGGAGCATTTCAAAAAAGGATAAATTACACATGGCCACAGTAAACGGCGTTACCGGCAGTCAGTCCGGAAACCAGACAAACAATAACAGCAATACGCAGAATACGAACGCTGCCAACGATCCGCTGGCAAACGAAAACACGTTTCTGACGCTATTGGTTTCTCAGCTGCAAAATCAGGATCCGACTAACCCCATGGACGGGACTACCTTCGTAACGCAGCTGGCGCAGTTCAGCGATCTGCAGCAAAGTCTGGCGATTCGGCAGGATACGGATGCAATCAGCACGCAGCTGACGGGAACTTCGAGCCTGACTACGCCGACTACTTCCAATTCGAGCACGACCGGCAGTAACAACGGCACCAACCCTTCAGGAAGCGTGTCGTAAGTAAGAGTTTTCTTAAAGGAGCATAGATGTCGAGTACATTTTCCATCGCCTTATCTGCTTTGCAAGCTCAATCGGAAGCGATTGACACCACAGGCAACGATCTGGCTAATCTCAATACCACTGGCTTTAAGGGCAATACAGTCGCCTTTAAAGATCTGTTCAACCAAGCGTTGGGAGCCAACTCCCAGTTTCAAGTAGGGTTGGGCGTAGGCGTGCCGATCAGCGATACGGATTTCGGCCAGGGCGCAATTCAGTCGAGTACCTCACCCTACGCAGCAGCTATACAAGGCAACGGGTTTTTCGTGGTGAACAATCCTTCCGGCCAGCAGCTCTACACGCGAGATGGTGACTTCACCCTTGATTCTTCAGGGACGTTGAAGACACAAACCGGCGAGACTGTCCAGGGATGGACCGCTACAGCTAGCGGGCTAAATACCAGTGTGGCGCCTTCCGACATTGTGCTGCCCACTGGTTCGGTACTGCCGCCGGTGACGAGTACACAATTTTCGATAACAGCGAATCTGGACGCCGCGGGAGTGGCCGGGCAGACCAGTGGAACGGTCTCGGCGCCTGTGCAGGTGGTCGATAGCCTGGGCAATACCCACACGCTTACGTTCACTTTTACCAAGTCCGCGACGACCGCGAACACCTGGAACTATAGCGCAACCATACCGGGCGCCGATGTAAGTGCGGGCACCTCCGGTTCACCCTATACGGTTCCGGGCGCTTCTGGCACACTGACGTTTGATGCGAATGGCAATATTCAGAGCGCAACTCCAACTGGCGCTACTGCTCCGGCCAGCGGGCCGATTCCGATTACACTCAGTGGGCTGACGGACGGCGCAGGCAACCTGAGTTTAAACTGGAACACGACGGACAGCAGCGGTACCGGACTGTTTACCCAGTACGCTGAAACCTCCTCTTCGTCGTACAAGACCGACGGTTCAGCGGCGGCGCAGTTGAGCGGCTTCGCAATTCAAACAGGAGGCCAATTGGTCGCGACTTACTCGAACGGCAAACAGCAGGTGGAAGCGCAGCTGGCATTGGCCTCGATCCAGAATCCGAGCTCGCTGTCGAGCGTAGGAAACAATAACTACGCAGCGACCAACCAGACGGCGACGGCCGCAATCGGCGTGCCCCAGAGCGGCGGCCGCGGCCAGATCGACGGCGGTGCACTCGAAGCATCGAACGTGGATATGGCCACGCAGTTCACGAACCTGATCGTGTACCAGAGCGGCTACCAGGCGGCTTCCAAGGTGATTACTACTGCCAACACGATGACGCAGGATCTGCTGAATATTATTCACTAGGAAGTTCGGTAAGAAGCGCGGGTCGAGAAACCCGTTCGGCCAGAGCGCCTCGATAAGTTGAGGCGCTTTGGCTAGGAGCGCCCGCGCCACCGGGGATTTCCTTAGATAGCAGCCTTTGGGAGTGAGATTATTCCGTAGCCCGGCGGACTGATTTATGACGTGGTTCAGCAAATTATCGCTATCTTGTTGGTCTTTGGGCTGCTTGCAGGAACGCTAACTCTACTTCGCAAGAAGGGATTAGCCCATTTTTCAGGCGGTCTGCCGCGGATCAAATCCCAGCCGAAACAGATGCGGGTGATCGAACGGATTGCCCTTAGCCCCCATCATGCGCTGCACCTGGTCCACGTAGAGAGCAGCACCTTCCTGATCGGTGTGTCGCCGTCGGGCTGTAGTCGGATCGCGACGCTAAGCGGATCGGCGGGGACTGAAGAATGACGGCCATCCTCCCGGTCTTCTTATTTGCCGCTCCTGCCTCGGACGCCCTGAGTAGTTTCGGCATATCAGCCGCCACTGCGGGAGCGCGCGGTGGTCCTACTCTGAGCCTGCCCATGCAACTGGCGCTGGGCATGACATTGCTCACGCTATTGCCGGCGGTGGTCATGTGTATCACGCCTTTTCTGCGCATCGCGGTTGTTCTGCACTTCCTGCGCCAGGCACTTGGTACCCAAACGGCGCCCTCGAACCAGGTACTGATTGGTCTTTCGCTGTTTCTCTCGATGTTGATCGTGCAGCCAATGTTTTCCGATATCTATACCAAGGCGTGGCAGCCCCTCGAAAAAGGACAGATCACGACCGAGCAGGCAGTGGACGCAGGTTCGGCGCCGTTGCGCAATTTTCTGATGAAGTTTGCCCGGGAACGCGATATCCAGCTGTTTCTTGAAATCGCTAAGGAACCGCAGCCGCATAATCGCCAAGACCTCAGTCTGAAGGTGCTGATACCGGCTTACATCCTTTCCGAGTTGAAGGCCGGATTTCAGATCGGCGCCGTCTTGTTTCTTCCATTCCTGGTGATCGACATGGCGGTAGCTTCAGTGACGTTATCAATCGGCATGATGCAGCTGCCGCCTGCCATGATTTCGGCGCCGTTCAAGATCCTGCTGTTTGTTCTGGTGGACGGCTGGAATCTGGTGATCGGTTCGCTGATGAAGAGCTTTTTGCAATGACGCCTCAACTGGTAGTGACAGTAGTCGAGCAAGCGCTGCTCGCCGTCTTCTGGATCTGCGCCCCGTTGTTGCTGATTGCGTTTGCGCTCAGCATCGTCGTGAACCTGATACAGATTGCGACCTCCATGCAGGACCAGATTTTCAGCACAATTCCCCGATTAGCTGCCTGCCTGATTGGTTTCGTGGTGCTGCTGCCGTGGATGCTGAAACACGCCACCGCGTATGCGCTCGCGATTCTAAGCAATCTGGGCAGCTATGCACGCTAGTCTGCACGTCTCCTCTTCCTTACTCATCTCGTTTCTGCTGGTGCTGGCCCGCATGGTGGGTGTTTTCGTGTTTGTCCCGATGCCGTTTAAAGATGCGGGCCCAAGCCTCACGCGCACGGCCCTTGCTTTGGGCTGCACACTGGCACTTTACGCTCGCTGGCCGGTTTTGAACCTGGGAACGGTGAGCATCACAACCCTGCTCGCGCTAATCGTACCGGATGCCGTAATGGGCGCGTCGATTGGGCTGCTGGTCAGCTTTCTCTCGGAGGCTTTTACTCTTGGCGCGCAGAGTCTTGCGCTACAGGCCGGTTACGGCTACGCCTCGGTGGTCGATCCGACGACACAGGCGGATTCAGATGTTTTAGCCGTGCTCGCCCAATTGCTAGCGGGCCTATTGTTCTTTACGGCCGGGCTGCACCGCAAGCTAATTCAACTTTTCGCAGAGAGTTTAAGCAGCTATCCGCCGGGCACCTTCGCGCTGACGCAGAACCTGGCGAAAGAGGTAATCCATGTCGGAGCAGGCATTTTCTCGTTCGGCTTACGTCTGGCGTTACCCATCATTGGGCTTTTATTGATGACTGAAGTGACGCTCGCGTTACTTGGACGCATTAATGCGCAACTCCACGTCGGCCAACATGCCTTTCCGGTAAAGATGATGGTAACGCTGCTCGTCCTTTCGTCGATTCTGACGGTGACGCCCCACCTCTACGGCGCTTACGCGGATGAAGTGATTCGTTTGCTACAGCGAATGTTCGTCCGGTAGCCCCATATGCCAGAAGGTGGAGAGAAAAGCGAAAAGGCATCCCCGCAGCGGGTTAAAAAGGCGCGCGAGCAAGGGCAGTTTTTGGTTGCTCGCGAGTTCCTGACAGCCCTGCAATTCGTCGTGGCGCTCGTAATGATTGGAAGCGTAATGGCGGGATGGCGGGACGCCTTCAGCCGTTCCCTGCCCCAACTGCTCGACCGTGCCATGAGCGGCGAAATCCCCGACAGCGAGTGGCCGGTGCTGATCCGTGTGATGTTTGAACGGAATCTGCCGGCGCTGCTCGAGTTCGGAGGCGCTTTGCTTGCAGTAACACTCGCAACGCATCTCGGCATGACGCGCTTCGGGTTCAGCTTCCAACGATTCACTCCCAGCTTCGCGCGCTTGAATCCGATGGCGAAGCTCAAAGATCTGCCGGCACAGAATCTCAAATCAACCATCGAAGCAGTCGTTCTGCTGGCGGCCTTGGGAGCCGTGATCCGCTCGCTTATCGATGAGCATGGGGCGGATCTGTTGCGCCTGCCACTCGAATCCATTCCATCGGCAGTGGCGCAAATTGGAGAATCCCTCAGTTCCCTGCTCTGGAAAGCCGCTGCATTGTTTGTGGCTTTCGGCGTGGTTGACCTCTTCATTCAACAGCGCAAATACTCCTCGCAATTGCGTATGTCGAAACAAGAAATCAAAGAGGAAAACAAACGCAGCGACGGTGATCCCCAGGTTAAAGCGAGAATCCGCCGTTTGCGGCGTGACCTCCTTCGCCGGCAAATGATGAAGGACGTTGCAAAAGCTACCGCCGTGGTGGTGAATCCCACCCACTACGCCGTCGCGATCCGGTACGAGATCGAGAGCATGCCGTCTCCCATCGTGGTCGCGAAGGGAAAAAACTGGATCGCGCTGCGCATCCGACAGATCGCAGTCGAGAACCAGATTCCCGTGATCGAAAATCCCCCGCTAGCGCGTGCGCTTTACAGCGCTGTCGAAGTTGGACGGGCCATTTCGCCCGAATTTTACAAAGCCATCGCCGAAATTCTGGCGTACGTCTACCGCCTGATGGGACGCCGTATGCCGGCAGCCTGAGATCCGAGGAATATTGCAATTTATGTCAGCCCAATCAACAGCCATACCCAACCCGCGGGCCTCCAAAGGGCTGCGCGGCTTGCCCTTTCCCAAGATCGGTGAAATTGGCGTGCCGATTGCCGTGCTGGCGATTATCGTGGCGCTCATCACGCCCATGCCGGCTCTGCTGCTTGACATCTTGATCGTGCTCGATATCGCCATGTCCGTAGTCGTGCTGATGGTCACGATGTATATCCTGAAGCCTTCCGAGTTCAGTGTATTTCCTACTGCCCTGCTGCTCCTTACTCTTTTCCGGTTGGCCCTGAACGTCAGCTCGGCGCGCTTGATCCTGCTCAACGGTAACGGTGGAACGGCAGCGGCCGGCAGCGTCATCGAAGCCTTCGGCAACTTCGTGGTCGGCGGCAACTACGTGATCGGCTGCGTGATTTTTCTCATCCTGATTGCCATTCAATACGTGGTCATCAATCACGGCGCAGTGCGCATTTCGGAAGTTTCCGCCCGCTTCACCTTGGACGCGCTGCCCGGTAAGCAGATGTCGATTGACGCTGAAATGAACGCCGGCCTGATTGATGAAGCGGAAGCCCGCAAACGACGCAAGCAGCTCTCGGCGGAAGCGGAGTTCTACGGTTCGATGGACGGTGCATCCCGCTTCACACAGCGCGACGCAGTGGCAAGTATCCTGATCACGAGCATCAATATCGTCGCTGGTTTTCTGATTGGTGTGCTGCAGCACGGCATGGAACTGAAACGCGCGCTGCAGACCTATACCGTGCTCACTATTGGCGACGGGCTGGTGACAGTCATCCCGGCGCTGATGATTTCGGTTTCTGGCGGTCTAATTGTGACGCGTGCCACATCGGAGGTCCGCGTCAGCGAAGAGTTTCAAAAGCAGATGTTCGGCAAACCCGAACCTCTGATGCTCTCCGGCGGTGTGCTGATCCTGCTGGCGGCGTTTCCGGGTCTGCCTACCATTCCCTTTCTGCTGATGGGCGGAGGACTGGGTGCGGCCGGGTGGTTCAAGCGCAAGAAACTGGCAATCGCCGCGGTGGAAGAAAAAGTATTGCCACCGGCGGCCCCGCGCGAAGAGTTGGAATCGCTGCTGAAAGTTGAGCCGATTGCCATCGAAGTAGGACTC